>NZ_VZPF01000060.1 GCF_008801695.1 Pantoea stewartii subsp. stewartii
ATGTCGAACGGTTGTGGCAGGCGCTTCATGAGACAATAACCCGAAATCACCAGTGCAGTTCAATGTGGCAACTGTTGAAAAAGGTCCATCACTTTATGAATACCGTCAGCCCATTCCCCGGGGGAAAACATGGGCTGGCTAAAGTGTAGCGGTATTAGGATCAGTTATTTAGAGGGGGGAATAGCACATCCCCCTTTTTTTACTGGCTAAGCTCTAAATAACGTTGGCAAATAATGTGCGTATCAAATCGGTTTAACTGTTTATCATCTAGTTCGGGAGGGGAATTATAAATCTCTATCATTTTATCTGCGAGTGACTGCGGATTTAAATCTGCAAGACCACGAGCTAAATCGCCCTGTAAAAGCGAAGTTGGCCCACCTGGACAGCGCGTACTGACGACAGGTGTTCCACATAACATCGCTTCAATTATCACATTTCCAAAACCTTCGCTGTCAGAGCTAACGATCAACATCTTAGCTTTGCTAATCCAGGCATAGGGGTTAGGCGAAAATCCCTGAAAAATGACTCGCTCATGTATACCCAATTTTTTCGCCAATGTTTCAAGAATCGCCTGGCGTTCGGGCGAACCTTGCCCCAAAAGCACCAACGGTAAAGGAATATTGCTTAATGCATAAGCTTGCAGTAAACGATCATGCCGCTTAGTTTCGTGAAAGCGGCCAACATGAATTAGAAATTCTGACTCAGGGGCATCAACATGCTCAAGCGCGAACTGTTTAATCTCAGAAATATTAAATGGATTACCGATTACGGTTTCTCTGGAAGGTGTCACTGCGAAAATGGATTTTAAATCTTCTAACACCATAGGAGAAACACCGATAATATTCTTTTTCTGATAAACGTTATGTATTTTCCTGATCTTAAGCCAGCGTGAGATGCCCTTACGATGTCCTAAATAAGAAGCAGAAAATATACCATGTAAGCAATACCATGTCTTCTCGCATAATAATGCTCGGCTGCGACTAACTATCCTGTCGGTTTTGTGCAAATGAGAAATTACAAGATCGAAGCTTCCATTCTTTTTTTCAGTCTGGCGTATCGCATCATCGAGTGATCGGGCGCGACGATAAAGCTCAGTTAGCTTCCGCCAAGGCTTGTTATTGTTGTCCAGTATGACCTGATAATTTACCCCTTCAGGGAGCGGATAGGCACAAACGTCTCGCAGTGAAAAGAGTGATACTCGATGTCCAAGCTTTAGCAGGCCTTTAACGAGCGTCAATACCACTTTTTCTGCACCGCCGCCCGGAAGGCCATCAATCACCATAAGTATATTTTTTGACAAAACGCCCTACCTGTTTGTATGAAATTAAATATTGTTACTGTTAATTTATTTAAAGACTTACGCAAATCACTTTATTTCAAAAAATAATACATATTGTAACTTTTTGTTATATAAAGTGTTAAAAAATCGCTTTACCAGTTAAGGACAGCACGCGTAACATTGTCGATTTAGTAGCTTAGGGCGGCGAAAATGGGCAAGCATGCATTCCTTATCACAATAGATACAGAAGGTGATAATCTTTGGCGCAAGCATTGCCATATAACAACAGAAAACACACGTTTTTTGCCACGATTTCAAGCCCTTTGTGAACGTTATGGTTTTAAACCTACGTGGCTTACAAATTATGAAATGGCTTGCGATCCCGCTTATATAGAATTTGGTAAAGACGTCATTGCTCGTAAAAAGGGTGAAATTGGCATGCATCTGCATGCATGGAACAGTCCGCCTGAATCACCACTTACCGATAATGACTGGTTTCACCAACCATATCTTATCGAGTATCCAGACTCGGTGCTTCGAAAAAAAGTCATTTTTATGACAGAACTTCTTGAAGAAAAGTTTCAAGTAAAAATGCGCAGCCATCGCGCCGGCCGATGGGCATTTGATGAAAGGTACGCATCGATACTGGCTGAGCTTGACTACCACGTTGACTGCTCTGTTACACCACACATAAACTGGCAGTTCAATCCTGGTTCGCCACAAGGGAATGGAGGAACTAATTATACCCAGTTTCCCAATAAACCCTATTTTATCGACCTTCAGGACATTTCACGCATAGGTCATTCATCTTTGCTGGAAATCCCCATGAGCATTCATTATAAATATCCACCGTTGATCAACAAGCTCAAGCAGGCCACCTATCGTATACGTGGGAAGCAAAAAAGTCCCGCAGTTAACTGGTTACGTCCTTCTAAAAATAATTTAGCTGAGATGAAACGAGTTGTTGAAATGTCTATAGCTGAAGGACAAGATTATGTTGAATTTATGTTACATAGCTCGGAGTTTATGCCAGGAGGCAGCCCAACCTTTGTAAGTGAACAGGATATCGAACTGCTTTATGAAAATCTTGAAGCTCTTTTCTCCTGGCTTACGCCGCGTTTTTTTGGTCAGACGCTTTCAGAATATTATGACGTTGTTATTAAACGAACTCCTTAGTTACTCTAAGCTCTTGCCATGCCTGTAAAACAGTTTCTGGGTATAATTCATTACAATCACCTGACAAGGTTTGCATAATCTTATATTCGCCCGACCATGGATGCCATGCTTGGGCATCCTTATCACCAAAAAACACGCCCTGTTCTTTGTGCAAACCGGCTTTGTTGAATAATAGGTAATCATTCTGTTTTGTCTGCACTGTTTTGGTAGAAAACGCTGATGCCAGACAGAACACCGTCATACGCAAGCATGTAACGCATTGATTTTATGTTATCTGAAACAACCGTTTTCATAGTACCACAGCATAAAATCCATTTATTCAACAAAGCCGTGCAAACCCGCTGCGATATGCATTTGACCGCCGTCACTACACAAAATCTGATCACAGCAATGAAAACCCGCCATCAGATCACGCACTGACCCCTGTAGGATAGGCTGCTATTCGTGAAGAATTAACTAACTGCAGGAGCTTTTCAGCACGCGCGTTATCTCCCATATCCTCAGGCCCCAGCGCACCCTGAGGTGACCAAAACAGTAATACGCGAGCCTTTTCATCCTTTAAGAGGATATGGATAAACGCAGCATAATTGTCTATTGCCCAGCGGCGCTTTGCACAGCGACTGCTGATATGCACGCCATAAGTCTGGCCCTCAACGGGAAACAACGCATGTACACGCGATTCTGCCTCCTCCCGCTCTGACTTTGTCAGATAAACTCTTACGGGGGGAACGTCGGGTAAATGAGCGGTTAACGATGAGAGGTAAGAGTAGGTGTGTTCAACCTGATGATTTTCAGAAAAATCTGCGCTACTGAAACTTCGGGTAAACCCTTGATTAGGCTGGCCCGCGCCAATGATATTTGTTGCTCCCGCTAAACGTGCGAGACGCAGGCTGTACCTGCAGGGCACCGGATTGGCCAGCACTACCGCATCAAAATGAGTCTGACGCAACATCCAGAAAATTTTCAAACGATGCCAGTAGACACCCATTGCGCTCTCGTTTTTACTACGGTGTTTGGCTTTTTTATAGACATGTAGCGAATCAATGTGGGGATTATTCAGCACCACATCCTGCGCGACTTTGTTAACCAATAATGTCAGTTTTGCCTCGGGAAAACCTTTTTAATACCTTCCAGCAGCGGGGTGGTACACACCATATCCCCGATGTTATCGCGCCTGATGACGAGAATATTTTTCATACTGTGCCCAGGTTAAAACAGTCATAGCCGGGCTTTTGATCACCCGCACGCAAAAGTTGCATAAGAAATAATTTCTGCTAATCATTTATTTGACTCTAAATGCACAAAAAGTTCTGAATACTTTCGTGCTAGCATGAGTAAAGTTCCGTCTCGATTTTATTAAAATGCATAATGCCGTGATACAGAATTCACCTTTATTGTCCATAATCACGCCGATGTTTAATGCTGGTGCCGGTTTTGAAAGGTTTATCCAGTCTTTACTGGCGCAGACGCTCACATCACTTGAAATCATCATCGTTGATGATGGTTCCACCGATGACTCCGGTAAACAGGCTGACAACTACGCGCAACGCTATCCTCACATTCGGGTCATTCACCAACCAAACGGTGGCGTATCCCGTGCGCGCAATGCTGGCCTGGCAGTGGCTCGCGGCAAGTACGTGACCTTTCCTGATGCTGATGACACCATGAAGCCCGACATGTACCAGACGCTGACAGACATGGCAGAAGCGGATAATCTGGATGTAGCGCATTGTAACGCTGAATGGTTTTTTCCGGCCGACAATGCGATTCAACCGCTAATACCGCTGGAGCGCCTTTCTGGCACGTCAGTTCTCAGCGGCCCAGAGTGGCTTAACAAGGCGCTGAAAACACATCGCTATAAGCATGTTGTCTGGCTGGGCATTTATCGCCGTGAACTGATTGAAAAAACAAAGCTGGCGTTCGAACCCGGACTACACCACCAGGACATTCCGTGGACGACAGAACTCATGCTCAATGTACAGCGCGTGCGCTACACCGACAGACAACTGTACCGTTATCATACGCATGACGCTTCAATCAGTAACCGCAAGCGCACCGGACAGGCCAATGTCGAGTATCAGCGCCATTACCTGAAAATTGCCAGAATGCTGGAAGAGATTAATGCGCGCTACCGCGATAAAGTTAAAATATACCCGACGTTCCATTATCAGGTAACGCACGAAGCCCTGAGCGTTTGTCACAGTATTCGACGTGAGCCCGATGAGGCTGCGCGTCAGGCGATGATTGCAGATGTGTTCGCGACCGGGACGCACAAACGTATGTTGCGCAATGCACGTGGTATTAAGCAGTGGTATCACCTGCTGCTGTGGCTGGGACGGATTTATTACTGGCGCAGGAAATAAGCGCCGTCACTTGCTTTAACCCCTAAAGGGTTTGCCCTACAATCAGCTCACTAAATTTTGAGAGCATTTGAGTATGACAAGCCCGATTCCAGTCCAGTTTGCACCGAAAAAAATACTGATAATCAAACTGCGTCATCATGGCGACATGCTGCTGACCACGCCTGTCATCAATGCTTTGCATCGGCATTACCCACAGGCCGTGATTGATGTTCTGCTCTATAAAGAAACCCGTCCTATGCTGGAAGCACATCCTGCCATCCGCCATCTGCATGTCATTGACCGCGGCTGGAAAAAGGAAGGTGGCTGGCAAAAATTCCGCCATGAAATGGCGCTGGTCGCTGCCGTCCGCAACTGTCAGTATGACCTGGTCATTAACCTTGCCGATCAGTGGCGCAGCGCCATTATCACCGGTTTATCTGGTGCACCAGTACGTATTGGCTTTGCCTTCACAAAACGTGACAAGGCCATCTGGCGCTGGTGCCACACGCATTTAGTTACCACTGAAAATCATGAGCAATTACATACAGTGGAACAAAATCTGTCCGCACTTTCTCCATTGACTATTCCAGCGGAAGGCATCGGTGCCTCAATGCACTTCAGCCCCGACGATGCGCAAAAAGTGCAGAACAAGCTCCGTCAGCAGCAGGTTGCCGGGGGCTATATTGTTTTACAGCCCACTTCACGCTGGCAGTTTAAATGCTGGGAAGAGGACAAGGTCGCGGCCACCATCGATCAGTTAGCCCAAGCCGACCGCAAAGTGATACTGACGGCAGGCCCCGATGCAAATGAACGGGAGATGGTCGAACGTATTCTGGCACAATGCCATTCCCCTCACGTTATCTCGTTTGCGGGTCAACTCTCTTTACCTCAGTTGGCGGCGCTTATCGCGGGCGCGCAACTCTTTATCGGTGTCGACTCCGCGCCCATGCATATGGCGGCGGCGCTGGATACACCCTGCATCGCCCTTTTCGGACCGACCAAGCTGCAGCACTGGCGTCCGTGGGGAGACAACAATCGGGTGATTTGGGCGGGCGACTATGGATCTCTGCCCCATCCGGATTCTATTGATACCCGGACCGATCAGCGTTATTTATCGGCCATACCGGTTGAGGATGTCGTGAATGCCGCAAGGAGCTATCTGAATGCGTAAGTTACGTCTGGCCATTGTCCGGCAAAAATATCGTCCTGATGGCGGCGCAGAACGGTTTATCTCACGCGCGCTGGAAGCGCTGGGAAGTGAGCAGCTGGATCTCAATATCATTACCCGCAGCTGGCAGGGCAAACCCAACCCAGACTGGCATCTGCACATCTGTAATCCAGGCAAACTGGGGCGGGTTTCACGCGAGCGAGGATTTGCACAGGCTGCGCGGGCCTGCTGGGAGCGGGAGAAGTTTGATATCGTACAAAGCCATGAGCGCATCGCAGGCTGTGATATTTTTCGGGCTGGCGATGGCGTTCACCGTGTCTGGCTTGAGCAACGTGCCCGCATTGTGTCACCACTACAGCGCCTGAGTGCCAGCCTGAGTCCTTACCATCGTTACGTTTTGCGGGCGGAAGCGGACATGTTCCAGTCTTCCTCGCTGAAAGCGGTGATCTGCAATTCTGAGATGGTAAAACAAGACATTTTGCGCTGTTTTACGCTGCAGGCAGACAAAATACACGTTATCTACAATGCGATTGATGCCACGCGCTTTCAGCCTGCGACCGAGGCCACGCGCCATGCCATGCGGACCCAACTGAATCTGCCCACCAACGCAACAGTGCTGATTTACGTGGGATCGGGTTTTGAACGCAAAGGCCTGAAAGCGGCCATTGAAGCGCTGGCCAACAGTCATCGTTATCTGATTGTGGTAGGCCAGGACAAACAGGTAAAACGTTATCAGCAGTTGGCTAATCAACTGAACTGCCTTGACCGCTTGCGTTTTGTCGGCGTGCAGCAGGACGTACAGCCTTTCTATCATGCTGCCGATGGTTTGCTGCTGCCGACCTTATATGATCCCTTCCCCAACGTCGTACTGGAGGCGATGGCCTGTGGTTTACCGGTCATTACCAGCACCGGCTGTGGCGGCGCTGAATTTATTCGCGAAGGCCAGGAAGGATTTGTTCGCGATGCGCTGGATATTAAAGGCCTGAACCAGGCGATAAACGCTCTGTCGAGTCTGACCGTCGACGCGCGAATGGGAGAAGCGGCGCGGCGCAGGGTTGAGCCATACAGCCCACAGCACCTGGCACATTCCCTTACCTCCCTCTATGAGCAGGTGCTACGTACCCAATCATGATGTGAGATGAGTGATTATGCTGTTTCTGATAATATGCAGTAATCTGACTTTAAACTGCTTTTTTGACGCCAACGTGTCATAACGGTAACTATGACGACCATTTACACCGCATTGCTCTATTTCATTCAGCCACTCATCTGGCTGCGCCTGTGGCTGCGCGGTCGTAAAGCCCCGGCCTATCGCAAACGCTGGGCAGAGCGTTATGGCTACTGCGCCGGAAAAGTGAAGCCGGACGGCATTGTCCTGCATTCGGTTTCTGTGGGGGAAACGCTGGCGGCGGTGCCGTTGGTACGCGCGCTGCGTCATCGCTATCCTACCCTGCCCATTACCGTGACCACCATGACGCCAACCGGTTCGGAGCGCGCGCAGTCCGCTTTTGGCAAAGATGTACACCATGTCTATTTGCCTTACGACTTACCCGGCGCCATTAATCGTTTTCTTGATACGGTGAATCCACGTTTGGTCATCATTATGGAAACGGAGCTGTGGCCTAATATCATCCGTATTCTGCATCAGCGCCATATTCCGCTGGTGATCGCCAATGCTCGCCTGTCAGAACGCTCAGCCAAAGGCTATCGCAAGCTGGGCAAGTTTATGCGCAATCTCCTGCAGAGCATCACGCTGATCGCTGCGCAAAATGCCGAGGATGGTGAGCGTTTTATCCAGCTTGGGCTGAAACGCTCTCACCTGTCGATCACCGGCAGCCTGAAATTCGATATTTCAGTTACTCCCGAGCTGGCGGCACGCGCCGTCACGCTGCGTAGCCAATGGGCTCCGCGCCGTCCGGTCTGGATCGCGACCAGTACACATGAAGGTGAAGAAGCGATTCTGTTGGATACGCATCGCCGTTTACTGGAGACCTTTCCCGATCTGCTGCTGATTTTGGTACCACGTCATCCTGAGCGCTTCAACGATGCGCGTGAACTCACTCAAAAACGTCACTTCAGCTTTACCTTACGCAGTAGCGGAGAGATCCCCTCCAGTTCAACACAGGTTGTCATTGGTGACTCAATGGGCGAACTGATGCTGCTCTACGGTATAGCCGACCTGGCTTTCGTAGGAGGCAGCCTGGTTGAGCGTGGGGGTCATAATCCGCTGGAACCGGCAGCCCATGCTATCCCGGTACTGATGGGCCCGCATACCTGGAACTTCAAAGATATTTGCAGCAAACTGCAGGAGGCACAGGGATTGATCACTGTGACTGACGCGGCGTCGCTGGAAAAAGAAGTGACGAATTTGCTACAGGATGACGACTATCGTCGTTATTACGGTCGCCACGCCGTCGAGGTGCTGCACCAAAATCAGGGTGCGCTGCAGCGCCTGCTACAGTTACTTGAACCTCATTTACCGCCACGGGCTCATTGATGACCGCTACGCGCCAACGCCTTTCAGTGGTGATGATTGCCAAAAATGAAGCCGCCTTGCTGCCTGACTGTCTTGCCTCAGTCAGCTGGGCCGATGAAATTATCGTGCTGGATTCCGGAAGTACCGATGACACCCTCTCGCTGGCTCAACAGGCCGGCGCACAGGTTTTTCAGGCAACGGAATGGCAGGGTTATGGAAAACAACGCCAGCGGGCGCAAAGTTTTGCCAGTGGCGATATGATTTTGATGATCGATGCCGACGAGCGCGTGACGCCAGAATTGCGTCAGGCGATTGAACAGGTTCTGGAAGCGCAACCGGGGCCAACCGTTTACAGCCTCAGTCGTAGCAACCTGTTCCTGGGCCGTTTTATGCGTCACAGCGGCTGGTATCCTGACAGAGTGATGCGTCTGTATCCGCGTACACTGGGTTATAACGATAATCAGGTCCATGAGTCACTCAAAACCGAAGGTGCGCCCGTTAAGGTACTGAAAGGCGATTTACAGCATCTGACCTGCCGTGACCTGATGGTTTTCCAGCGAAAACAACTGGCTTATGCTGAAGCCTGGGCGCAGGAAAGATTCCAGCGTGGAAAAACGTGCAGCCTGGTTTCTGTCTTCAGTCATACAGCGGGTGCCTTTGTAAAAACGCTGCTGCTGCGTGCCGGATTCCTTGATGGCAAACAGGGCTGGCTACTGGCAGTCGTTAATGCCCAGTACACATTCAATAAATATGCAGCGCTTTGGGCGCTAAATAAGACTTCGGCGGAAGGGCGCACATGACGACAAAAGCGATTTATCCTGGCACCTTCGATCCCATTACCCTGGGCCATATTGATATCGTCACTCGTGCAGCACAGATGTTTGATCGGCTTGTTGTGGCGATTGCCGCCAGCCCGAGTAAAAAACCGCTGTTTACGCTGGACGAAAGAGTGGCGCTGGCGCAACAGGCCACTGCACATCTGCCCAATGTCGACGTGGTCGGTTTTAGCGATCTGATGGCAAACTTCGCCCGGGCGCAGCAGGCAAATGTGCTGGTTCGTGGATTACGTGCCGTGTCCGATTTTGAATATGAAATGCAGCTCGCGCGTATGAACCGACACCTGTTGCCAACGCTGGAAAGCGTATTTTTAATGCCTTCAGAAGGCTTTTCTTTTATCTCATCGTCACTGGTCAAAGAAGTGGCGCGGCATGGTGGCGATGTCTCTGCCTTCCTGTCCGCACCTGTCCATCAGGCCTTACTCGCAAAGCTGCCTTAATGCTGGCAGTTGGGGCACCAGTAGGTACTGCGCTGCCCGTGCTTCCCACTTACAATCGGCGTGCCACACGCCCTGCAGGGTTCGCCAGCCCGGCCGTAAACCTGCAACTCCTGAGCAAAATAGCCTGGCTTGCCATCGCTTTGTAAAAAGTCGCGCAATGTCGTTCCACCCTGCTCGATAGAACGGAGCAGTACCGCTTTAATAGTGTTAGCCAAAAACGCCGCTTCATCGTGAGACAGGCTCATCGCTGCTCGATCAGGCAGGATCCCTGCTGTAAACAGTGACTCGCTCGCATAAATATTGCCCACGCCCACCACGACTTTATTGTCCATCAACCACTGCTTGATCACCGTTCGCTTACCGCGGGATTTTTCAAACAAATAGTCGCCACTGAACATTTCACTCAGTGGTTCTGGACCTAAATGGGCCAGCACGCTGCTTCCGTCCAGATCGCTGCTCCACAACCAGGCACCAAAACGTCGGGGATCGGTGTAGCGCAGGACCTTCCCGTTGCTCATCACCAGGTCAACATGATCGTGTTTGGCGGCAGGCAATTCTTCGGGCAGAACGCGCAGACTGCCAGACATACCAAGATGGATAATGATCCAGCCGTGTGGCAGCTCAAGCAAAAGGTATTTAGCGCGCCGCTGAACACTCAGTACTGGCTGATCGCTTAATGCGAGGATTTCATTGGATACCGGCCAACGCAAGCGTGCGTTGCGAACGACGGCGTGAAGAATTGTTTGACCAACCAGATGTGGCTCAATGCCGCGTCGGCTGGTTTCTACCTCTGGCAACTCTGGCATAACCTCTCCCCTGCGCATTACACAAACAAAAAACCCGGCCGGAGCCGGGTTTTTAGCAGAACACCAAAATTATTTAATTTTGGCTTCTTTGTAGATCACATGCTGACGTACAACCGGATCGAACTTTTTCAGTTCAAGTTTTTCTGGTTTAGTACGTTTGTTCTTCGTGGTGGTATAGAAGTGACCTGTACCAGCAGAGGAAACCAGCTTGATCTTCTCACGAATACCTTTAGCCATGACTCAGTTCCTTAGTACTCTTAGTACTTCTCACCACGGGCACGCATGTCGGCTAACACCGTATCAATGCCCTTTTTATCAATAATACGCATACCTTTTACAGATACACGCAGAGTAACGAAGCGCTTCTCGCTCTCAACCCAAAAACGGTGTGAGTGCAGGTTCGGAAGGAAACGGCGTTTCGTCGCGTTCATTGCGTGGGAACGGTTGTTACCGGTCACCGGACGCTTTCCAGTTACCTGGCAGACTCGTGACATGTCTATTCTCCAAAAATCAAATCAGCTCGAGCTTTAAAAATTAGGTTTTGGCCGCCTCGTCAGGCTTGCAGCCCGCCAGGCGAGTTCCATGGAACCCGCTAAGCTGGCCTAACCGCCAAACCCGAGATTCTCAAAGGTGGCGTAGTATACGCCGCTCGGTCCAAGTGCTCAAGTCCCGAACAGATAAAGATCCCGAATGATCGTGTAAAAAGCCGCCACCTGGACCAGATTTTCAGGCTCAGAGCCATCCGCGTTCGACAAATGAGACAGATTGACCGTGTCCAATCACCAGATGATCAAGCAACCGGATATTCAATAAGCGACAAGCTTCGCAGATTTTTAGTGTAATGTCGCGGTCAGCCTGGCTGGGTTCAGCAATTCCTGACGGATGGTTATGCGCCACGATGAGCGCAGCCGCGTTGATTTTCAGGGCTTCACGCACAATTTCACGAGGATGGACTTCGACGCTGTTGATGGATCCGGAAAACATTTCTCTGGCCATTAATACCCGATGTTGATTATCCAAAAACAGCACGACAAACACCTCACGCTCCTGCCTGGCCAATAATGTCTGCAGGTACTGACGCGTCGCTGCGGGACTGTCAATTGTGCTCTCACGCGCCAGCTGGCTGGCGAAAAACCGTTTGGCCAGTTCTGCCACTGCGCGCATCTGAATCAACTTGATTTCGCCAGCGCCTTTAATGCCCTTAAAGTCTGCAGCCGTCGCATTAACGATATTATAAAGCGACCCCAGCTCCTGCTGCATCTGCTGCGCCAGCATCATGACAGGAACGCCTTTTGAACCTGTTCGTAAGAAAATCGCTAACAGCTCTACGTCACTTAACGCATCCGCACCCCATTGCTGAAGTTTTTCTCGTGGTGGCAAATTTTTCATTGCTGCTCTCCCTGTCGCCCCCTGTATCATCGCGTGCGAACCTATCCGTCACCAGCGCGTGATTGTGATTCTCCGGCATGTCTCGCAAACGCAGCCATTGAAAAGGTGCATGCCACGTTTTGTGATAAAATTCGGCCATTACACCGTCCCTGCGACGGCAATCGAAGACGGCAATCGAAAATGAGGTCAACAGCATGATGGGATTAGCCGGTAAAAAAGTTCTTCTGGGCGTCAGTGGTGGAATTGCTGCCTATAAAACCCCCGAGCTGGTCCGTCGTCTGCGCGATCGCGGTGCCGATGTCCGCGTGATGATGACCGAGGGCGCAAAGGCTTTTATCACGCCACTCAGCCTGCAGGCCGTCTCCGGTTATCCTGTTTTTGATGATCTGCTTGACCCGGCAGCTGAAGCCGCAATGGGACACATTGAGCTGGCCAAATGGGCTGACCTGATCGTGCTGGCCCCGGCCACGGCCGACCTTATTGCGCGCATTACGGCAGGGATGGCCAATGATTTAGTCACCACTGCCGTGCTGGCAACAGCAGCGCCTGTCGCGATTGTGCCGGCGATGAATCAGCAGATGTATCGCGCTGCCGTAACGCAGGAAAACCTGATCAGGCTTCAGGCGCGCGGCCTGTTAATTTGGGGGCCAGACAGCGGCAGCCAGGCCTGCGGGGATATTGGCCCCGGTCGCATGCTTGACCCTTTAGCTATCGTTGACCACGCCGTTCAGTGGGCCGCGCCCGTCAACGACCTGCAACATCTCAATATTATGATTACCGCGGGTCCCACCCGGGAAGCGATCGACCCCGTGCGTTATATCAGCAACCACAGTTCGGGAAAAATGGGGTTTGCGATTGCGGCGGCGGCGGCAAAGCGCGGCGCCCGCGTTACGCTGGTAAGCGGTCCGGTTGCCCTGCCAACACCCGCCGGCGTTAAACGAGTGGATGTGACCTCGGCCCTGGAAATGCAGGCGGCGGTAATAGGGGAGATAAACGCACAACATATTTTCATTGCAAGCGCAGCCGTGGCAGACTACCGGGCAATTGAGATCGCGGATGAAAAAATAAAGAAACAGGATGACGATGAGAAAGTCAGCCTGCAGCTCATTAAAAATCCCGATATTGTCGCGGGGGTGGCGGCCTTAACGCAGAGCCGGCCATTTGTGGTTGGATTTGCGGCTGAAACCCAGAATGTGGAAGAATACGCCCGAAAAAAACGCGCGCGTAAAAACCTGGACCTGATTTGTGCTAACGATGTGTCAAAAGCAGGCCACGGGTTCAATAGCGACACCAATGCTCTTCACCTTTTTTGGCAGGAAGGAGAAAAAACCTTACCGCTCAGCGATAAGTCACTCCTTGGTCAACTTTTAATAGACGAGATTGTCAGCCGTTATGATGAAAAAAATAGACGTTAAAATTCTTGATGCGCGCGTCGGCAAAGCGTTTCCCTTGCCGACCTATGCGACACCGGGTTCCGCTGGGTTAGACCTTCGTGCCTGTATTGAGGATGTGATGGAAATCGCACCCGGCACAACCACATTAATTCCTACCGGTCTGGCTATTCACATCGCCGATCCGAACCTTGCCGCCGTGATTCTTCCGCGCTCTGGCCTGGGCCACAAACATGGTATTGTCCTGGGTAATCTGGTTGGTCTGATTGATGCCGACTATCAGGGACAACTTATGGTATCGGTATGGAATCGCGGGCAGGAAAGCTTTACGCTTCAGCCGGGCGACCGCATGGCCCAGCTGGTTTTTGTCCCTGTCGTCCAGGCCGAATTCAATCTGGTAGACGAGTTTGACGCCAGCTTGCGCGGTGAAGGTGGCTTCGGTCACTCAGGCCGTCAGTAACCAGCACGACCGATTTTCACTTACGCCAATCTTATTATTTCTCATCGCCCCAAGGCTTTCTCTTGTGGCAGATGCGTAGGTGTTGCCTGTATATGGTGAAATTCAGGGGTTTTTAAGGGCATGGCAGAGAAAAAAGTCGTAAAGCGGAATCGCCGCGAGGAGATTTTGCAGGCGCTGGCGCAGATGCTTGAGTCAAGTGATGGCAGCCAACGCATTACTACTGCAAAACTGGCGGCTAACGTCGGTGTATCGGAGGCGGCGCTTTATCGTCACTTTCCCAGTAAAACGCGGATGTTTGACAGCCTGATCGAATTTATTGAAGACAGTCTGATTACCCGCATCAATCTGATCCTGAAAGATGAAAAAGAAACAATGGCGCGCCTGCGTCTTATTGTGCAACTGATTCTGGGATTTGGTGAGCGTAATCCGGGGCTGACGCGGATTTTGACAGGTCACGCGTTAATGTTTGAACAGGACCGTCTGCAGGGGCGCATTAATCAGCTGTTTGAGCGCATTGAAGTGCAGCTACGCCAGGTGATGCGCGAACGCAAAATGCGCGAAGGTGAAGGCTTTCAAACGGATGAAACCTTACTGGCCAGCCAGCTGCTGGCCCTGTGTGAAGGGCTGTTATCGCGGTACGTCCGTTCCGAGTTCCGGTTTAGCCCAACGGCCGACTTTGACACCCGCTGGCCGCTGATTGCGGCACAACTGGTGTAATACAAAGGCGGGCGCAATGCCCGCCAGTTATCAGACGCCGTACGCTTTTTGGTACGCCCGTACCTGCGCTAAATGATCGGCCATGTGCGTTTTTTCAGCCAGGTAATCAATCAGGTCGTTAAGCGTAATTATCGCGGTAACTTTGCAGGAATAATCCCGTTCCACTTCCTGAATAGCGGAGAGTTCACCCCGGCCGCGTTCCTGACGGTCCAGTGAAATCAGCACGCCCGCCAGGCTGGCATCATGTGCATTGATAATATCCATGGATTCGCGAATCGCCGTGCCGGCCGTGATGACATCATCGACCAGCATCACTTTACCCTGCAGCGGGCTTCCCACCAGCAAACCGCCTTCTCCGTGATCTTTCGCTTCTTTACGATTGAAGCAGTAAGGTACGTCACGATCGTGATGATCGGCTAACGCAACGGCTGTGGTGGTGGCGATAGGGATGCCTTTGTAGGCCGGACCAAATAACAAATCAAAATCGATTCCGCTGTCGACTAACGCCTGCGCATAAAACCGCCCCAGCAGCGCTAAATCCCGGCCCGTGTTAAATAAACCGGCATTAAAAAAATAGGGGCTTTTACGACCCGACTTTAATGTGAACTCACCAAATTTGAGCACCTGCTTATTCAGTGCAAATTCAATAAACTGCCGCTGCCAGGCTTTCATGTCTTACTCCTCAGATAAAAAAAAGGCGACTCTGTGGTCGCCTGTTACCTTAATTTTCCAGCGCCGCTTTCTGCGCCTGAATCAATTCTTCAATACCGCCACGCGCTAACGCCAGCAATGCCAGCAGTTCTTCGTGGCTAAAGGGTTCACCTTCAGCGGTGCCCTGCACCTCAATCATGCGGCCATCTTCCATCATGACGACATTCATATCCGTTTCAGCGGCAGAGTCCTCAACGTATTCAAGGTCACACAACGCTTCACCATTGACAATCCCCACTGACACGGCGGCAACCATGCCTTTCATCGGATTCGCTTTCAGCTTACCACTCGCGACCAGGGAATTAAGCGCATCTGCCAGGGCTACACAGGCGCCAGTAATGGAAGCCGTACGTGTACCGCCATCGGCCTGAATGACGTCACAATCGAGCGTAATCGTGTATTCACCGAGCATGGTGAGATCGACCGCAGCACGCAGTGAACGGGCGATCAGGCGCTGAATTTCAAGCGTGCGACCACCCTGTTTGCCTTTCGCGGCTTCACGTGCCATACGGCTGTGAGTGGAACGCGGCAACATGCCATATTCGGCAGTGACCCAGCCCTGGCCCTGCCCTTTGAGAAAGCGCGGAACTCCTTCATCCACCGTTGCAGTGCAGAGCACTTTGGTTTCACCGAATTCCACCAGAACGGAGCCCTCTGCGTGTTTAGTGTAATTGCGGGTCAATGTGACTGGACGCACCTGATGTGCGCTACGGCCTGCTGGACGCATGGTTATCTCCGGCTTGCTAATGATTGGCTGCGTATTATACGGACTTCCTGGCCTGCTGTCTCTTGCAGTGGTCAGTGCAGCCTGGGATGAAATTCATGCCGGAGTATGGCTAAATGCCTTACCTTTTCCTGCATATCCGCTAACTGACTAAACTATGACCGCTCTTCTTCATTTCCTGCTGGCGCTGGTGGTAATTTTTGCCCTTGCGCTACTGGTCAGTCATGACCGAAAACGCATTCGCCTGCGCTTTATCATTCAACTGATTGTTGTAGAAGCCGCACTGGGCTGGTTCTTTCTTCACTCAGCCAGTGGACTGGCGCTGGTAGGCACGGTGGGGCATTTCTTTGAAACGCTGCTGCGTTTTGCTGCACAGGGCACGGAATTTGTGTTTGGTGGCATGAGTCAGCAGGGACTGGCCTTTATCTTCCTTGGCGTGCTCTGCCCTATTATTTTTATTTCCGCACTGATTGGTATTTTGCAACACTGGCGCATCCTGCCGTTACTGATTCGGGTTGTTGGCACGCTGTTATCAAAAGTTAACGGCATGGGAAAACTGGAGTCCTTTAATGCGGTAAGCACGCTGGTGCTGGGCCAGTCAGAGAACTTCATTGCCTATAAAGGTATTTTGGCCGATATCCCACCACGCCGACTTTACACCATGGCGGCAACCGCGATGTCTACCGTTTCGCTGTCGATTGTTGGTGCGTATATGTCGATGATCGAGGCCAAATATGTCGTTGCGGCTCTCCTGCTTAACATGTTCAGCACGTTTATCATCCTGTCGATTATTAACCCCGGCAAAGGCCGTAATGAGCAGGCCATTCCGCTGGATAAATTACACGAAGATCAGAGTTTTTTTGAAATGCTGGGGGAATACATCCTCGCCGGTTTCAAAGTCGCGATGATTATTCTGGCCATGCTGATTGGTTTTATTGCCTTAATCGCGGCCATCAACGCCCTGTTTGCCACCCTGTTTGGGTACAGTTTCCAGCAGCTTCTTGGCTATGTTTTTTATCCTTTTGCCTGGCTGATTGGCATTCCCGCTACCGATGCATTACAGGCTGGCAGTATTATGGCCACGAAGCTGGTGGCGAATGAATTCGTCGCCATGATTGAACTGAAAAAGATAGCGGCAGGAATGACGCCACGCGGATTGGGCATCCTGTCTGTTTTCCTGGTTTCCTTCGCGAACTTTGCTTCTATTGGAATTGTTGCGGGCGCGATAAAAGGCCTGAACGAACAACAAGGCAATGTCGTCTCAAGGTTTGGCTGGAAACTGGTCTATGGTTCCACCCTGGTCAGCCTGCTTTCCGCTGCATTTGCCGGACTTTTTATCTGATGGACTCAACGGCGGCACTGGCCGCCGTTTGTCCCTAAAAACTAATGCAGGCTGGCGTATCCACGCGCATAACCGATTCCTGACCAAACTGTTTTTTATAGCGAGCACGCAGCGCTTCGACACGACTGTTGCTGTCACTGTCGAACTGATAGATAAGCACTAACGCCTTGCTTTTCTCACGTGCTAACTGACCGTTTTCTCCCAGCCATTGGCCCTGCGCATCATAAACAGACAAGCCAGACCTGAAGCGCGGTGTTACCTCTTTATCGACAAAATTCATCCAGTCCAGTGCGCTCACATTGCCGCCCTGCGGCTTACTGAGACCAAACCACAATGTGGTTTGCATCATGACCTCACCGCCGGCGCACACCGGAACGGGTCGGGTAGAAGGCGGATATGATGATGATGGAGACGGCGACTGACAGCCCACAAGCAGCAGGCTGAGTATGA
This sequence comes from Pantoea stewartii subsp. stewartii, assembly GCF_008801695.1. GTDB lineage: Bacteria > Pseudomonadota > Gammaproteobacteria > Enterobacterales > Enterobacteriaceae > Pantoea > Pantoea stewartii. The sequence goes on from NZ_VZPF01000060.1 coordinate 17,708, forward strand.
GTGGAAGAGACGATACGCGCGACATAAAAAGAGGGCCTCAACGAGTAAACCAGTAATTAGCATAAGTGGCTGTTGAGAAAAGCGGAAACATTTTGTTATCGCATCCTGTACACGCTTACACCTGTTCTGGTCAGCCTTGCCTCGTTATACTGGCCTCAACCTTATTTAAAAAAAGAGTAACGCTTATGATCCGCAGTATGACCGCCTATGCCCGCCGTGAAATTAAGGGCGACTGGGGCAGCGCCGCCTGGGAGCTGCGTTCTGTCAATCAACGTTATCTTGAAACCTATATTCGTCTGCCTGAACAGTTTCGCGGACTGGAGCCGATGATCAGGGAGCGCATTCGCCAGCGACTGACGCGTGGAAAAATCGAATGTAATCTGCGCTTCGAGGCCGATCCTGGCGCGCAGGGCGAACTGATGCTCAATGAGTCACTGGCCAAACAACTGGTTCAGGCGGCTAACTGGGTCAAACTGCAGACCGATGAGGGCGTTATCAATCCGCTGGATATTCTGCGCTGGCCGGGCGTCATGGCAGCACCTGAACAGGATTTGGATGCAATTAATACTCAGCTGATTCAGGCGCTGGATGGCGCGCTGGATGATTTCATCGCCGCACGTGAAAGCGAAGGCAGCGCTCTGAAGGCACTGATCGAGCAGCGGCTGGAAGCGGTAACGCATGAGGTCAGCAAAGTCCGCGCTCAACTGCCCGATGTGATTAAGTGGCAGCGGGAGCGCCTGATCGCCAAACTGGAAGATGCTGAGGTGCAGCTTGAAAATAATCGCCTTGAGCAGGAATTGGTGATGATGGCACAACGTTTCGATGTCGCAGAAGAGCTGGATCGTCTGGATGCGCACGTTAAAGAGACCTATAACATTCTGAAGAAAAAAGAGGCGGTAGGCCGTCGTCTTGACTTTATGATGCAGGAGTTCAACCGCGAGTCAAACACACTGGCTTCAAAATCCATTAATGCAGAAATTACGAATTCAGCGATTGAGCTAAAAGTGTTGATTGAACAGATGCGAGAGCAGATTCAGAATATTGAGTAATTTCTCAATAACTATCATATAACTTCATAAAACCAGTAAAACCCGTAAGTTACGGGTTTTACTTTCTCATAAAGAGTCATCCCTTCTCGCAAAATCTCTATCATTTGCTGTACCATCTAGTGTACAAACCACACATCAAGCCGTTATTGTTTTGGTACAAGTAGGAAAAATGGGAAAGCTATCAGATATTCAAATAAAAACTTGGCTCAGGTCTCAGGAACGTTTTGAGGGGCGCTCTGACGGAAACGGATTGTACCTTTGCTACCGGAAAGAGTTCTCAATACCCAAATGGCGCTTTCGCTACAGCTACGGAGGCAAAGCCCGTGCGATGTGGATCGGTTCGTACGGGGATCTGTCCTTAGCAAAAGCGCGCGAACGGGCCAGAGAGCTATCGGCAAGAGTAGCTTTAGGCTATGACGTCGCCGGAGAGAAACAGGAGCGTAAAGCCTCTACGCTTGCCAAAATCGAGAAGGAGAAGAACGCTCGTCGTGTTTCTGACCTTGCGCTTGAGTACTACGAGAAACAAATTGTTGGACGCTGGAAACACCCCGATATTCTTCGCAGGCGCATTGAAAAAGATATCAAACCTCACATTGGCAACATAAAGGTTGAAGACGTTAAGCCTGGTGATATTGATAGAATGTTGCAGAGCATTGTTCAACGCGGCGCGCCAACTATCGCTAATGATGTGCTACGTTGGATAAAGCGCATATTTAACTATGGTATAAAACGTCATTATTTGAGTGTTAACCCAGCGGCAGCCTTTGATAACAATGATGCAGGTGGCCAGGAGAAATCAAGAGATCGTTTTCTTTCAGAAGAGGAAATTACGCTACTTTTTCGCGCGATGAAAATAGCTAAAGGATTTAGTCGTCAGAATGAAATCACTTTTAAATTACTTTTAATGCTGTGCTGCAGAAAGATGGAATTATGTGCCGCGCGGTGGGAGGATTTCGATTTAGATGCTGGGATTTGGCACCTGAAAAACACAAAGAATGGAGATAATTTAGATATTCCGCTTTCATCATTAGCAATTAAATGGTTAAAAGAATTAAAAGACCTATCTCTAAATAGTGATTGGGTGCTTCCTGCAAGGAAAATACAAAACCGAATGATACCGCACATTGCAGAAAGCACGCTACCTGTAGCTCTTGCCAAACTCAAACCCCACATGGGAAATATAGAAAATTTCACGATCCATGACTTTCGTCGCACAGCTAGATCATACTTGGCTTCATTAGGGGTTGATCCTGTGGTTGCTGAGAGGTGCTTAAACCATCGCATTAAAGGTGTTGAAGGCATCTATAACCGACATCATTATTTCGATGAAAGAAAAATTGCTATGCAAAAGCTATCTGACTTTTTTGCTAAATTTGAGGAGAAATCATAATGGAATTTAGTTTTTCTAAAGGAAGTGCCATCGAGAGATTGGCCTACTATCCTCAAATTGAAATAAAAGAATTAGCAAGAGCATTGGCTAATCTTGATCCACATACCCGTAATGATGAACTCCCAGAAGATAAAATTGGTATTGTAAGTGCCTACTCCGATTATTTAGTTAGAGTACATAGGTATTTATTCAGCTTCCTAAAATCACAAGGAAAAACAAAAGAGTTGGATGTTTTTTATCCAAAACTCATTGCAACCAACTGCCCTATTGAATCAGGAATTCTTTTCGCATCATGCTTTAAACTTATTGAAGAAGGGATAACACCTAAAATCATCATAGAAAAATGCATTGAATCTTTAGTTAGCATTTATAAAAAGCATGGTGAGTCAATTATTTTTCAGTGCGCAGGTACAGAGGGAGTTCTGGTTGCTAAAGATAAATCTCAAGACAGACGTGGTTTTCATAAAAAAGATGAGGAAAGCGCTTCTTTACATAAAATAATTGGACTTCTTGCTATTAACTTAGCACTCGAAAAATCTTCAAGCGGCTCTACAAAATGGATTAACAATTCTGGCACACCAACAATTGATCCTCTTTTTAAACTTCTGACTGCTTATGCCGATGCTAAAGGCATCAATAAAAAGGGCTTAGGTAAATCTTCATTTTATGAAAAATTAAAAATTTCACTTTCATCTGTACATGATGAGTGAAATTACAACTTTGATAATGCCAAATGTTGGTAAACAGCATGTACTAAGAAGTCGCGCAGTTTGCCTTCAATTGCCATTGATTACCATTTAGTTGCCTATAGTTGCCTATAGTTGCCTATGATTGCCAAACAAAAATTCCCCTCGAAAATAAGCAGCAAATTAAAGCTGCATAAAACCGGATAAAAACACATAAAATCAAAAGATTATGGGGAAAAATTAACTCATTGATTCTATTGAGTTAATAAAATATTGAGATTAGTTGGAATGGAGTTTTTTTGATGGAATTACTTTAATTACGATGGAATTCCGTTTTTAGTGGAACATATCATCTCACCTCCTCTAATCTCAGTGCATGTCATTTTTAATCAACGAGATAGGAGATCCCTCATGAACCAAACACCTTATGGAAAAATTCCAGAAAACGGATTTATTAGGCAAAAACAACTTATGCCGTGTTTGCCTTTTTCTTCTGCGACGCTTTGGAGACGTATCGCTGCTGGAGAATTCCCTAAACCAATAAAAATTTCTGCGCGTATTACCGCCTGGAGAGTGGAGGAAGTAAAAGAATGGATCTGCAAACAATGCGCCCACTAACCAATACGCAGATCGCCAGCCTTCAACCTTTTGGCTCAACTCCACGTCGTTTGAGCTCATCCCTTGCAAGTTCTTTAAACCAGTTTGCAAGGGTGGTTTGGTCTTTAGCGGCTTCCTGGTCTAGTTGTTCTCGAAGTTCTGGATTGATGCGGATTTGGAAGGTTGGTGACTTTCCGCCTGTTTTTGGAGTGCGATCTTTAACCCTTGACATTGTACGTACCTTCTATTTTAATGATTGGCATAAGGTACGTACCTTATACAAACAAATGTCCGAAAACAAGCGGCTCTGCGAGGTACTCGCAATACCTCACAAAGCCTGACCATAATTAAACCAGAGGGTCTTTATATGGCTGCATCAAAGTCTACTTGGATATTTTGCGCAAGCAACAGTCAGACCGCAGAACACATTCAACTTTTAAGCACTTCCCGTCGCTGCAACGGAGGTCGTTATGCCTGATTATCCTCAGCATGGCGAACGCTGGCAGCATTCGCAGGGCTGGACGGTAACGGTGATGCGCCTTTCTGCTGCGCCCTTCTCCGTTGCGTGTGCTAACCCTGAATTCAGTCATGAGGTGCTCTACCGTTATGACAGTGACGGGCAGGTCACCTCGGCCCCTCTGACGTGGTTTCTGGAGAGCTACACCCTCAAAGCGGCATCGCCGCGCAGTGATATGTCTGCTGACGCCGAACATGAGGGGTTCAGCCCGCTTAACCTGCATCCGTCGGTGACGTACCGGCGCTGGCGGGAGCCGGTGATGCGCCAGTCCGCTGAGCCGGACGACGGCCACTACTCAAACTACCTCTGACACGCAGCCAGCTTTAACGGAGTAAACCATGAATATTTCAAACGGGCACAACGGTGCTCAGGGCATCCCCTTGCCTGAATCCGGCGTTTTCAGCGCCTTTGAATACGGCCTTCCTGCCGACGCCTTCGAAAAACTCAACCGTGCAATGCACGCCTGCGACCTGCTCCAGCTGCTGCTGTCAGAGCATCCCGGCGATACGGGTTCGGTGGCGGGCCATACCGTGCCCGGCATGGCGGCGGTGATGGAGTACCTGCGCGCCGACCTGACCGACGTCACCCGCTGCTGCGCACTCATCGGGGAGGCTCACGCATGAAAAAGCCACAGGTTTCCGTTTTTCCGGCGGAGCTGACGACCGCCCTTTACCGCCGCGCCATTGCCTCCGCCTGGCGGGCAAAGCATCTGGCCGACACCGGCAGCGAAATGCGCGGCCCGCACCGCATGACGGTGGAGCGCATCGAGATGGCCATCGCCCTGCATCTGGAGGGCACGATGGTGAACGAGTACGGCGAAGCACAGGGCACGGCGGCGGCGCTGGCGCTGCTCACCGACATGGTGGAGCCGACGCTCCTGACCGCCCCGCCCGTGCTGACGCCGCGCGGGTGTGAGGTGATGGCCGGGCTGTACGCCACGCTTCCGGCGGCGTTTGAATCCTTCTGCGACACCGGCGCGTCGCTGTACCGGCATTAAGGGGGCGTTATGACAGTACAGTCAGTATCACACATCACGACGGCGGCGCGCGGCCGCTGGCCGGTGATTTTTCAGCAGCTGGGCATCAGCGTGCCGGACGGCGGCAGGCACGGCCCCTGCCCTGAATGCGGTGGTAAAGACCGCTTCCGTATGGATGACCTTGAGGGGCGCGGAACGTGGATTTGCAGCCAGTGTGGCCGGGGTGACGGGCTTGACCTGGTGAAGCTGGTCAAAGACAAAGGCGTTAAGGCGGCCGCGCAGGCGGTGGCGGAGGTGCTGGATTTGCGCGAGGTGCAGAGCGTGCCGGTTAAGCCTGCCAGAGAAAAAGCCCCGAAACGCGACATGGCGCCGGTCGTTGACGCGCTGGTGAAGGCCGGCCGCAGCGGTGAAAACGCCTATCTTGCAGGCAAAGGCTTTGCCGGTTATCCGGCCTGCCTCACCGGCAGCGCACAGCGCATCAGCGGCACGGCCTTCCCGGCGGGTTCCCTGCTGCTGCCGCTGACCACAGTGGACGGCACGGTGACCGGCGCGCAGCTGATTGCCCCCACGGGGGAGAAAAGCCTGCTGCCGGGCAGCGTCATGAAGGCCGCATTCGTGGCGCTCAGCCCGCTGCCGTCAGAGCCGCCGGTGCAGGCGGTCATCACGGAGGGCTACGCCACGGCGCTGACGGTGAGCCAGCTGACCGCCGGATGCGTGGTGGCGGCCATCTCGGCGGGCAACCTGCCGAACGTGGCGCAGGCGCTGCGGGCGCGATGGCCGGAGGTGAAAATCGTCGTCGCCGGTGACAACGACTTTCAGGACGGCGGCGAAAACCCCGGTAAGGCGTTCGCGGAAAAGGCGGCCAGAGCGGTCAGCGGCTGGGTGAGCCTGCCGCCGGGCGAAATAAAGGCCGACTGGAACGACTTTCACCGTGAGCACGGCGTGACCCGCGCCCGTGAAGCCTTCCGTAACGGTCTGGTGCTGTGCGGTGAGGGCCGCACGCAGCTGCCGCACGGGTTCCGGCTGACGCAGGAGTATCTCTGGTACGAAAAGCAGGTGCAGCGCAACGGCGAAACCGAAATCCAGAACGTGAAAATCTGCAACCCGCTGCGCGTCACGGCCATCACCTGCGACGCCGACGGCGGCAACTTCGGCCGCCTGCTGGAGTGGGAGGACACCTGGGGCGAGCGCAGGCGCTGGGCGATGCCGATGGAGATGCTGAGCGGCAGCGGTGAGGAGCTGCGCCGCGTGCTGCTGGTGAACGGTCTGTCGTACATCAGCACCACCGGCGAGGCCCGCGCGCGCCTGATGGAGTACATCTCGCTGTGCAAGCCGGAGCGCCGCGTGACCTGCGTGAGCCGCACCGGCTGGCACGGGCAGGTTTACGTTCTCCAGGACGAGGTGAGCGGCGACGGCGCGGACGGCGTCATTCTCCAGACCACTTCCGTGCAGGGCCGCGACTTCCGCGTGTCCGGCACCGTGGAGGAGTGGCGCGAGCACGTTGCGCGCTTCTGCACCGGCAATTCGCGCGTGGCGTTTGCGGTCAGCCTGGCCTTTGCCGCCCCGCTGCTGCGGCTGGTCGGGATGGACGGCGGCGGCTATCACCTCAAGGGTGAATCCACGGACGGCAAGACCACCACCATGAAGGCGGCCACCTCAGTGTGCGGCGGGCCGGACTACTGGCAGACGTGGCGCGCCACCGGCAACGCGCTGGAGGGCTGCGCCAGCCGCCGCAACGACGCCGCCATGATGCTCGACGAAATCCGCGAGGTGGACGGCCGCGAGGCGGGCAACATCGCCTACATGCTGGCAAACGGCCAGGGCAAAGGCCGCGCCGGAACGGACGGAGAGCTGCGCACCCGGAAACAGTGGCGGCTGCTGTTTTTCTCCACCGGCGAGCTGTCGCTGACCGAGCACGCCGCAAAGGCGGGTGAGCGCACGTTTGCCGGGATGGAGGTGAGGATGATCCAGATACCCAGCGACTCCGGGAAGTTTGGCGTGTTCGAGGAACTGCACGGCTTCGACAGCGGAAAGGCGCTGGCCGAACACCTGGAGTGGGCGACGTCCAGCTACTACGGCGCGCCGTTCCGCGAGTGGCTCAGGGCGCTGACCGCCGACCTCAGCGGGCTGACGGCGCAGGCCAAGGCGCTGATGAAGGAGTACACCGCCGCCCTGACGCCGCAGGATGCGGGCAATCAGGTGGGCCGCGCGGTCAACCGCTTTGCCCTGGTGGCGATGGCGGGCGAGCTGGCAACCCGGCTCGGCATTACCGGCTGGCAGGAGGGGGAAGCGCTGCGCGCAACCCGCGTGTGCCTGAATGCCTGGCTGAAAGACCGCGGCCACACGGCCAACCAGGAGGACATCGCGGCGCTGGAGCAGGTGCGCAGCTTCTTCACGGCCAACCAGTACAGCCGGTTTGCCGACTGGCACGACGAGCGCAACCGCCCCGGCAACATGGTGGGCTGGCGCAGAGTGGAAAAAGGCAACACCGCGCAGGGCACCGAGGCGGCCACGACGTTTTACGTTATGCCGTCCGGGTGGAAGGAAATCTGCAGGGGGTTTGACCCGCGCAAGGTGGCGCGGCTGTGCGCCGACCGGGGCTACCTGATGGCCTCCGCCGACGGCAAGCTGCAGACCAGTATCCGCCCGCCAGAGATGAACGTACGCAGGCTGTACGTCTTCAACAGCGAGGTGCCGGGCTGATGAAGATGCCTTTGCGTGAGTCTTATTTTTAAAGGGTAACAGGTGTAACGGGTGTAACAGCCGCATGCAGTAAGGCGTGAGCCTGTTACACCTCTTTTTTGGATGAGGTGTAACAGGTGTAACGCACCCGCCTGCGCTGTTACACCGTGTTACCCGTCGTGTTACACCGGAAGAATAAGAAAAAATGCTTTTAATTCATCGCTGTAACACCTGTTACCCGTGTTACACCGCAAACAGAAGGTAAGTCAGCCAGCCGCCCTTTTCTGGCAGGCGTTGTGTCAGGCACGGCACACGGCCCGCACATGGCTCACCTGTGCCAGCCCCGGCACAATTGACTTACTGAAAACGACCACACAGGAAGCCGACATGACCGACACCGCTTTATCCCTTCCCGCCGCCACGCAGGCCGCGCTTGATAAGGTCAGCACCGCTAAGGCGGCATGGCTTGAGGCCCGCCGCGTGCAGGCCGCCGCCGCTGAAAATGCCGAAACCATCCGCCAGCGCCGTGCGGAAACCGAAGCCACCGCAAACGCGCAGAACGACGAGTGGCGCGCCCTGTTCCGCGACAGCAGCGGAGCCATGACGCCGGAAATGCGCGCGCTGCGCACCGAAATCGCGCTGAACCGCGAGACGCTGGAGGAGTTCGACGCGCTGCTGGCCTCCCACGCCGAAGAAACGGCCCGCCTGCCGTTCGAGACCGCCGACCGGGCGCAGGAGTACATCAGCGCCCACAACAGCCTGGTGGAGCTGCGCGCCATGCAGCTCTGGCAGGACTTCATGCGCGACCACGGCCAGCCGCTGATTCAGACGCTGAGCCTCCTGCACATCACGCTGGGCCGTCAGGCCGCGCTGGTCACCGGCGTGGTGGACTCCGTGAACGACCCCGAGAGCGTGCTGAAAAACTTCATCAGGCGTCACATCACTGAACCGGCCGTTTCCGGTGAGGCCATGCCCGACAGCGACCCGGTGTTCCGCCTGTGCGGCGTGTCTCCCGACGCCACCGCCAGGGCTGACGCGGGCCGCACCCTGTCACCGGCCGCCCGTCACAAGGCCAGAATCCGCCTGGAGTTAAAACAGAAGGAAAGCCGCTGATGGCCCTGAAATGTCCCGAATGCGGTCAGGTGGCCCACACCCGCACCAGCGCCTACGAGGCACCGTCCGTCAAGCGCACCTGGTATCAGTGCCAGAACCTTGACTGCTCCTGCACGTTCACCGCGCTGGAGAGCGTCGAGAAAATCATCATGAAGCCCAACAGGCCCGTGGCGGCAGAGCCGGAGCCGGAAAGTGATGCGCCGGTGCGCCAGCCGCAGACGCTGGGCCGCTACGGCTCCGCCTGCACCCGTAAAGACCGCCACGCACAGCCCTGACAGAGAGGAAAAGACATGACACAGAAGCAGATGACCGACGAAGAGATTAAGGCAACCGGCCAGTACGTGGGCCAGCTTGTGGCACGGAGTCAGAAGCCGCTTAAGGATGCAGGCTGGCTCATGAAGCTGCCCGAAGCTGAGTTAGCAGAACAGAGCGCCGCGCTGGCGAAAAGCCTTCCGGCTGGCTGGCAGCCCCGCATTCAGCAACTCCAGAAGAAAATGATGGAATGGCTGGAGGCCAAAAAGGCCGAAGCCGCCGCCAGGGAGAGCGTTGAGGCGCTGCGCCAGAGCCAGGCACAGACGGAGCAGGCAGGCCAGGACAACCGGACGCGCTTTCGTGAACTGCTGGAGCAGAACGGCGGCACCGTCACGCCGGAGATGAAGGCGCTGCGCGCGGCGTATCTTGAGCAGCAGGAAACGGCGACCGAGCTGGCCGGGCTGATTACCCAGAGGGAAAAGCAGCTGCCGGGGCTGGCGGACGTGACCGGGCAAAAGGCTCACGCTTACATCACCTGTCATGAGCGCATCATGGACGAGCGTATTGATGCGCTCATTGATGAATTCTTTATCTTGCATGGTGTGGAGCTGACCAGCCTGCTGAAAATGAAGTACCGCCAGTTTGAACGGGATGGCTCACCCCATGCGCCGGGTGTGCTGGAGGGGGCGAATGATGCAGACACGCTGTACCGTGGCTTTATCATTAATCTGATGCTGCGCTGGACGAATGCAGAGCTGCCGCTGATGTTCCGTGATGATGTCATCAGCCTTGCCGGTCCCTACCCCTTCAGGGGTGCCGGATCTGACCGGCGTAAGCGTAAACGGTTCCCCGGCCAGAAATAACCCCCCTCAGCCCGGCACCTGCCGGGCTTTTTTACGTCTGCTGTGCGGGTGCATGTCTATGCTGCATGAAAACGCATGAGTCTCAGGCATCCAAAAGCGGCAGCAAAGGCCAGCAGCGGCGCGGCCCGGAGCCACTCATGCAGGTGCATGAAAACCGCTACATGAAGTGCGCAGGCGTGGCGGGGCTACGAGTGCGCGCAGCCCTGATAACTGACGAGAAATGAGGCCTGCGATCATCCATAACTCAAATGGTGCTCTAGAGGATTATTGTTAGAAACATTTCTCACTGTTTGTGAAGTAAACTGATTGCAAAGTGTTTTTATAAATAAGAGAATCTAATGATTATTATAAAATTTAGGATGTAGGAAAACCTGATGATAAAAAGTATGGATTACCTATCAGTCATAACTTCCGGCTTAGCATATTTATCTAAGTGTGTAGAGGCTCGCGCATCAATAAATCTTAACGATATAAACATCCATTCTGAGAATTTTTATAAAGAATTTTTCAACTTGATATATGGATACGAGTTAAATAATCTCAATAGCATCACTAAAAATAGTACATCTATAGATCTCGCGGACGAAAATAAAAAACTATGCTTTCAAGTAACTTGTACAAACACTATTGATAAAATAAAAAATACTGTAGATAAATTCATCAATGAAAAATTGCATGAAAAATATGACACTTTAAAAGTTTTAATATTAACCAAGAAAAAAGACTACAACACTAAAGATTATGGAAAGGAAGGAATATATAACTTCAACATTAAGGAAGGGGTTATTGATTACAGAGATGTTTTGCGGCACATACAAAATCTACCAACTGAAAAGCAATATGAAGTAAAATGCTTTCTTGAAAGAGAACTTAATTTAAAAGAGGTAGAAAACACCCCTAAAGAAGTTAAAACTCTTATGCATATGATACAGATTTTAAGTGACGATGAGCACCCTAGCGCTGGAAATGGATTTGCTGAAAAACCTGATCCTGAAAATAAAATATATAAAAGATTCTTTGATCATTCAAGTATCATAATTAATAAGTACACACGGCTCGCTCCCATGTATGGAGATATACTACAATGTATAAGAAGCGAAAGTGACGTAGGCCTTACAAAGCAAAAAAAAATGGAAATCTATCTAGAAAATCAGAGTGATAATTTTTTAATTGAAGCAAATAACAATCCTATAATAGCTCTTGAAAAATTGAAAAATTTTTATTGCAACAAAGTTTCTCTTATCGATAACGAATATGATGAATCGGCTATTGAGTTCTTCTTGGTTGATAACCTTTTGCGATGTACAGTATTTCCGAATAAGGAAAAAGCATGAGATTAAATCTTTTTTCTAAAAATGAAGATCTCGATAAGTCTGCGCCAGTGCTTGGTGCCAAGATCCTCAATATTTTTGAAAAAAAGAAAAGCAGGAGAGTCAGTATTTTCGAAGTTATACAAACTCTAAAAAAAGACAAAAAAATTGGAGTGAGAGCAGTTTATTATGCTATCATTTTTTTATACAGTTTAGATCTTATTGAGTTTGATGAACCGTACTTGGTAATAAAAAATGATGAAAATAAATAAATTATATACAAAACCAGAAACATTTACCCCAGTGCGATTTTTTTCCGGTATAAACCTGATTATTGGCGAGCCAAACCCAACATCTGATAAAACTAACGGCGTCGGCAAAACCTTACTTATAGAGTTTATTAACTTCTGCTTATTCAAAGAGTATAATTTTAGCCGCATATCTAAGATACCATCATCCAGCTACTCTTCTGAAACGACTATTTGTCTTGACATAGAGATTGATGGAACCAATTATACGATTGAAAGAAACATTAAAAACCACAATGAACCAAAAATAAGATTTCTAAATATTGAAAAGAATTTTGATAGCATCCAGGATGCTATTGAATTTTTAACGACTAAATTATTTACACATGATATTACTGGTGAAGTACCATCATTTAGATCAATGATGGGGCCACTAATTCGAGATGAAGGTTCGGAATTTAAGTCTATTGTTAATTGTTTTGATACCAATATAAAAGCAGCCGCAAATTTATCGCCACACCTTTATTTATTTGGATTAAAGATAAGCCCTTATAAAGAAATAAAAAGATTAATAAATGAAATAGACAAGTCAGTAAAAATAAAAAGCAAGCTTAAAAATGATATCGAGCTGCTTAGTGGAGTAACTATATCTAAGGCTAAAGCAGAGCTTAATGAAATAAACTCACAAGTAGAAATAATTAATTCTGAGATGGAATCCTTAGATAACCATTTATCTTATGATTTTATTAGAGAAGAGGTATCAAACCTTGAGTTATCCATACAATCTTTAAGAAACAAGAAGTACATACTAAAAAGCGAGTTAAATAAAATAGCTTTATTAAGCGGTGATAACTTCATAAATGACTCTGAAGTTGTTGATCTATATAATAAGTTTAAAAATGGTCTAGGTGATATTTTAAGTAAAGAGCTATCTGAAGTTATTTCCTTTAAAAAAAGCATCGATAACTTCCAAAGTAAAATACTTAACGAAAGAAAAATTGTCATTAGTGAAGAAATAAATGATATAGATGTAAAACTAAAATCCGCCACATCACTTTATGCAGAAAAGATGAAAGCATTTGATGCTACTGGTTCGCTAATTAACCTGAAACAGCTTATTTTAACACACCAGAGAAAAATTGAAGAACAGTCAATGCTTTCAACAATGTTGAAAAAATACAAAGAAGAAGATGATATAATTAAGCATAAAAAAAGTGAGAAGTCAGCACTAGTTGTGGAAATAGACTTGGATATTAATAGAAACAAAACCACAATAAGTGATTTCCAAGAAACAATACTCTTAATGCATGACTATGTATTTGGAAACAAAAAATGTTCATTTGAAATAAGTGCAAATGACAAGAAGAGCATAGTAGATTTTACCTTAAGGATCGACGACGACGGTAGCCATAGTAACGAGAGAGAAAAAGTTTTTTTCTATGATATCAGCCTACTGCTAACAGAAAAGACTTTCAGAAATCACCCAGGATTATTAATACATGATAATATTTTCGATGTAGATAATGATACTCTTATAAAAAGCCTAAATTTTCTGGCAGAAAAATCCTCATGCCTCAAGGATTGTCAGTATATACTAACTTTGAATAGTGATAAACTTAGCAAACTAGATAAGAAGAAGCTCAAACTTGATATAAACGAATATAAAAGAATATCACTTACGAAGAAAAATCGTTTTTTAGGTCGAGTTTACCAGCAAAAATAAGCGTACCAATAATTGTACCACCACTATCAATTTAAATTTTTTTACATAAAAATCAAAGTGTTATGGTTATTTAATGATTAAGATTCAGAATGTGGAATAACCTGCCATGCACTCCGACACACTCCACACATTAACAATCAAGCACCGTAGTTAGGGGCTTTTTAACTCCTATGCGCTCCTATATACTCCGAGAGAATCCAGCATTAGACGTGTACATAAGCGTGTACTTACGGTGATTTAAAGACACACGGGTATGTACACGCACCCATTCAACGTTCAGGCGGGCATATGGCAAAGCTAACCGACATGCAGATACGGGCATGGATTAAAGCTCAGGAGCACTTTGAGGGCCGCGCGGATGGCGGCGGACTTTATTTGTGTTATCCAGCCAAATACAGCGCCCCTTTCTGACGGTTCCGTTACCGGATGGCGGGCAAACAGCGCACCATGCTGATTGGCTCTTACTCTGACCTGTCATTAAGCAAGGCTCGCGCAGCAGTCCGGGAGCTGGCGGCCCGCGTGGCGCTGGGGCATGACGTGGCCGGAGAGAAGCAGAAGAGGAAAGCCGAAGCGCTGGCAAAAATTGAAGATGATAAAAACGCCCTGCGCGTGTCCGAACTGGCCGCAGAGTATTTCACCCGCCAGATACTTCCCCGCTGGAAACACCCGGACATTCTGCGCCGCCGTATAGACAAGGACATAAACCCACACATAGGCAGCCTGAAAGTTGAAGATGTGAAGCCCCGCCATATTGATGCAATGCTGCAAAGCATTGTGAAGCGTGGCGCTCCAACTGTGGCTAACGATGTTCTGCGCTGGACGAAGCGTATTTTTGATTACGCCATTAAACGCCATGCGCTGGAGGTAAACCCGGCTGGTGCATTTGAATTGTCAGATGCTGGCGGTCAGGAGAGTAGCCGTGAACGCTGGTTGACGCGCGATGAACTTATCCAGTTCTTTCAGGCTATGCGTATGGCTAAGGGATTCAGTCGTGAGAATGAACTCACCATGAAGCTGATACTTTGCCTGTGTTGCCGCAAGATGGAACTGTGCGGCGCACCGTGGGCCGAATTTGATTTAGATGAAGCTGTCTGGCGACTGCCAGCAGAACGCGCCAAAAATGGCGACGCTATTGATATTCCATTACCACCACCAGCAGTGGAATGGCTGCGAGAGCTGCACAGCATTTCGGGCGGTAGCAGTTGGGTTTTGCCAGCCCGCAAGATGCAGCACCGCATGATTCCCCACATTCAGGAAAGCACCCTGCCCGTGGCATTGGCAAAAGTGCGCCGTGAAATGCCAGACGTTCCAACTTTTACCGTCCATGACTTCCGGCGAACGGCCCGTACCCATCTAGCTGCATTGGGCGTTGACCCTGTAGTAGGTGAACGCTGTCTTAATCATCGCATCAAGGGCGTGGAGGGGATTTATAACCGCCACCAGTACTTTGATGAACGCCGTGCCGCGCTGGAATTATGGGCCGGGCTGCTGGTGGCTCTGGAGCAGGGCGAGGGATACAATGTGACTCCAATCAGGAAGGTGTGATGGATGTTATCCCCCATTAGCGCCCCTGAAGCCTTCTGGCTGTATTTCGCCCCTCATTAATGGTCAGGTATTACACAAAACATTTAAACGCATATGGCGCGATTTAAACGGGTTTTAAATAATTACGGCAACTTTCAGGAGGAAAAAACCGGAAGGGAAAATAAACCATTGGGATTTGTCTTTTTGTGCTAAATATTTAACTCTTTTATATCCATCTTGCGAAACAAAAACCCAACAAAAGCAATAAAATAAGAATTTTATAAAAATCTAATTTTTCAGATTTATTAAAACATGATTTAAACACCATTTAAACGCCCGCTCCCGTTAGTGCAAAAGTAAGCGTCACATTTAAACCGTCTGTGCAGCGGGCTCCGGTTCCGGGAAAATAGTGTCCATCATTTTTTAATGGACACTATCGCGTGAAACACCGGACATGGCTCCTTGAGGCGCTTCGCCTCCATT
>NZ_VZPF01000061.1 GCF_008801695.1 Pantoea stewartii subsp. stewartii
GAATATTTTACGGCATTCTCCGCTAATGCTCAGGCGAATATCCCTGAAGGACGTTCTTAACAATTTAACAAGGGTTTACCACAAAATGGTGCTGGTTTATTAGCGTCAATTTGTGGGGATCCCTCAGGGCATGGCCGCCGGTATTGCCCTGGCGATTACTGGCCTGGGGATGCTGACGATACTGACCATCATGCGCGTCCGCCGCAGCCTGAATGCCATGGGCGGGCTGATGGAACGCGCCAGCAATACGCTTGATCTTTCCCTGAAGGCCGATGACAGCCGCCGTGATGAAGTCGGTGTCATGGCGCGTTCTTATAATCGTCTTATGGAAAGTATTTCGTCCGCAATGTATGCGGTCAGCAGTGCCTCGCAGTCCGTCAGCAGTGCGTCGGCACAGATTGCGGCAGGGAATGAGGATTTGTCTGCCCGCACAGAAGAGCAGGCTGCCTCGCTGGAGCAAACGGCTGCCAGCATGACGCAAATCAGCGAAACCGTCAGACAGACCGCCGGCAACACGCGCCAGGCGAGCAATCTGGCCGAAAATACGCGTAACCTCTCCGAAACCAGCTCTGCGGCACTCACTACCATGCTGGATACCATGACGTCGATCCGTGACAGCGCGGGCAAGGTGGGCGACATTATCACCCTGATTGAAGGCATTGCGTTTCAGACCAATATTCTGGCGTTGAATGCGGCGGTTGAAGCGGCGCGAGCCGGCGAACACGGGCGCGGCTTTGCGGTCGTGGCAGGGGAAGTGCGCAATTTGTCGCAGCGTTCCACCACCGCCGCCCGTGAAATCAAAACGCTGATTCAGTCGTCGAATGCGTTGATTGAATCGGGAACGTCGCAGGCGGATAACGTGAATCAGAATATGGAGACGATGCGCGGTGCGGTCAGTCAGGTTACCGATCTGGTTAACGAAATCGCCGCTGCGGCCACAGAGCAGAGCCAGGGGATCGCGCAGGTGCATCAGGCGGTCAATCAGATGGACGACGTGACCCAGCAGAATGCGACCCTGGTGGAAGAAGCCTCGGCTGCATCGCTCTCACTACAGGAGCAGGCCGACGGCCTGGCTGCGCTTGTACGCAGGTTTACGCTCGCGGGCCAGCAGGCGGCTGATGTGACGCCTCAGCGTCAACCCACAGCCGTTGTTGCGCCCAAACCCGTAATGGCTCTGGCGACAGGCGGACAGGATAACTGGCAAAGCTTTTAAGGCTGATCACACCGTGAACGGTTGGCGGTAAGCAGGGCAAATTCCAGGCTTGATGGCAGACCGAAAGCCGCGTGCGCACCCGGTGCGCACGCGTTTTATCAGCGACGCAGTGCAATCGCTTCGATTTCAATCTTCACATCTTTTGGCAGACGGGCGACTTCCACGCACGAGCGCGCCGGGAAGTTTGCCTTGTGCTCAGTAAAGAACGCTTCGTAGGTGGCGTTTACGGTCGCAAAGTCATTCAGATCTTTCACGAACACGGTGGTTTTAACGATATCGCCTACCGTCAGTCCCGCCGCTTCCACGATTGCCTTCACGTTTTCCAGCGACTGACGTGCCTGCGCAGACACATCATCGGCGACCTCACCGGTGGCCGGGTTCACGGGAATCTGGCCCGAGGTGATGATCATGTTGCCGAGATCAACGCCCTGTACGTAAGGGCCAATGGCCGCAGGGGCTTTTTCCGTACTGATTTCACGAGACATCATTTCTCCTTAAAGTAAGGCCGGGGCAGCAACGATGCCGCCCGCAACAGAACGCGTTCCATTATAGGCGCGCCCGGGACGATTAAAAGTGGCCCAGCACGACATGGCGGGCGAACTCTTTCTCACAGTATTTGCACTTCAGGTGCACTTCATCGGCGCGGTGCTTAACGGCGAAGCTGGAGAACACCGGCTCGCTGCGGCTGATGCAGTTGCTGTTCGGGCAGGTAAGCACCCGATCGATGTGATCCGGCAGCGCCGGGGCGATCTTGGCCACCACTTCATAGTCGTCGATGCGATTGACCGTCGCATGCGGCGCATAGAACGCCAGCTGATTGATCTGATCGTCGGTCAGGTAGGTGTTTTCGATCTTGATCAGGTCCTTACGGCCCATTTCACCTGACGGCAGGTTCAGACCAATAGTGATGCGCTGGTCAGTTTCGGTCAGGCGAAACAGCGACAGGAGCTTAAAGCCCACCTGCGCCGGGATATGATCGATAACCGTGCCGTTTTTGATGGCTTCGACCTGCAGTTTGTTATCGTGGCTCATTGTTCACTCCTTACAGGGCGATGTCGCTGTTCAGTACCAGCGCCAGCAGGGCCTGGCGCGCATAAATACCGTTACCTGCCTGCTGGAAATACCAGGCGTACGGCGTGGTGTCCACGTCAGGGGTAATTTCATCAATACGGGGCAGCGGATGCAGCACTTTCATGTTATCGCGGGCTCCGGCCAGATCGGCTGCCCGTAAAATAAACTGGGCTTTGACGTTGGCATATTCTGAGGGATCGAGCCGCTCTTTTTGCACGCGGGTCATATAGAGAATATCCAGCTCAGGCATGACCTCTTCAAAGCTGTCATGGCGCGACCAGGCAATATTCTGCTCGTCCAGCATATCAGTGATATAGGCAGGCATTGCCAGCGCATCCGGCGCGATAAAGAAGAAGCGGTTGCCGTCGAACTTGGCCAGCGCCTGGGTCAGCGAGTGAACGGTACGGCCATATTTGAGATCGCCCACCATGGCTACGTTCAGATTGCTGAGACGACCCTGGGTTTCGTGGAGAGTAAACAGGTCCAGCAGCGTTTGTGTTGGGTGCTGATTCGCGCCGTCGCCCGCGTTCAGAATGGGAATGCCGTTGGAGAACTCCGTGGCCAGTCGGGCTGCCCCTTCCTGCGGATGACGCATCACAATTGCGTCCACATAGGTACTGATGACGGAAATGGTATCCGCCAGGGTTTCCCCCTTCTTGCCCAGCGAGGTGTTACTGCCATCGGCAAAGCCGACGGCAGAGGCACCCAGGCGATGAATGGCGGTTTCAAACGACAGCCGGGTGCGGGTAGAGGCTTCAAAGAAGCAACTGGCGATCACGTTGTGTTTCAGCAGTTCCGGCTGAGGGTTGGCTTTGAGCCGGGCGGCGGTATGCAGCACCAGCTCCAGCTCGTCGCGGCTGAGATCGTTAATTGAAATGATGTGCTTGCGATATAGCGGGTTAGCCATAGCTCTCTCCTCTGCGCGGCCGGATTGCGGACAAAAAAAAGCCCCTTAGAAAGGGGCTTTTTTGAGATCGGTTCGATGACGGAAAGAAACAGCGGTGCCGCCTGCGGTCAGGCGAGATAGCGCGTCACATTGTCCACGATGCTGTTGCATGTTTCCTCCGGCAAATTGTGGCGCATTATACGCCATCGCGGGTTGGCATCAAGGAAAAATCGCGCGGCAGGTAACCGTTTGCGTCTGTCTGATTAGCGCTGTCCCAGCGTGGCAACCATTACCGCTTTGATGGTGTGCATCCGGTTTTCAGCCTGGTCAAACACGATGCTGTGTGCCGACTCAAAGACCTCATTGCTGACTTCCATGCCGTCTTTAAGGCCATACTGTTCTGCCATCTGGCGGCCCAGCGTGGTCTGATCGTCATGGAAAGCCGGTAAGCAGTGCAGGAATTTCACCGCCGGGTTGCCGGTCAGCGCCAGCATCGCACGGTTCACCTGATAGTCGCGCAGCAGGGCAATCCGTTCTTCCCACACCGCTTTGGCTTCGCCCATGGAAACCCAGACGTCGGTATAGATAAAGTCGGCACCTTTTACGCCCTCGGCAATATCCGCCGTCAGGGTGATTTTACCGCCGGTCTTTTCGGCGACCTGACGGCATTCTGCGACCAGCCCGGCTTCCGGCCAGCAGCTTTGTGGCGCAACCATGCGTAGATCCAGCCCGACCAGCGCGGCGGCTTCCAGCATGCTGTTGCCCATGTTATTGCGGGCATCGCCAACGTATACCAGCGTCATCTTATTCAGCGGTGTAGCGGGAAGATGCTCCTGCATGGTCAGCAGGTCAGCCAGCAACTGGGTAGGGTGAAACTCGGTGGTCAGGCCGTTCCAGACCGGCACGCCCGCGTGCTCGGCCAGCGTTTCCACCAGTGCCTGACCGTAACCCCGATACTGAATGCCGTCGTACATGCGGCCCAGCACGCGCGCGGTGTCTTTCATCGACTCTTTATGGCCGATCTGGCTGCCGCTCGGGCCAAGATACGTGACGTTAGCTCCCTGATCGTAGGCGGCAACTTCGAAAGAGCATCGGGTACGGGTCGAGTCTTTTTCGAAGATGAGCGCGATGTTTTTGCCTTTCAGGTATTGGGTTTCGCTGGCGGTTTTTTTGGCGTGTTTTAATTCGGCAGACAGGGCAAGCAGGTAATCGATCTCGGCCGGGGTAAAATCCAGCAGCCTGAGAAAATGACGATGATACAACTGACTCATACAGCACTCCGGTACGGGTTTCGTAATGAATTAAAATTCAATTTAACCGTATGAATATGCATTTTCAACCCTGGCGAGAATAATCTTTTCTGTTTTGTGTAGTGGCGCGACAGGCAGTATGGGAAAATAATGACTTATTGCCGAACTCAGAGAGGATATCGCCATGGCATTTGAAGCATTGTTGGAAGAGCAGCGTGAAGAGACGCGGCTGATCATCGAAGAACTGTTAGAGGATGGCAGCGATCCCGATGCGCTCTATACCATTGAGCACCATCTCTCCTGTAACAACTTTGACTCGCTGGAAAAAGCGGCGGTGGACGCGTTTAAGCTGGGCTATGAAGTCACCGAGCCGGAAGAGCTGGAGCTGGAAGACGGCACCACCGTCATGTGCGTGGACATTCTCAGCGAAGGCGCGTTGAAAGCGGAGCTGATCGACGCGCAGGTAGAGCAGCTGGTGAATCTGGTGGCAAAATATAACGTCGACTACGACGGCTGGGGCACCTACTTTGAAGATCCGAATGCCCAGGATGACGATGAAGACGATGGCGATGTCATCGACGAAGACGATAACGGCATTCGCCACTAATCTGACGAGGGCGGAGTCTGCTCCGCCTTTTCTGTTTTCCGGCCCTGTCTGACATTCATGAATTACGCACCCTTACTTGAACCGATACAGCAATTTTTACACTGCCGCACGCCGCAGGCCTGGATTGATGAAGCGCGCAAACCTGAAAACCTCACGCTGCTCCTGACCGACCACCTGGTGTGTGAACTGAAAGCCGCACAGACCGCCGTCTGGCTGATTCGCAAATATGTCGCCGACAAGCCAAGTGGAGACCGGATTCTGGCGTGGCTGCGGCCTTACGAGAATTTTATCTTTCGCGAAGACGGCGACAGCGATTTTATTAACGCCCATAAAAATCTGACTAAAACGATCATCGTACGCAATGCGCTGCCGTGGGCGGACGATCTGGTAGAGAAAATGGTGCTGCTGATTAAAGAAGAGCTGCATCACTTTTACCAGGTGTGGGAAATTATGCAGTCGCGCGGCCTGGTGTACGAGAAAATCACCTCAAGTCGTTACGCCAAAGGGCTGCTACGCGAAGTGACCACGCACGAACCCGATACGCTGGTGGATAAGCTGATTTGCGGTGCCTATATCGAAGCGCGTTCCTGCGAACGGTTTGCCAGCCTGGCGCCTTTCCTGGACAGTGAACTAGAGAAGTTTTATATCTCGCTGCTGCGTTCTGAAGCCCGCCATTACCAGGATTACCTGGCGCTGGCGGCACAGATATCACCCAAAGACATTACGGCGCGCGTACGGGCGATGGGTGAAGCGGAGGCCAGGCTGATTAGTGAGCCGGACACGGAGCTGCGCTTTCACAGCGGCGTCCCGGCTTTTTGACGACGTTACAGCGTTTTCAGCATCCTGAACTCGCAGTCGCCATGGCCGGTGCAGCCCAGCGCATGGTCGATACGCGCAAAGCCCAGCGATTCATAAAGCTTAATGGCGCGCGTCAGGCTGCCGGTGGTTTCCAGATAGCAACGACGAAAGCCCCGCTGGCGCGCATGATCCATGGCTAACAGCGCCAGTTCGCGCGCCACGCCGAAGCCGCGGATAGCGGGCAGGAAATACATCTTTTGCAGTTCACAGATATCCGGCGCGCTGCAGGCGAGCGGGGCAATGCCGCCGCCGCCCATCACCTTCCCCTGATGTTCCACCACCCAGTAAGCGCTGTGTTCAGCGCTGTACAGCTCAAACAGCTGGTCCAGATTAGGATCGGCAACGGTGTAGCCTTTATCCGCCGTCAGGCCAAATTCCGCAGAGACGTCGCGGATGACCCGGGCGATATGGAGATTGTCGGCGGCAATAATGGGCCGCAGCTGAATATCGGCAGTGGTTCTCATCAGGATTCCGGTACAAAGTCAGCGCAATAAAAAAGCCGGGCAAAGCCCGGCTTCAGGTTCAAGCTATCGGACTACGACGCATTACAATGCCGCAATCACCGCCTGCTGTTCAATCAGTTTTGCTTTGGACTGTTCCATGTCGGCAACGCGTTCACGCTCTTTGGCGACGACCGCTTCCGGAGCACGGGACACAAAGCCTTCGTTGGCCAGCTTGGTCTGAATCTTCTCGATTTCAACATCGAGTTTCACCAGCTCTTTCGCCAGACGTTCCAGCTCGGCGGCTTTATCCACCAGATCCGCCATCGGGATCAGGAGCTCGGCGCCTTCGACAATTTTGGTCACCGAAACCGGCCCTTTCTCGCCCGCAGGCAGAATGGTCAGTCTTTCCAGACGCGCCAGGCGCGACAGGAAGTTACGGTTGGCCTCAACGCGGCGCTGGGCCGCCGGCGAGCAGTCACGCAGCAGCACATCCAGCAGCTTGCTCGGCGCGATGTTCATCTCCGCACGGATGTTACGCACCGCGATGATCGCCTGCTTCATCCACTCAATGTCGGCTTTGGCGTCGGCATCTTCTTTCGCCGCATCAAACTGCGGGAACGGCTGCAGCATGATGGTGTCATCGCTGATATTTTTCAGGCCTTTGACGCGCTGCCAGATGGTTTCCGTGATGAACGGAATGATCGGATGCGCCAGGCGCAGCAGCGCTTCCAGTACATGAACCAGCGTATGGCGCGTACCGCGCAGTTCTGCTTCGCTGCCGCTGTTCATCACCGGCTTGGTCAGCTCCAGGTACCAGTCACAGAACTGGTTCCAGGTGAAGTCATACAGAATGTTGGCGGCGATATCGAAGCGATAGCTGTCCAGGGCTTCACGGTAAGCTTTCACCGTATGGTTGAACTCGGTCAGAATCCAGCGATCGGCCAGCGACAGCGTCATCTCGCCACCATTCTGACCACAATCCTGATCTTCGGTGTTCATCAGCACAAAGCGGCTGGCGTTCCACAGCTTATTACAGAAGTTGCGATAACCTTCCAGGCGCTTCATGTCCCAGTTGATATCACGACCGGTTGATGCCAGCGCGGCCAGCGTAAAGCGCAGCGCATCGGTACCGGATGGCTCAATACCGTTCGGGAACTGTTTCTCGGTTCGCTTACGGATTTTCTCGGCCAACTGCGGCTGCATCATGTTACCGGTGCGTTTTTCCAGCAGATCTTCCAGCGAAATGCCGTCAACCATATCCAGCGGGTCAATCACGTTGCCCTTAGATTTGGACATCTTCTGGCCTTCTTCATCGCGGATCAAACCGGTCATATAGACGGTTTTAAACGGCACCTGCGGTTTGCCGTTTTCATCTTTGATGAAGTGCATGGTCAGCATGATCATGCGGGCAATCCAGAAGAAGATAATGTCAAAGCCACTGACCAGCACGCTGGTCGGGTGGAAGGTCCGCAGGGCCTCGGTGTTTTCCGGCCAGCCCAGCGTTGAGAACGTCCACAGACCTGAAGAGAACCAGGTATCCAGTACGTCGTCGTCCTGGCGCAGCGCCACATCGGCGGCCAGGTTGTTTTCGCTACGCACTTCGTCTTCGGTGCGACCAACGTAAACGTTGCCGTCGTTATCGTACCAGGCCGGAATGCGGTGACCCCACCACAGCTGACGGGAAATACACCAGTCCTGAATGTCACGCATCCAGGAGAAGTACATGTTCTCGTACTGTTTTGGTACAAACTGAATATCGCCGTTCTCAACGGCTTCAACGGCTACTTTTGCCAGCGGTGCCGTGCGGACGTACCACTGGTCGGTCAGCATCGGCTCGATGACCACACCGCCGCGGTCGCCGTAAGGAACGGTCAGATCGTGTGGTTTGATCTCTTCCAGCAGGCCCAGTTCGTCCACCGCAGCCACGATGGCTTTACGCGCCGCAAAACGTTCCATCTTCTGGAACGCAGCCGGGATCGCGTCACTGTAGACGGTGCTGGCTTCGCCGTTGGTATCGTAAACCTGCGCGCTTTCACGGATATCCCCGTCAAAGGTCAGGATGTTGATCATCGGCAGCTTATGACGACGGCCCACTTCATAGTCGTTGAAGTCGTGCGCCGGGGTGATTTTCACGCAGCCGGTGCCTTTTTCCATATCCGCGTGCTCGTCACCCACGATTGGGATCAGGCGATCAACCAGCGGCAGCATGACAAACTTGCCGATCAGATCTTTATAACGCGGATCGTCCGGGTTCACGGCCACGCCGGTATCGCCCAGCAGCGTTTCCGGACGCGTGGTGGCGACAACCAGATAATCTTTCCCGTCGGCGGTTTTGGCGCCGTTGGCGAGCGGATAGCGGATGTGCCACATGGAGCCTTTGCTCTCACGGTTTTCCACTTCCAGGTCAGAGATCGCGGTGCGCAGTTTCGGATCCCAGTTCACCAGGCGCTTGCCGCGGTAAATCAGGTTCTCTTTGTACAGGCGCACAAACACTTCTTTTACGGCATTGGACAGGCCTTCATCCATGGTGAAGCGTTCACGCTCCCAGTCCACAGAGTTGCCCAGGCGGCGCATCTGGCGGGTAATGGTGCCGCCGGATTCGGCTTTCCACTGCCAGATTTTGTCGATAAAGGCATCACGACCGTAATCCTGACGGGTTTTGCCTTCTTCTGCGGCGATCTTACGCTCAACCACCATCTGCGTGGCGATGCCCGCATGGTCGGTACCGGCCTGCCACAGGGTATTTTTGCCCTGCATGCGCTGGTAGCGAATCATGGTATCCATGATGGTTTGCTGGAAGGCGTGACCCATGTGCAAGCTACCGGTGACGTTCGGCGGCGGGATCATGATGCAAAAGCTTTCCTGGCTGGTGTCGCCATTCGGTTTGAAGTAGCCCTGCTTTTCCCAGTGCTCGTAAAGCGGCTGCTCGATATCTTGCGGGTTATATGTCTTATCCATTTCTGCTATGTCGTTTGCGGCTGTGGTGGCGTTGCCGTATTCAATTGGAAGCCAACGCTGCGATAGGCTTTATAGCGATCGCGCGCTAACTGTTTGAGCGATTCTTCATAAGGAACGAAGTCTATCACTTCATGGAAAGCAGTAGCAAAATCTGCAAACTGCGGCAGCAGGTTGATCAGCAGGTCGCGCGGTGAATTGCCCCGACGCTGCGGCCAGGCCAGCTCGACCGGTGCGCCGTAGCGCGGGCCTTCGCCAGCCAGGTTATGTGGCACAAAGGCATTGGCAGGGCGCTGCCAGAGCGCCTCATCCAGCCGAATGGCTTGCTGCTCATCTTCACAGGCGATGAGCACTCGCTTACCGGCCCGCCAGCGTGTTTCCGCCAGATCGCATACCAGCGCTTCCACAGCGGTTAAGCCGTCGCGGGATGCATCGGTTTCCAGCACGTAGAAGGTTGCGTTTTTCATCGAATTGCCTGCTAAAAGAAAAGCGGGGCGACATGGCGTCCACCCCGGTTGGTTCGGTTGCCCGGGCGTTTAGTCGTCGCCGTTCAGACCTGCACGGTTCAGCAGGAACTGTGACAGCATCGGCACCGGACGGCCGGTGGCCCCTTTGGCCTTGCCGGAGCGCCACGCGGTGCCGGCGATGTCCAGGTGCGCCCAGTTATATTTGCGCGCAAAACGCGCCAGGAAGCAAGCGGCGGTAATCGCGCCGCCCGGACGGCCACCGATGTTGGCCATATCGGCAAAATTGGATTCTAGCTGTTCCTGGTACTCATCGGCCATCGGCAGGCGCCAGGCGCGGTCGCCCGACTGTTCTGACGCGCTGATTAGCTCATGGGCCAGCGGGTTGTGGTTCGACAGCAGGCCGCTGACGTGATGGCCCAGCGCGATCACGCAGGCGCCGGTCAGCGTCGCCACGTCGATGACCACTTCCGGATCAAAACGCTCGACGTAGGTCAGGGCATCGCACAGCACCAGGCGACCTTCGGCATCGGTATTCAGCACTTCAACGGTCTGGCCAGACATGGTGGTCAGCACATCGCCCGGGCGCATGGATTTGCCGTCCGGCATGTTTTCACAGCCGACCAGTACGCCCACGACGTTCAGCGGCAGGTTCAGCTCGGCGACCATGCGCATCACGCCATAAACGGATGCCGCACCGCACATGTCGTACTTCATTTCATCCATGCTGTCCGCAGGCTTAATAGAAATACCGCCGGAGTCGAAGGTCAGCCCTTTACCGACCAGCACGATGGGGCGTGCATCGGTATCCGGGTTGCCTTTGTACTCAATCACCGACATCAGGGATTCATTGTGCGAACCGGCCCCGACGGCAAGATAGGCGTTCATGCCCAGCTCTTTCATTTGCTGCTCGCCAATCACGCGGGTTGAGATGTGTTTACTGTAGGCATCCGCCAGCTGACGCGCCTGAGAAGCCAGGTAAGCCGGATTACAGATATTTGGCGGCATGTTGCCCAGATCTTTGGCCGCTTTCACGCCCGCCGCAACGGCCAGACCGTGCTGAATCGCCCGTTCTCCGCTGGTTAACTCACGGCGGGTCGGCACGTTAAACACCAGCTTGCGCAAAGGACGGCGCGGTTCGGCTTTGTTGCTCTTCAACTGGTCGAAGTTATACAGCGCCTCTTTAGAGGTTTCGACAGCCTGACGCACTTTCCAGTAGGTGTTGCGCCCTTTGACGTGCAGTTCGGTCAGGAAGCACACGGCTTCCATCGAGCCGGTGTCATTCAGCGTGTTAATGGTTTTCTGAATCACCTGCTTGTACTGACGCTCATCCAGCTCGCGCTCTTTGCCGCAGCCAATCAGCAAAATACGTTCTGACAGGATATTCGGCACATGATGCAGCAGCAGCGTCTGACCCACTTTACCTTCCAGCTCACCGCGGCGCAGCAGGGCGCTGATATAGCCATCGCTGATTTTATCCAGCTGCTCGGCAATCGGTGACAGACGGCGCGGTTCGAAAACACCAACTACAGTGCATGCACTGCGCTGTTTTTCCGGACTACCGCTTTTTACACTGAACTCCATGCACTCTCCTGAATCTTAAAGACAACAGCCGTAGCTGCCGCTAGAATGTAGCGCATTCATGACTCATTTATTAATCGGTGCAACATGCTAGCATGCTGTCGACGGTCGTAATGAATCAGGGTGACAACGTGTTGTTTTTTCACCACCCACATGCAATTCGTATACATTTTTAGCGCTGGCTTCGGCCATTTATGAAGAAAAATGGCTAATAAGCGTTGAAATTAGCGATTTTCCTGCAAAAAGACAAGTTTTCACAGGCGTATTAAGCGTGATCATTATTAGATATCTGGTTCGGGAAACGCTCAAAAGCCAGCTGGCTATCCTGTTTATCCTGTTGTTGATCTTCTTCTGCCAGAAGTTGGTCAGGATTTTAGGGGCTGCGGTGGATGGCGAAGTGCCGACAAACCTTGTTCTGACGCTGTTAGGACTCGGTGTGCCTGAAATGGCGCAACTTATTCTGCCCCTTAGCCTGTTTCTGGCGATTTTAATGACGCTGGGAAGGCTGTATACGGAAAGTGAAATCACCGTGATGCACGCCTGCGGGCTGAGCAAAGCGGTGCTGGTTAAAGCGGCGATGATTCTGATGCTGTTCACGTCGATTGTGGCCGCGATTAACGTCATCTGGCTCGGCCCCTGGTCGTCACGTTATCAGGATCAGGTTACGCAAAACGCCAAGGCCAACCCCGGCGCAGCGGCCATGGCGGCCGGGCAGTTCCAGACCTCCAGCGACGGCAATAATGTGTTGTTCGTGGAAGACGTAAAAGGCAACCATTTCGGCCATGTTTTCCTGGCGCAGCTACGGCCAAAAGGCAATGCCCGCCCGTCCGTCGTGCTGGCCGACAGCGGCCATATGCAACAGGAAAAAGACGGTTCGCAGATCGTCACCCTGGATAAAGGTACTCGCTTTGAGGGCACAGCGTTGTTACGTGATTTCCGCATTACGGATTTCATCAACTACCAGGCCTATATAGGCTATAAACAGGCGACGCTGGATCCTAACGATGTGGATCAGGCTCCCCTGAGTACGCTCTACGCTAACAACACGCCGGAATTTAAGGCCGAGTTTCACTGGCGTCTGACGCTGGTGTTCTCTGTGCTGGTGATGGCCCTGATGGTGGTACCACTCAGCGTAGTCAATCCACGTCAGGGGCGCGTACTGTCCATGCTGCCCGCCATGCTGCTGTACCTGATCTTCTTCCTGCTGCAGAGTTCGTTGCGTTCAAGTGGAGCCAAAGGCCGCCTGGATCCGGCCATCTGGATGTGGGTGGTTAACCTCAGCTACCTGGCGTTAGCGATTGTGCTTAACCTGTGGGATACGGTGCCTGCGCGCCGGATTCGCGCGCGCTTTTCACGCGGAGGATCGATCTGATGTTTCGCGTTCTTGATCGCTACATTGGTAAAACCATCTTTAATACTATTCTGCTCACGCTGTTTATGCTGGTCTCGCTGTCCGGCATCATCAAGTTCGTCGATCAGTTGCGTAAGACCGGGCAGGGTGCATACAGCGCGCTGGATGCGGGCTACTACACCTTGCTGAGCGTGCCAAAAGATATCGAAATCTTCTTCCCGATGGCCGCCCTGTTAGGCGCATTGCTGGGACTGGGAACGCTGGCGCAGCGCAGTGAGCTGGTCGTGATGCAGGCGGCGGGTTTTACCCGCATGCAGGTGGCGCTGTCGGTGATGAAAACGGCGATTCCGCTGGTCCTGTTGACCATGGCTATCGGCGAGTTCGTTGCCCCGCAGGGCGAGCAGATGGCGCGTAATTTCCGCGCGCAGCAGCTCTACGGCGGCGCGCTGGTTTCAACACAAAACGGTCTGTGGGCAAAAGACGGCAACAGCTTTATCTACATTGAGCGCATTAAAGGCGACGATGAGATCGATGGCGTCAGTATTTATAACTTCAACGACGCGCGCCGCTTAGAGAATGTCCGCTACGCGGCCTCGGCCAAATGGGATAAAGACAAAAAGCTGTGGGTGCTGTCGCAGGTGGATGAATCGAACCTCACCGATCCCAAACAAATTACCGGCTCACAAAGCCTGGGCGGCGAGTGGAAAACAAACCTGACGCCTGACAAGCTGGGCGTGGTGGCGCTGGATCCGGATGCGCTCTCGATTAGCGGCCTTTACGATTACAGTAAATACCTGAAGCAGAGCGGCCAGGAATCGGGTCGTTACCGCTTGAACATGTGGAGCAAGATCTTCCAGCCGCTGTCAGTTGCGGTGATGATGCTGATGGCGCTGTCGTTTATCTTCGGCCCCCTGCGCAGCGTTTCAATGGGCGTTCGCGTGGTGACCGGCATCAGCTTCGGCTTTCTGTTCTATGTGCTGGACCAGATTTTCGGCCCGCTCAGCCTGGTCTACGGCCTGCCGCCGATTTTCGGCGCGATACTGCCAAGCTTCGTCTTCTTTGCCATCAGTCTGTTTATGCTGGTAAAACGGCGCTAATCGCCTGCCGTGAAAAAGGCCGCCTTTCGGGCGGCCTTTTTGTTTGCAGCTACTACGCATCGTTCAGTCATCCAACAGCCTGATGCATTCCCCAGGCACCCAGCCGCACTCGCCCGATGCGCGTTCAGCCCAGTACCAGTCGTTCAGCGATGTCGTTACGCTCACCTGCTCACCGGGACTGACCGTCAGTTCCTGCGCACTGTAGGTTTGCCGACAGATAACCTGATTTGGACTACGTAGCGAAAAGTATTGCTGAGGTGCCCAGCCTGCTTTTCCACCGGGCAAAATTATCCACAGCCAGCCTCGCCATGCCAGATCACAGTGGCTGACCACCGCGACGTCGCCTGCCTCCACGAAAAGGGGATCCGGATATGCAGACACATAACGCTTTATCACGCATGCTCGCCGTCTCATCATGTTCTCTCTGGCCTGAAACACCGCAATCATTATAGATGGGAAATCCCTGATGGCTTTTACGTCGATATCAGGCCGTGTCGGCGCAGCGTAAAGGCGGAAAGGTTTGAAGTGAAAAAGCCCGCCGTGCAGGAAAAGATTAAGCCTCAGGAAAGCGGGGCTGACGCCGCTCCGCGCATGCATCATCTCTTCATCACGTCATCCAGTCGTGAATCAACGCACCATACAGCACCTCCGCTTCCGCTAACCGGCTCAGCAGACAGTGTTCATCGGTCTGGTGCGCCATCGACGGCTCGCCGGGGCCGAGGATAATACAGGGCGGATTGCCCAGCGCGGGCAGCAGCAAGGACGCATCGGTGAAGTAGGGCACAATGCGCGGTGTCAGCGGGGCATTATGTAACGGCTGGCAGTGCTGATAAACCGACTGAATCCAGGCCTGATTGTCTTCGCTCAGCACCGCGGGCAGATCCACCAGCGTGGTCACCGTTACGCTGTCGCCCAGTAACGTTGTGAGCTGCTGACGAATGGTGGCGTGCTGCAGATTGGGGGCGCTGCGGATATCCACGTCAAACTGCGTGTGATCGGGCACGGAGTTAATGTTCAGGCCGCCCACGATGCGGCCGACGTTGAGGGTCGGCTGCTTCATCAGCGGATGCGGCGCGCCGGGTGAGAAATGCTGAATTTTGCCCAGCGCGTCCGCCGCCAGATAAATGGCATTGATACCCAGCTCCGGCATCGCGCCGTGGGCCGTTTTGCCCCGGGTTTCACAGCGCAGCCAGAGTGCGCCTTTGTGGCCGATAACCGGATAGTTGGCGGTGGGCTCGCCGACGATCAACGCGCCCACTTCGGGCAGGTCAACGCTGTCGATCAGCGCCCGCGCACCATCGCAGCCTGTTTCTTCGCCGCCGGTAATCAACATCACCACGCCGGAACCCTGTCGAATCGCCTGCTGGTGCGTAACGCAGGCGACGGCAAAGGCTGCAACGGCGGCCTTCATATCACTCGAACCGCGCCCATACAGTTTATCCCCGACGATTTCACCGAACGGGTCGTGCTGCCAGTCGGCATTGCCGAGCGGAACCGTATCCAGATGGCCGGTAAATCCCAGCTGCGGTCCGGGCTGCCGGCCAGGCAGGCTGGCCATCAGGTTCAGGCGGTTTTCGCCGAAGGTGGACAGGGTGACGTCAAAGCCCCGTTCCGCCAGCCAGTCCGCCAGAAAGTGCATGCAGGCTGCTTCGTTGCCCGGCGGATTAATGGTGTCAAAGCGCAACAGCTGCTGCGCCAGTGTCTGGCTCTCGCTCATCAGCCGCGCACCGTTAACCAGTCCAGGCAGTTGATCCACAGCTGGCGATAACCCGGCCACTGAGCAAATTCCTGCGGCAGCCAGTGGGCAGACATATCGCTGGTCCAGACCAGCGAGCGGCCCTGTTGATATTCGCGCACCGCCAGCAGCGGATGTGACGTTCCGGCAATGGTCGCCAGCAGTTTACCTTCCGGGTGCATTTCCACTTCGTTATAGCCCAGTAACCATGGCCAGTCGCCCGGCATATCGGTAAACAGCGCGTGAGATTCGGTCACGCTGGGATAGGCCCCTTCGGGCGTTTCGATGCGGTCATCCCAGGCCAGGCAGCGCACCGGCAGCACCTTCTCGACCGCCGTGTTGTGATAGCGCGCGCCGCCGTTGATGCCCTGAAAACTGAAGTAGCCGCCAATCATCATCAGCGCGCCGCCCGCCGCCACGTAATCGTGGATCAGCGTCAGGCGGTTTGCCGTGCGCTGGCTCTTCAGCCAGGTATCCGGGTGCAGCAGCAACGTATTGGCGCCGATGTCGGACAGAATAATCGCATCCCACTGCTGAAGCCCGGCAGGCGTCAGCGGAAACTCGGTCGCGGCGGCATGGGCGGGCATGTAGGTAATGGCATAATCACTGTCGGCCAGCGCCGCCATAAAGTCGGTTGCGCCATTGTGCCAGGTGGCGGTGGCAAACTGATCGAAGCCTTTGACGTGAACGGATGTGCTTGTCCAGGATTCCCCGACCAGTAAAATTTTCTTCTGCATTACGCTTCTCCCTTACCCACCAAAAACGCGCTGTGGGTTAGCAATCAGTAAGGTTTCAAGTTGTTCGCCGCTGACGCCGTGGCGTTTCAGGCGCGGGACAAAATGTTTAAGGATGTAGCCATAGCCGTGACCGCCGTAGCGGGTCAGCATGGTTTTCAGGAACACGTCCTGCGATAACAAAATCTGTTCGATAAAGCCGTCATCGATCAGCTCGCGAATGGCGCGGGCATTCTCTTCATCGGATGGTGACTGCGCGGACTCATCGGCGTAGTAATAGCTCATGCCGATCATGTCGTATTCCAGAAAGGCGCCGCGCTGCGCCAGGTCGCGCTGGTAGCGCTTATCGGCAAAGC
This sequence comes from Pantoea stewartii subsp. stewartii, assembly GCF_008801695.1. Lineage (GTDB taxonomy): Bacteria > Pseudomonadota > Gammaproteobacteria > Enterobacterales > Enterobacteriaceae > Pantoea > Pantoea stewartii. The sequence continues at coordinate 16,602 of NZ_VZPF01000061.1, forward strand.
TGGGGTTCATATGGCACAGCACCACGTGACGCAGGTCAGCGCCTTCTTCTTCCAGAATATCCAGCACCCGATGGCCTAATCGCTCCCAGCCGGGCAGATGCACCTCAACCGGCATCCGTGTCGCGGCACTGGCGCGGCCCGCGGCCCGCAGGGATTTCTCCTCGTTGGGAGTAAAGCGGCTGGAGACGCCGATTTCGCCGATCAAACCGGCCAGCACCTCGGGTTTCTCTTCCCGGCCGCCCAGGTCGTAAATCAGCTTGTCAGCGAGCGCTTCGATGCTGATCGTTTTGACCCAGTCCGGATGAGATGGCTCCAGATACAGCCCGGTGCTCATAATGATGTTCAGTCCGGTCAGGCGCGCGATGCGCTGCAGCGCTTTCGGGTCACGGCCAATGCCGATATTGGTGGGATCCACCACCGTCTCGCCGCCCAGTGCCCGAAACTTCATCAGCTCTTCAATCGCCAAATCCACATCAAACAGCTGACAGTTATCGCGGCTGATCAGCGGGTTAAGCGACAGCTCGCCCAGGTTTTCGATGCTGACCGGCATTTCCGCCAGGTGACGATCGCCACAGCAGCAGGGCGGCACCCACTTGCCGGAGGCATCCAGCAGAATATGTTCGTGCATCAGCGTCACGCCCATTTCACTCACCGGTAGCGGACCGAGTACGGTCATCACATAGCCGCTGTTGATGCCCAGCGGCAGCGGATCGGGATGGCGAAAAATAGAATGTTTCATCAACTATCCTTTCGCCGCCGATCGCGTCGGGTTGAGAATGCGGGTGTTCAGCCAGATGGCCAGCAAAATAATCGTACCGGTGGCGATCTGCGTATAAAACGGGGAGATATGCGACAAAATCAGGCCGTTCTGGATGATAGCAATCGACAGCGCGCCGAGCAGCGTGCCGATAACGGTACCGAAACCACCGAACAGGCTGGTACTGCCCAGCACCACCGCAGCGATAACCTGTAACTCGAAGCCTTCGCCCTGGTTGGAGGAGCCGCTGCCCAGACGCGCAGTGATGATCATGCCCGCCAGCGCCGCCGCCATGCCGCTGATGATGTAGACCTTCATGGTCACGGCTTTGGTGTTAATCCCGCTCCGGCGCGCGCCTTCCGCATTCGCGCCAATCGCCGTGACATAGCGACCAAAGCGCATATGATTCAGCACGATATGGCCGACGATCAGCACCACGATGCCGATCAGCGCGGGCATCGGCACGCCCAGTACCCAGGCGCGGCCCATAAAAGCGAACGGGCTGTCGGCAGGGATGGGAATGGAATAGCCCTGCGTAATCAGCAGCGCCACGCCGCGCACCACCGCCAGCGTCGCCAGCGTGACGATAAAGGCCGGAATGCCTTCATAGGCGATAAAGAAGCCGTTGATGGCTCCTACCAGCGCGCCCAGCAGCAGGCCACCCAGCAACACCACCGGCCAGGGCAGGCCCCAGTTATTCAGCGCGATAGCGGACAACGCGCCGACCAGCGCCAGCGTCGATCCTACGGAAAGATCGATGCCGCCCGTGGTGATCACCAGCGTCATCGCCGTGGCGACGATCAGCAGCGGCGCGCTCTGGCGAATGATATTCAGCCAGTTAGCACTGCTGAGAAAGTTGCCGGTGATCAGGGAGAACACCACGCAGCAGAACACAAAAAACAGCGCGATGCTCACCACGCCAGAGTGGTTGTGCAGCAGGCGGCGCGGCAACGAGTGTTGCGCCATACGGGAACTGCTCAGATTCATAATAGTCATCCTGTTACCTCGCTCAGTGCGCGGCGGCCGAGCGGGCGACAAACTTCTCACCCACGATCAAATTGACGATCTCGGTCAGATCCGTGTCGGCCACGCGGCGCTCCGCTACGTTGGTGCCCTCGTACATCACCATGATGCGATCGCACACCAGGAACAGATCCTGTAAGCGATGGGTGATCAGGATGACGCTCACGCCACGCGCCGAGACCCGACGGATCAACTCCAGCACCGCCTCGACTTCGGCGACGGCCAGCGCGGCGGTGGGTTCATCCATAATCAGCACTTTGGGATCGAAGGCGGCGGCGCGCGCAATGGCAATCGCCTGGCGCTGACCGCCGGAGAGATTGCGCACCAGTAAGCGCGTGTCGGGGATTGAAATGCCCAGGCCTTTCAGCATTTCCCGCGCATCTGCGTGCATTTTTTCTTCGTCCAGAAACGGAATGCCGAGAATCGACTTCATCGGCTCACGTCCCATAAACAGGTTGCCCGCCACATCGACGGTGTCGCACAGCGACAGGTCCTGATACACCATCTCGATATGGCAGCGGCGGGAATCCGCCGCGCTACAACGATATTTGTTTGCCGGGTACGACATTGCAGCTTCCGTGCCAGCCTGGGAACAGGCGCGACATTCACGGTCTAACCTTTTGTAATGCAAAACATTTAAATGTTAATTTCAGGTAAACCGGTTTACTCACTATAACGCTGTGAAATTAAAAAGCGCGTTATTTGCGCTAAAACTGTGCACTTTTGCGCCATTTTGGGACGTTGTTAACACATTTGTATCGAATCGCGCGCCACCCATTCCACCGGCAGGCGGGTTTCGGCGGGCACGGCGAGGTCGTCATTCAGAATGCGCAACATGATGTGAACCGCCGTGCGGCCCAGTTCCCGCGCGGGCTGGCGGATGGTAGAAATGCGCGGTTGGGTAAAGTCGGCATAGGTCGCGTCATCAAAGCCCACCAGCGACAGCGCCTCAGGGGCTGTGAGTCCGCGTGCGCGCAGGCCATCCAGCAGTCCCAGCACCAGATAATCACTGGCGGCAAAGACAGCGGTAGGGCGCTCATCGCGGCTGAACAGCCGTTCCAGCGCCTGCTCACCGAATTCACGCTGGTATTCGCCGTACATCACCCATTCGGGCGGCACGTGCAGGCCCGCCTGCGTCATGGCGGTGCAAAAGCCCTGATAGCGTTCGCGCACACTCATCAGCTCATCCGGCCCGCCGACAAAGGCGATATGGCGGTGACCGGCGGCGATCAGGTTTTCGGTGGCAATCCGGCCGCCCTGCACGTTATCGGCAAAGACCTTGGGCACCACGCTGCCGGGAATGTCTTCATCCAGCAGTACGATGCGCTGGTGGCGGTTAATTTCTTTGCGTAACAGGCCTTTATCAGGATGGTTAGTGGTAAACAGCAGGCCATCCACCTGGCAGGTATCCAGCCAGCGAATAAACTGGCTCTCTTTGTCAGGATGGTTGCGGGTGAGGCACAGCACCAGGCTGTAGCCGTGGGCCGAGGCGGCTTCTTCGGCGGCATCGGCCAGTTCGGCAAAGAAGGGGTTGGTAATATCGGGCAAGACCAGCCCTAAGGTTTCGCTGCCGCCCTTGCTCAGACGGCGTGCCAGGCTGTTGCCGCGATAATCCAGTTGACGAATCGCCGCTTCAATCCGGTCGATGGTTTCCTGCGGCAGCATAATGCTTTGATTCATATAGCGGGATACGGTCGCTTTTGACAGCCCGGCCAGCGCTGCGACGTCGGATAACAACACCCGTTTTTTACTCATATCATCTGCCATCTTGCCCGGAATCGGCTATCAGTAACACAGTTACGCGCAGCGAATACAGTGTTTTCCCTGACCGCTGACGATAAAATAATCGCTTGACAAAATTTTGCCGGAAGCGAATGGTAGAGACAGTTTACCGCATGACCCGGGAGTCACTCCCAAACCCGATTAATCCCTTTCACAAGTTCACCATAATGGACGGCGAACAGAAAGTCGGTTATTCAGGTCCTGGCTGAATCAGCCATTAAGACGATATTTGCCCGCCAACAATAATCCCTCTGCATTACGATGCGGAGATCGACTGGTTATCGCACATTCCCGACGAGGAATTTTATGATGATGGCATTTAACACCAGAAAACTGCGCGCGGTTGCGCTGGCTACCGGCTTACTGTCTGCGGGTTCGTTATTTTCACTGGCGCACGCCGCCACGACGTATGCGCTGGTTCAGATTAATCAGCAGGCCCTGTTTTTTAATCAGATGAATCAGGGCGCACAGGAAGCCGCGAAAGCCAGCGGTAAAAATTTAGTGATCTTTAACGCCAACGATAATCCCGTATCGCAAAACGACGCGATCGAAAATTATATTCAGCAGGGCGTGAAGGGCATTATGGTGGACGCGATTGACGTCAACGGCATTATGCCGGCCATTAAAGAAGCGGCCGCCGCCAAAATACCGGTCATTGCGATTGATGCGGTATTACCGGCGGGCCCACAGGCGGCACAGGTGGGCGTGGATAACCTGGAAGGCGGCAAAATTATTGGTAAATATTTTGTCGACTACGTGGCGAAAAATATGGGCGGCAAAGCGCGACTGGGCATTGTGGGCGCGCTGAATTCAGCCGTGCAGAACCAGCGTCAAAAAGGGTTTGAAGAAACCATCAAAAGCAATCCAGGCATCACCGTCGCGGATGTGGTTGATGGCCAGAACGTGCAGGATACGGCGATGACGGCGGCAGAAAACCTGATCACCGGCAACCCGGATTTAACCGCCATCTACGCGACCGGCGAACCGGCCCTGCTGGGCGCGATTGCGGCGGTGGAAAACCAGGGCCGCCAGAAAGACATCAAAGTCTTTGGCTGGGATCTGACCTCCAAAGCTATCAGCGGCATCGATGGCGGGTATGTCACGGCTGTCCTGCAACAGGACCCGAAAAAGATGGGTGAAGAGGCGGTGAAGGCCCTGAACGCGATTACCGCAGGCAAAACCGTGTCGAAAACCATTCTGGTACCGGCCACGGTAGTGACCAAAGCTAACGTGGACAGCTATCGCGCGATGTTTAAATAACCGCTGACTCGCCGCCTGCCTGGAGCAGCGCGGCGAGCTCCTCTGCGGTGGGAAAGGCCTGACGTGTGCCATGCCGACTGACGGTCAGCGCGGCAGCCTTGCTGGCGTGAGTAAGTGCTAACTTATCAATCTCGCCCCCACGGAGGAGTGCGGATGCCAGCATCACGGCAAGAAAGGTATCGCCTGCACCGGTGGTATCCACGGCATGAGCGACCTGCGCCGGGCAAAACGTCCGCTGCTCGCCCTGAATCAGCCAGGCCCCGGCACTGCCGTGAGTAACCACTAACGTTTTAACGGCGCCGGGTGCTAACTGTTGGGCTTCATGCTGATTCACTACCGCGATATCCACCTGCGGCCAGCACGCGCGAAAACCGGCGTGCACCGGCGAGGGATTAAAGACGGTGATCAGACCAAGGGATTTCGCCAGGCTGAACAGCGCGTGGGTTTTCCCGGGCGAGAAATTACCCTGCTGGACCAGCAGATCGCCCGGACGCGCGCCGGCAAGATGGTGACTGAGCGTCGCGATATCCAGCGCCTCAGCCGCCGCTGTACTGGTAATAATGGCGTTATCGCCGTCGGCGCTGTTTAAAATAAGTGAGGTATCGCTCAGGGCCGCAACAGGCTGTGCAGGCAGTAACGTCACCGGCTCGTTTATAAGCTGCTGACGGATCCAGTTTCCTTTGCTGTCATGACCGGTCGCGGCAAGTAAAACCGTCTCGATGCCGCAGCGGGATAATACGATCGCCTGATTCGCACCTTTACCGCCGATATCCTGCGAACGGTGATAACCATGCACAGAGGCGCCCTTAGCCGGAATATCCGTGACAGACCAGGTTTCATCGACAGTAATATTACCAGCCACATAAACACGCATAGTGTTTTCCTGAACAGGATAAAGACGCGATGGTTGCTATATCAGCAGAAAAAAATGACGCAATACAAGCGATATTTTCCCGCTCCAAAGCCGTTATTGGCGTGATTCACTGTGACCCGTTTCCGGGCTCGCCAAAATATCGCGGCAAATCCGTCAGCGCGATCATTGAGCGCGCCTTACGTGATGCCGAAAACTATATTCTCGGCGGTGTTCACGGCCTGATCGTGGAAAATCATGGCGATATTCCCTTTTCAAAACCCGAGGATATTGGTCCGGAAACCCCGGCATTCATGGCGGTAATTACGGAAAAAGTGCGCGAACGTTTCGGCGTACCGCTGGGTATTAACGTGCTGGCGAATGCCGCGCTGCCTGCCTTTGCCACCGCGCTGGCGGGCGGGGCGGATTTTATCCGCGTCAACCAGTGGGCGAATGCGTATATTGCCAACGAAGGCTTTATTGAAGGGGCCGCCGCCAAAGCGCTGCGCTACCGCAGCCAGCTACGTGCCGAACATATTCGGGTGTTTGCCGACAGCCACGTTAAACACGGCAGCCATGCGATAGTCGCCGACCGCTCCATTCAGGAACTGACCCGCGACGTTGATTTCTTTGAAGCCGACGCGGTTATCGCCACCGGACAGCGTACCGGCGACAGCGCCACGCTGGACGAAATCGACGAGATCCGCGCCGCCACCGCCTTACCGCTGCTGGTGGGTTCGGGCGTCACGCCCGCCAATGTCTGCCAGATTCTGGGGCGCACCCAGGGCGTGATTGTGGCCAGTGCGCTCAAGGTGGACGGCGTCTGGTGGAATGATGTGGATCGGGACAGGGTAAAACAGTTTATGGCCGTGGCGCAGGCGGCGCTGGAGCAGGCATAACCGCCGTTTATTCTCTGGCGCAGACAACAAAAAACCCCGCGGGTGAGGCGAGGTTTTTTGTTTACGTCAGCACGATTGCGTGCGGTGCACATCATGCATTATCAACGTTTTGAACTATACGAATTAATCCGGCATGGTGCAAGCAGGTGATGCTTTATTGTACGCTCTGACTGGATTGGTTTGAGGCTTCGCTCGCAATCATTGTATTTTTCTGTTTATTTATACAGTGTTTTTGTTATGCTTTTCCAGGTTGATGTTGATGTGCTCTGAGGCCGCACCGTGCTGTGAAAGATGCGTTTCATGACTGACAAGTCCTGGCTGCAACGGGTGGTGCCGTCAGTGCCTTAACCTCCAGGGGCACATCATGCATTATCAACCTAATCAGCCTGTTACAGGCAGCGGAAAGGTACGCAGGCTGTAAGTGCTCCTGACCACAGGAGCCAGCGTATGAGATGGATAGAAATCGCTCGCGTATTTCTGAAGCTCATGGTTGCACTACTGCAACTGCTTGAAATTATCGTGAAGTCCTTCAGGTAAATCACGTTCAGGCCGCACCTAAGGGAGGGGATGTTTACCTCCCTTTAATCATGTAGTTGAATTAAGCAGAACAGGGCAGTGTTAAATCAGGCCAGCCAGCCTTTCACCACCGGCAGCAGCGCCGGAATCTGCGACAGCAGATACAGCACCAGCCCGATGGTGCCGCCCACCAGCGTGCCGTTGATGCGGATAAACTGCAGATCCTTACCGATATTCAGCTCGATCTGCTGCGACATCTCCCGCGCATCCCAGCTTTTCACCGTGTCGCTGATATGGCGCGTCAGGAACGCTGCGAACTCCGGCGCGACGCTGCGGGCGGCGTCTTCCAGATGCTGATTCATCGAGCTGCGCAGCCCTTCATCAGCGGCCAGGGTTTCGCCCAGCCACAGCGCCGCCTGACGGACCTTGTCCTGCACTTTTGACGCCTCGCTGTTGAGATCCGCTTTCAGCCAGTCGCGCAGATCGCCCCACAGCTCGCCGATATAGCGGTTCAGCGTAGGATCGTCTTTCAGCCAGCCTTTAATCACCTCGGCGCGTTCCGCCATTTCCGGATCGTTTTTCAGCTTCTCAATCAGGCGATCTACCGCGCGGTTAAAGCCCAGCCGCAGTTCATGGCCCTGATCCAGCGCCACATCATCCAGCAGCGAATCCACCGCATTCGCCACCAGTTCTGCGCTGTGCTCGCCCAGCCACTCGGTCGGTAACATTTTGGCCTTGATGGGATGCTCGCGCTTCAGCCAGCGCACCAGCTGGTTAGCAATAAATTCCCGGGTACTGGGTTTATCCAGCAGCCGCAGCAACTGATCGACCGCGGCATCCAGCAGCTCCTGATGGCGGTTATTTTTGGTCAGGCTTTCCAGCATCAGCGCGCCGGTCTGGCTGAGATCCACCTTGTCGATCGCCTTGTGTACCGCCCGGCGCATAAAGTGCTGGATGCGTGCGTCATCCGTCAGATCGAGAAAGCCGCGCATCACCTGCAACAGATGACGACCGACCCGATCGGCATTACCGGGCGCGCTCAGCCATGTCGCCAGCATGTGCGACGGATCGTGGCGGCGGATCAGATTCAGCAGCGAATCGGTATCCAGAAATTTTTCCTGCACAAAGCGGCCCAGATTCTCACCGATGCGATCTTTATTACGCGGAATGATGGCCGTATGACGGGCAATAAACGGCACCGGCACGCGGCGAAACAGCGCCACCACCGCAAACCAGTCGGCCAGCGCCCCGACCATCGCAGCTTCGGCAATGGCTTTAATACCGCTGACGTAGAAGTTGGGCGGCAGAAACAGCGTGACAACAAAAGTGATGGCGGCCAGCAGCAGCAGCGAGAGCGCCAGGCGTTTGGTCCGTTTTAATTCGCGTTGTTTATCCATATCCTGATCTTAGCAGCTTGCCTGCTGAGTAAGTCAACGTTGCCCGATCCAGGCCGAAAAGCGCAGTTAAGTCTGGCACTAAACCGGCCTGTCTTAACGCGGTGGGCGATTCCCGCATCAGACTGTTCCTAAAAACTAATAACATTAAAAATTACCACTCTTATAAACAGTTACAGCAGTGTACATTTCGGGAGCAGTCTCCGTACGTTGACGCACCCTATCCATGGAACCAGACCAGGAGAATTCACGTGAAAGCAATCGCAACGGCAACCGCAAGTCTGTTGATGTTAATGAGTGGCATCGGCGCGCACGCAGAAGGGCTGACCACCTCTGCCGATGGAAAAAATCTGACCGTCAGCTTCGGAAAGCCCACCATTAAGCAGGTCCTGCATTACCGTAAAATGTACGACAAAAAACCCTTCCCCGATGCCGAAATTTATTACTACGACAACGGCACCTATAAAATCATCTCGCAGGGGGAAAACCATTACGGCGTGTACGTGATGCAGGGCAAGTTCGATGATGAGACCTTCACGGTGCGCTTTATCTCGCTGCCGTCCACCGACTGGGGCAACAAGACCGCCTTCCATCAGCTGACCTTTGTGCGCGGCGATAAGCAGAACGTGTTTATCCAGAACGCGATTGTCGATACCGGCGAGGCGATTGCCCAGCAGAACGGCACCTACACGCAGGAAAAGAACACCGTCACCAACCCGGTGTCCACCAGCTGGAAACACAAGTAGCGTTAAGGTGGCAGCCAGGCTGCCACCAACCTTTAGCGACGGCGACCGCCAAACAGGCTGCCCAGCACGCCGCGAATAATCTGGTTAGTAATCTGTCGTCCCGCGCTTTTTGCCATGGTTTGCACCACGCCATCCCGCTTGCCGCCGCGCGGACCGGTGCTGCCAAACAGGATGTCTTTTAATCCCCCCAGAATACCGTCATCGACCGCCACCGTGTTGCCTTTGGCTTCGGGCGCATTGGCTTTCTCACTGGCGGCCTGCACGCCCTGTTGCAGACGTTCGTAAGCCGATTCCCGATCGATTTCCGTGTCGTATTTGCCCGACAGCGGAGAATGGTTGATCATCCCGTTGCGCTCGTCCGTATTTACCGGCCCCATGCGTGAGCCGGGAGCGATCACCATCGCCCGTTCCACCACCGACGGGCTGCCTTTGGCATCCAGAAAGGAGATCAGCGCTTCGCCGGTGCCCAGCGCCTGGATCGCCTCTACGGTCGTAAAGGCAGGATTGGCGCGCAGGGTTTCGGCGGCGGTTTTCACCGCTTTCTGATCGCGCGGGGTAAAAGCGCGCAGCGCATGCTGTACCCGGTTGCCTAACTGGCCCAGCACCGTATCCGGAATGTCCGCCGGATTCTGCGTCACGAACCAGATCCCTACGCCTTTGGATCGGATCAGGCGGATCACCTGCTCGATCTTCTCCAGCAGCACCGGCGGCGCATCGTTAAACAGCAGGTGCGCCTCGTCAAAGAAGAACACCAGCTTCGGTTTGTCCAGATCGCCCGCTTCCGGCAGGTATTCATACAGCTCTGACAGCATCCACAGCAGGCTGGTCGCATATAGCTTTGGCATCTGATACAGCTTCTCGGCCGACAGGATGTTAATGATGCCCTTGCCGTCGCCGTCGACGCGCATCCAGTCGCTAATTTCCAGCATCGGCTCGCCAAAGAAGTGCTCCGCGCCTTGTTCTTCCAGCGCCAGCAGCGCGCGCTGGATCGCGCCCACCGAGGCGCTGTTGATATTGCCGTACTGCGTCTGAAAACTTTTCGCGTTATCGCCGATTTACTGCGTCATGGCGCGCAGGTCTTTAAAATCCAGCAGCAGCAGGCCCTGATCGTCGGCAATACGGAAGATGATCTGCAGCACGCCGCTCTGTACCTCGTTCAGGTTCAGCAGCCGTGCCAGCATCAGCGGGCCCAGATCCGACACGGTCGCGCGCACCGGATGACCTTTCTCCGCAAAAATGTCCCACAGCACCACCGGATTGCGCTGCGGTTGCCAGTCGGCCACGCCGATGCTGGCCAGTCGCGCCTGCAGCTTCTCGCTGCTCTGGCCTGCCATCGCCACACCTGTTAGATCGCCTTTCACATCCGCCATAAATACCGGCACGCCAATCGACGAAAAGGATTCCGCCAGCTTTTGCAGCGTCACGGTTTTTCCCGTGCCGGTCGCACCGGTGATCAGGCCGTGGCGGTTTGCCATCTGCGGCAGCAGGTGCAGTTGAACGTCAGGGGTTTGGGCGATAAGCAGGGGAGCGGTCATAACGCAGTACTCACAAATAGTCAGTCATGCGTCAAGCATAGCCAGCGGGGCGGCAGCCGTCAGTAAAGATTGCGTGCTGCCGCCCGGAAATTTACTTCTGCACCTCTTCAAAATTCAGCAGCGTCACGCCAATGCCCTGCTGGGCGTGCGTCACGTTCTTGCGCAGCGCGACCTGCACCTCGCCCTGCAGCATCACCACGTAAGGCGAGTTCTGCTGAAGCTGCTGTTGCAGCGAGAAGTAATCGGCCCGGCGCTTCGCGGCATCGCTTTCTCCGGCGGCTTTATGGGTCAGGGCGCTCAGCTCCGGAATATCCCAGCCCACGCGCCAGGCCAGCGTTTTGCTGCCGTTTGGCACGTTATAGGCGAAGGTACTGGCGTTAGTGTTCGGGTCGATATAGTCCGCGCCCCAGTAGGTAAAGATGGATTCGAACTGACGGCTGCGCATCTTGCTCCACAGCTCGGATTCCGCCACCGGCTGGATATCCAGATTCACCTCGGCTTTGGCAAAGCTCGACTGCAGCGCCTGGGCAATATCGATATACGGCGGCTGATTCACCACCGACAGCGCGATATGCGCGCCAGGCTTAATGCCGCCTTTGGCTAAAATCGCTTTGGCTTTCTCAACATCGTAGTGGAACGGTTTGGTCTCCAGCGCGCCGTCAAAGCCCTGCGGCAGGAAGCTCTGATGCACGCGATATTGCCCCTTCAGCAGCTGATTCGCCAGGCTGTCGTAGTCCACCAGCCAGCGCGCCGCCTGCCATAAGGCCGGATTTCCCAGCGCAGGCTGCTGCGTGCTTTTGGTGTTAAAGCCCAGGTAGTAGATCAGGCTGGAGGGAAAGGCCGCGATGTGCACATTGGGATCGCTTTTCAGCGAGGCCAGCTGATCCGGCCCCAACTGGTACGCCGCATCCACATCGCCCTGCTGGATCAACAGCCGACGGGTGCCCGGATCGGCCACGCCTTTCAGCAGCACCCGTTTCAGGTGCGCTTTCTGGGTGCTGTTGGGATTGGCCTCCAGCACCAGCGCCTGCAGGGGCACGAACTGTTTGATCGCATAGGCCGCGCTGCCCGCCGAGTGGGTTTTCAGCCAGCCGTTGCCGTAATCATTACTGGCGGCATGCGACTGCGCCAGCTTGCTGTCGACAATGGAGGAGACCGGCGCGGTCAACAGGCGCAGGGCCAGATCCTGGCCGATTTGTGCCGGCCAGCGTAGCTCCAGTTGATGATCGTTGATCACGGTGAACTGCTGGTCGATATTCTCCGGCGTCCAGCCAAATTCACTCAGGATAAATGAGGGCGCTTTGTTCAGCTTCACCGCGCGGGTAAAGGAGAACACCACGTCCTTCGCCGTTAACGGATTGCCGCTGGCAAAACGCGCCTGCGGGTTCAGGTCAAACACCAGACTGTTTGGGGTTTTACCCGGCTGCCAGCGCAGCGCCGCCAGCGGGGACAGCTTCTGCGGATCCTGATGGTCCGGCTCCAGTAACATCTGGTAGATGTTGCGCAGGCTGCTGTTGCTGACGGTTTCAAAGCTTTCCGCCGGGTCAAAGCTGATAATGCCGTCCAGCGGCACGGCGACCACGAACGTATCTTTTGGCGTTGCCGCGTGGGCGGCAGAGGAGAGAGCAAGGGCAGTAAGCAGGAGCAGCGGTTTGTGCATGGCGGTTATCCTTAATGATTGATAACCCTACTGTAACCCGCGCCAGAACAGGTCAAAATGCCGGTTTGTTCTGAGCTATGCCAGTTTCGTCTTAGCTGATAAGCCGCCCGTTAAGGGCGGCTCAGATCGTCAGTGGAAGTTGTGAATCACTTCCAGCACGCCGTTGATAATGAACTGCACGCCCATGCACACCAGCAGAAAGCCCATCAGACGCGATATCGCCTCGATGCCGCCTTTGCCCACCAGGCGCATAATCGCCCCTGAACTGCGCAGGGAAATCCATAAAATCACGCTCACCACCAGGAACGTCAGCACCGGCGCGACGTTAATGACCCAGGCCGGAAAATCCACCCCGCTGCGCACGGTAGACGCCGAGGAGATGATCATCGCGATCGTCCCCGGCCCGGCGGTGCTCGGCATCGCCAGCGGCACAAAGGCGATGTTCACCGGCTCCTGCGCGGTTTCCAGCTCATCGTGCTTGTGTTTGGCTTCGACCGAATGGCCCACCGGCTTCGCCGGAAACAGCATCCGAAAACCTATAAACGCCACGATCAGTCCGCCCGCGATGCGCAGCCCCGGAATGGAGATGCCGAACGTATGCAGCACCGCGCTGCCCGCGTACCAGGCCACCATCATGATGGCGAACACATAGATGCTCGCCTGCAGGGCCTGACGGTTGCGCTCCCGAAAATTCATCTCACCGGCCAGGCCCAAAAACAGCGCCACGGTGGTGAGCGGGTTGGCGAGCGGCAGGATCACCACCAGCCCCAACCCGATTGCTTTGATTAGCTCCAGCATGCCTTATTCCGCTTAGTGTTTAGGCCGTTCCAGCGCTTCCAGCAGCTCCGGGAAGAAGTCTTGCAGGATTTCCGGCGTCATCAGCTCCGGGTACTGCATCAGGTGCTCGCGGATGCGTTCGTTCACGTCCGGGATCAGGCGCTGTGCCGCATCGCTGGCGCTGATTTTATGCTTCTTCATGCTGCGCAGCAGGTCGGCGGGCAGGTTGTCTTCGTCTTCGTTGTCTTCCACCATCTCCAGCGCATCCAGCTCATCGAACATTTCCATCAACGCTTCAGTTTGAGGCGTGCGGGATTCATATTCGCGCGGATGCTCTTCGGCCATGTAGCGCAACATCAGACGCATCGGCGTGCCATCGGGGGACTTGGGTGGTTCGGCGGCGAACCAGGTCAGCAGCTGGTGAATGGTGACCTGGTGGACGTGATAACCGTTATCCACCAGTTCGTCGGCCAGCAGTTCAGCGCTTTCGTTTTCAATCAGGCAGATATGCGTGCGGTTGGGATCGTACTCTTCGAGCCACTGGTAGATCTCTTCGATCACGCCGTCGTCGTACTCGAACTTTTTGTTTACATAGCTCCCTTCTGACGCATTTACGCAGGCTGTGATCAGGTCTGGATCAAAGTAAATTGCGATGTTGATACCTTTCATGCGTGCCGTCCTGTTCAAATCCAAAACATCACTATAACGCTCAACGCATTAGGAAGGAAAACTTATGACTTAACGTGTTGCGATACAAGATGATACAGACAGCGGGCGGGGTGCTGACAGGCGGTAAACAGGCGGAAGGGAAGGGCGATAAACCTGCCAGCGCGGGGCTGGCAGGCGACGGTCAGGAGATAAAGTTTTTACCCTGCTTCAGCACCACGTCACAGGCTTTGGTTTTGAGCTTCTCGCCCATCGGCGAGTTGCTGAGGCTTTGCAGGTTCAGCTGCTGGCCATTGCCGGTGTTCAGCAGCCCGGCCACGCCCTGGGTGTAATCCGGTTTCTGCTCCTGTGCCGCGGTGGTATTCAGGCCCAGCTTGCTCAGCACCTGGTCTTTTACCGACTGCACGTTGTTTTTCACCACGTTGTGCTCGACGCAGTACTGCATCACGCCGGCGGCATTGGTCATGCTGTTGGCGCTCATGGCTTTGTCGTTGCTGTTCAGCAGGCTGGTAATGGAGGACATCGACAGCCCGCCGTTCTGCTGACCTGCTGCACCGTTGTTTTGCTGGCTGAGCTGGTTGGCGGCACTGCTCAGTTGATCCTGCCAGCTTGCGGCTGACGCATTGCCCGCCAGCAGCAGGGCTGCCAGGGCGCAGGCGATATGGCGCTTTTTCATTTCGACCTCGGTTGGGTTTTGTGCTTTGTGTTGCTAAGAGGCAGAGCAGATGAGAAAGTTCCGACAGAATGGTGAGGAGAAAGCGGTTTGGGAAGATTCTGGGGGCGGCGCAGGGCCGGTTTACCGGGTTCCGTGTGTTTTTTCGCCGCTTAGCGCACATCACAGCGGAATAGAGTTGCGCGCCGGGCACGTAACGGTATAATCGCCAACGTTTTCCGCATCCTCTTCAGTGCCGAAGTGGCGAAATCGGTAGACGCAGTTGATTCAAAATCAACCATCGAAAGATGTGCCGGTTCGAGTCCGGCCTTCGGCACCATTAGTACTTCCAAGGCCATCCGAGAAAGTCCAATTATCCCTTAAAAATCAATGCTTGCAGCGATTTCTACGTCCTGAGTCGTCCGAGGTTGTCCGTTGAAATCCGGATGCCGTTGGGGGCATAATTGGGGGCATCTTAACTTCGATTAGAAATGTGCCCCCAAATGAAGCTCAATGCCAGACAGGTAGAGACCGCAAAGCCAAAAGACAAAACCTATAAAATGGCCGATGGCGGCGGTTTGTATCTTGAGGTTTCGGCCAAGGGTTCTAAATACTGGCGCATGAAATACAGACGCCCCTCTGACAAAAAAGAGGATCGCCTCGCTTTTGGTGTTTGGCCTACGGTGACTCTGGCTCAGGCTAGGGCAAAACGTGATGAAGCTAAAAAGCTGTTAGTGCAGGGGATTGATCCCAAAGCTGAACAGAAAGAAGCTCAGGCCGAGAATTCGGGGGCATACACTTTTGAAACCGTTGCTCGTGAATGGCACGCCAGTAACAAGCGCTGGAGTGAAGACCATAGAACGCGCGTTCTTCGCTATCTTGAGCTTTATATCTTTCCTCATATCGGTTCGTCTGACATTCGTCAGCTCAAAACTAGCCACCTGTTAGCCCCGATTAAAAAAGTTGATGCGAGTGGAAAGCATGACGTTGCGCAGCGCCTGCAACAACGCGTCACAGCCATAATGCGTTACGCAGTACAGAACGATTACATCGACTCTAATCCAGCCAGTGATATGGCCGGTGCGTTATCGACAACCAAAGCACGACACTATCCAGCTTTACCATCTAAATAACTGATCCTAATACCGCTACACTTTAGCCAGCCCATGTTTTCCCCCGGGGAATGGGCTGACGGTATTCATAAAGTGATGGACCTTTTTCAACAGTTGCCACATTGAACTGCACTGGTGATTTCGGGTTATTGTCTCATGAAGCGCCTGCCACAACCGTTCGACAT
>NZ_VZPF01000062.1 GCF_008801695.1 Pantoea stewartii subsp. stewartii
AGGCGAAGCGCCTCAAGGAGCCATGTCCGGTGTTTCACGCGATAGTGTCCATTAAAAAATGATGGACACTATTTTCCCGGAACCGGAGCCCGCTGCACAGACGGTTTAAATGTGACGCTTACATTTAAAAAGGCATTAATCGGCCTTTACCAGCATTAATCATGCCAACATGCACCGTCAAAGCAGAATATAAGGTGAGATTGATGACAGGAAGGCCAGGCGCGTACTATCGGGACGCGCACTGCGTATTAGGGAAAGTGATAACCCGGGATATACAGCGGTGCAAATAATTGCCTGTTTAGAGTGCAATATAGTGTCGTATTGCACTCTTTTGGTGCCTGTCTTTTTATGTTTGTTAAAATAAGTGGGTATTCAGCTTACCAGCCCAGGAAAAATCGCTTTAATGCCCGTTACCACAAATTCGATGCCCAGCGCCATTAACAGCAGCCCCATGATACGGGTGATGACGTTGATGCCCGTTTGCCCCAGTACTCTGACCATAATGGGGGCGGCACGAAACAGTAACCAACAGCTGAAGGCAAAAATGGCCACTGCCACGGTAAATCCCAGCAGATTTAGCCAACTGTGATAGCGCGTACTCCAGACGATGGTTGAGCTGATTGCGCCGGGCCCGGCCATCAGCGGTAAAGCCAGCGGAACAACGCCAATACTTTCGCGAATCGCAGTTTCTGTTTTTTCCTGCTTGTTTTGTTTATCTTCGCCCAGCTTTCCGCTGATCATCGACATCGCTATCGTGACAACCAGAATGCCCCCGGCAATACGGAAAGAATCAATTGAGATGCCAAACACATGCAGAATGGCATCCCCTAAAAACAGCGACGTCCAGAGAATAATGGCCACAGCAAGGTTTGCGGTGAGATTCGTTTTATTACGTTCTGCCACGCCCTGATAACGCGTCATGCTGATAAACACCGGAATTATGCCAATGGGATTCACCAGTGCAAACAGGCCTACGAAAAACTTGATATAGCCAGATAGATCTAACAGCGCAGGATTCACGGTTCACTCCACATCCCAGATGAAAAACGCGCCTAATGTAAGGTAAAAACGCCGCGCACGCCAGTTGAAGCGAGAGTTATTTATTCTGTTGATTTACTTACACTTTAGGGCGTTAAACCAGCCATTCCACAATGGCTGGCAGATGTTACTTTTGTTACCGCTTTTAACCTCATCGCCCTCCCCCTCATGAACCGCAGGCTGAAAGGTGTCAGCTGCGGTTTAAATTGATTTGGATCATTATTGCTGTCCCCTAAACCCGATACTCTTTTGTTGTCAGCCACGATACCACCGGAGAAAAAGAATTCTTTTAGTAAGCAACTGAAAAACGGCACTTTCATGCCCCGTGATTGAGCGGTTTTTACCCTGGCTATACTTTCCGTTCAGGCTTGTTTCCTAAAAAAGTTTAACTTCCTCAGGAGATCACAATGGCCGTTACTAATGTCGCTGAACTCAATGCACTGGTTGAACGGGTAAAAAAAGCCCAGCAAGCGTTCGCCAGTTTTTCTCAACAACAAGTCGATGCTATTTTCCGCGCAGCCGCACTGGCCGCTGCTGATGCCCGTATTCCCTTAGCGAAGATGGCGGTCGCAGAATCGGGCATGGGCATTGTCGAAGACAAAGTCATCAAAAATCACTTTGCGTCCGAATATATTTACAACGCCTATAAGGATGATAAAACCTGCGGCGTACTGGAAACCGATGATACCTTTGGCACCATTACGATTGCCGAACCCATCGGCCTGATTTGTGGGATCGTCCCGACCACCAACCCCACCTCTACCGCCATCTTCAAAGCCCTGATCAGCCTTAAAACCCGCAACGGTATTATCTTCTCGCCGCATCCTCGCGCCAAAGATGCCACCAATAAAGCCGCCGATATTGTGCTGCAGGCCGCGATTGCTGCTGGCGCCCCTAAAGACATTATCGGCTGGATCGATGCGCCCTCTGTTGAGCTGTCGAATCAGCTGATGCACCACCCGGACATCAATCTGATTCTTGCCACAGGTGGACCGGGCATGGTGAAAGCCGCTTACAGTTCCGGCAAACCGGCTATTGGTGTCGGTGCTGGTAATACACCTGTCGTGATTGATGAAACGGCAGATGTTAAACGCGCGGTGGCGTCCATCCTGATGTCGAAAACGTTTGATAACGGGGTGATTTGTGCCTCAGAGCAGTCCGTTATTGTTGTCGATGCGATTTACGATGCCGTTCGGGCACGTTTCGCCAGTCATGGTGGCTACCTGCTGCAGGGCCATGAACTTCAGGCGGTTCAGAATATTATCCTGAAAAATGGCGGCCTCAACGCCGCGATTGTGGGCCAGCCCGCAGTAAAAATTGCTGAGATGGCGGGCATTACGGTACCAACCGATACCAAAATTCTGATTGGTGAAGTTGAACGGGTCGACGAATCCGAACCTTTTGCCCATGAAAAACTGTCGCCAACGCTGGCGATGTACCGGGCTAAAGATTACGAAGACGCCGTCAGTAAAGCGGAAAAACTGGTCGCCATGGGCGGCATTGGCCACACCTCCTGCCTGTACACGGATCAGGATAACCAGTCCGCACGTGTCCACTATTTTGGCGACAAAATGAAAACGGCCCGTATCCTGATTAATACCCCCGCTTCTCAGGGTGGGATTGGCGATTTATATAACTTCAAACTCGCGCCTTCGTTGACGCTGGGTTGTGGCTCCTGGGGAGGTAACTCAATTTCCGAAAACGTCGGACCTAAGCATCTGATCAATAAGAAAACCGTCGCCAAGCGAGCTGAAAATATGTTGTGGCATAAACTTCCGAAATCTATCTATTTCCGTCGTGGGTCATTGCCTGTCGCCTTAGAAGAGGTCGCCACCGACGGCGCGAAACGTGCATTTGTTGTGACTGACCACTTCCTGTTCAATAACGGCTATGCCGACCAGGTTACCCGCGTCCTGAAATCCCACGGTATTGAAACGGAAGTGTTCTTCGAGGTCGAAGCAGACCCAACACTGAGCATTGTTCGCAAAGGCGCAGAGCAAATGCACAGCTTTAAACCCGATGTGATCATTGCGCTGGGCGGCGGCTCGCCAATGGATGCGGCGAAAATCATGTGGGTGATGTATGAGCATCCCGAAACCCACTTCGAAGAGCTGGCATTACGCTTTATGGATATTCGTAAACGTATCTATAAGTTCCCGAAAATGGGCGTCAAAGCCCGCATGGTAGCTATCACCACTACCTCAGGCACCGGTTCAGAAGTGACCCCGTTTGCGGTGGTCACGGATGATGCCACCGGTCAAAAATATCCGCTGGCAGATTATGCACTGACCCCGGATATGGCCATTGTGGATGCGAACCTCGTAATGGATATGCCGCGTTCACTCTGCGCCTTTGGCGGTCTGGATGCGGTTACCCATGCACTGGAAGCCTATGTTTCCGTTCTGGCGAATGAGTATTCTGATGGTCAGGCACTGCAGGCGCTTAAGTTGCTGAAAGAGAACCTGCCCGCCAGTTATGCCGAAGGCGCCAAAAATCCGGCTGCGCGTGAACGTGTGCACAATGCCGCCACCATTGCCGGTATTGCCTTTGCCAACGCCTTCCTCGGCGTATGTCACTCGATGGCCCATAAACTGGGTTCCGAGTTCCATATTCCCCACGGACTGGCTAACTCGCTGCTGATTTCCAACGTCATTCGTTATAACGCAAATGACAACCCGACCAAACAGACTGCATTCAGTCAGTATGATCGTCCACAGGCGCGTCGTCGCTATGCGGAAATCGCCGATCATCTTGGTTTGACCGCCACAGGCGATCGTACTGCTCAGAAAATTGAGAAACTGCTGGTCTGGCTGGATGAAATTAAAACGGAACTGGGTATTCCCGCCTCGATTCGTGAAGCTGGCGTGCAGGAAGCGGATTTTCTGGCGAAAGTGGACAAACTGGCTGAGGATGCGTTCGACGATCAGTGTACCGGTGCTAACCCACGTTATCCGTTAATTGCTGAACTGAAACAGATCATGCTGGACAGTTACTACGGCCGCAAATTTGTTGAGCCTTATGCCCAGGTTGAACAGCCGCTGACTCAACCCGTCAGCGATATCAAAGCCGCTAAAAAGGTCAAAAAAGCCTAATCAGGAACAAGCCCGTTAGCGCGGGTGCGCCATCCCCCTTGTTGCTCGGTCACAAGGGGGTTTTTTATGGCTGTTGAGGATAAGCAGGCTGTTTGCCCGCTGTCAGTGAATGTGCAATAGTGCAATCGCTACCACACACGGACAGACCGACACCCAGGTCGCCATAAAGATAAAGAGACGAATGAGGTTCGCCAGGAAAGACTTTTGCGACCACGTGAACCTGAGGTGAGGAACAGGATTACGCGACTGGCGTTTGCGCGCCGTGGATAGCCTGCAAACAGCCCTGCTCAATCGCTTTTTTATAGTGCTTACGGCACACCGAGATATAGCGCTCATTGCCGCCAATCACCACCTGCTCCCCTTCCCGGAAGGGTTTGCCTTCGCTGTCGAGACGCAGCACCATGCCCGCTTTACGTCCGCAATGACATACGGTTTTAAGCTCCACCAGTTTATCGGCCCAGGCCAGCAGATACTGGCTACCGGTAAACAATTCTCCCAGAAAGTCGGTTCTTAACCCATAACACAGCACCGGAATATCCAGATTATCCACCACGTCAGACAAGGCCTTCACCTGTTCCCGGGTCAGAAACTGACTTTCATCCACTAACACACAGTGTACGGGCTGGCGCGCATGCTCTTGTGCAATTTCCACATCCAGCTGGCTTTCGGCATTATAAAGAACGGCCGGTGATGACAAGCCAATGCGTGAACTGACTTTACCGGTACCAAAGCGATTATCAATCTCAGCGGTATAAACCAGGGTCCGCATACCGCGCTCCTGATAATTATAGGAAGACTGCAAAAGCGCGGTTGATTTACCCGCGTTCATTGCCGAATAGTAGAAATAGAGTTGAGCCATTGGCACGGTATCCCGGTGTGGATGAAACAAAATAAGTGCGATTTTACCATATCTGACCGGCAATGCCGTGTTGATTTTCAGCCCGTTACGTTCAGACGAGAGCCAGCGTCGGGTATTGCCTGTCCTGCAACGGCAGCGCATTATTTTTGACTATATGAATATTAAAGACAGTATAGCGTTAAGCTTTATTTTCATTGATCCGTGTCAGGGCTTTATAGGTTGCCGGGGCTTTGTTGAATAAATGGATTTTATGCTGTGGTACTATGAAAACGGTTGTTTCAGATAACATAAAATCAATGCATTACATGCTTGCGTATGACGGTGTTCTGTCTGGCATCAGCGTTTTCTACCAAAACAGTGCAGACAAAACAGAATGATTACCTATTATTCAACAAAGCCGGTTGCCGGTTAAACATCAACGTTTCATTGGTCCTTACATCGCGCTTTATCTGGCGGAATTTATAATTTAATAAATTCATCTTTGAACTTTTAAAGCTAAAAATTAATTTAATGTTGAAGTTATTTCCCCCCACCACTACTATTAGCGGGCAGAACAACTCTCCTATTCATTATTCAGAGATCAGGACAATGAGCGAAGCACTAAAAAATATTAATAATATCCGCACGCTGCGTGCCCAGGCCAGAGAGTGTTCTTTGGAAACACTGGAAGAAATGCTGGAAAAGTTTGAAGTCGTAGTAAATGAACGCCGCGATGAAGCGTCACATTCTAAAGCAGAAACGGAAGAGCGTGCGCGTAAACTTGAGCAATATCGCGATATGCTTTTAGCGGATGGAATCGATCCCAATGAATTATTCAACGCATTGTCAGAGTCCAAAACGTCTGGCAAAGCCAAACGTGCTGCCCGCCCTGCCAAATATCAGTTTGTTGATGAAAACGGGGAGACCAAAACCTGGACTGGTCAGGGACGTACACCAGCAGCAATCAAAAAAGCCATGGAACAACATGGTAAGCAGTTAGACGATTTTTTGCTGTAAATCCTGGCGTGCTTTAGGCTTTGCTGGCTTCATTTTAGCGACCTGATTACCAATACCAGAAAAAAAAGGAAGCGGTCGCTTCCTTTTTGTTTTTATACCGAATAAAAGTTCCGGTACCAGTCAACAAAACGTCTGACACCTTCATCCACGCCTGTTTGCGGTTTAAAGCCGACAGCGTTAAATAAATCGCTGGTATCTGCGCTGGTAGCTAACACGTCACCGGGTTGCATTGGCATCAGATTTTTATTTGCCGTTACACCTAATGCTTTTTCAATCGCTTCAATATAGCGAATCAAGCTCATCGGCTGACTATTGCCTAAATTGTAAATACGATACGGCGCTGAACTCGACGCGGCAGATCCGCTCTCTACTGTCCAACTTTCATCCGGCTGCGGAATACGATCCTGCAGACGAATAATGGCCTCGACAACATCATCGATATAGGTGAAATCGCGTTGCATTTTACCCTGGTTATAGACGTCAATCGCCTCACCCGCAATCATAGCCCGGGTAAATTTAAACAAGGCCATATCGGGGCGTCCCCAGGGACCGTATACAGTGAAGAAACGTAAACCGGTGGTGGGTAACTGATACAGATGCGAATAGGTGTGCGACATCAGCTCATTGGCTTTTTTGGTCGCGGCATACAATGACACCGGATGATCGACACTGTCTTCCGTAGAGAACGGCAGCTTACTGTTCAGTCCATAAACGGAGCTGGACGACGCATAGAGCAGATGTTCAACACGATGATGACGGCACCCTTCAAGAATATTCAGATGCCCAATAACATTGGCATCCACATACGCATGCGGGTTTTCAAGGGAATAGCGCACACCAGCCTGAGCGGCCAGGTGAATAACACGCTGAAATTTGTGCTGTTCGAAAAGTGCTGCAATGGCCTGACGGTCGGCCAAATCGGTTTTAACAAACGTAAAAGATGGGTTGTCGCCGATCAAATCAAGACGGGCTTGTTTGAGGCTGACATCATAATAGTCATTCAGGTTGTCAATACCGACAACCTGGTGACCGGCGGCCAACAGGCGTTGGCTCACATGGAAGCCAATAAAGCCTGCTGCGCCGGTTACCAGAAAATTCATAAATCCCTCATTAATCACACAGCCTGGATGGACGCTCCGCGGCCAATAGCGTAATAAACGAAGCCGCGCTTGCTGAGACGCTCTGGATCATACAGGTTACGTCCATCAAAAATCACGGGTTGTTTCAGTGCATTTTTGATCACGTCGAAGTCAGGGGCACGGAAATTTTGCCACTCAGTGCAAATTACCAGGCCATCTGCGCCCTGTAACGCTGATTCTTTGGTGCCCATCAGCTTCAAATCGTCGCGGTGACCGTAGATGCGCTGTGCTTCATCCATCGCTTCCGGATCGAAAGCCTGTACAGACGCACCTGCTTCCCACAGCGCTTCCATCAATACACGGCTCGATGCTTCACGCATATCGTCGGTATTCGGTTTGAACGACAGTCCCCACAGCGCAAACGTCTTCCCTTTAAGATCGTCACCAAAATGACGTTTGATAAAGGCGGGCAGCTTAGTTTTCTGGCTGTCATTGACGTCTTCCACCGCTTTTAACAGACGTGGTGTATAGCCAATGGATTCCGCCGTACGAATGAGCGCCTGCACATCTTTCGGGAAACAGGAACCGCCATAACCGCAGCCAGGATAGATAAAGTGATAGCCGATACGTGAGTCAGAACCAATCCCCTGGCGCACTTTTTCGATATCCGCACCTAAACGTTCCGCGAGATTGGAAATTTCATTCATAAAGCTGATTTTGGTCGCCAGCATACAGTTGGCAGCGTACTTCGTCAGCTCTGCACTGCGAATATCCATCAGGATCATACGATCGTGGTTGCGGTTGAAGGGCTCATAGAGCTCACGCAACAGTTCCACGACAGCATCATTATCCGTGCCGACAACGATGCGCTCGGGACGCATACAGTCAGCAACCGCCGCCCCTTCTTTCAGGAACTCGGGGTTGGATACCACATCAAAGCTGATATTGGCATCACGCGCCTGCAGGGTTTCCGTCATGACCGCACGGACTCTGTCAGCCGTTCCAACCGGTACGGTAGATTTATCGATGACCACTTTATGATCGGTCATATGCTGAGCAATGGTGCGTGCCACGGCAGTAACATATTTCAGATCGGCCGAACCATCTTCATCAGGCGGTGTGCCTACGGCGATAAACTGCATCACGCCATGGTTAACGCCCAGTGCAGCATCGGTGCTGAACTTCAGGCGACCGGATTCATAGTTAGACTTAACCAGCGGCGTCAGGCCCGGTTCAAAAATAGGAATCTGACCCTTTTTGAGGTTCTCAACCTTTTTTTCATCGACATCAATACAGAGAACGTCATGTCCGACTTCGGCCAACACCGCAGCCTGAACCAGACCGACATAGCCGATACCAAATACAGTGACTTTCATTACGCTATCCTGTGTTTTAAATTTTTAATCGCTAACGGTTTTATTGAGCCACTCAGAGAACTCTTTGCCCAGCACCGGATGGCGAACACCATATTCGACGAAAGCCTGCATGTATCCCAGTTTGTTACCGCAGTCATGGCTGACCCCTTTCAGGTGGTAAGCTTCAACGGTCTCTTTTTCCATCAGCATGGCGATAGAATCCGTGAGCTGTACTTCACCGCCTGCACCTGGAGGCGTTTTTGCCAGCAGTGGCCAGATATCTGCGGACAGAACATAACGCCCCACCACAGCCAGATTAGAAGGCGCTTCAGACGCTTTTGGTTTCTCAACCACACCGACCATCGGTGCGCTGTCGCCCGGGTTCAGTTCTGCGCCCTTGCAGTCAACAACACCATAAGCGGTTACATCACTGACAGGCTCAACCATGATCTGGCTGCGGCCAGACTCTTCATAACGGCTCAGCATTTCCGCCAGGTTATCTTTGGTTGGGTTTGACTCATATTCGTCGATGATCACATCAGGCAGGATGACGGCAACAGGCTCATCACCGACCAGCGGGTGCGCACACATTACCGCGTGGCCCAGGCCTTTAGCGATGCCCTGACGGACCTGCATGATGGTCACGTGTGGAGGACAGATGGACTGAATTTCATCCAGCAGCTGACGCTTAACGCGTTTTTCCAGCATTGACTCCAGTTCGAAACTGGTATCAAAATGGTTTTCAATGGCGTTCTTAGACGAGTGGGTTACCAGCACAATTTCATTGATACCCGCAGCAATACACTCATTAACGACATACTGAATTAACGGCTTATCAACCAGCGGTAACATTTCTTTTGGAATCGCTTTCGTCGCAGGAAGCATACGCGTACCCAAACCTGCTACCGGGATTACCGCTTTTTTAACTTTGGTCTTATAGGCAGACATCAAAATACCTCTCTTATAGGCCGTTCAAGTTTTAATGCTTGATATGTCGGTTTAAATTCGGAAATGAGTATATCAGTTACTCGCGAACGGATTTATCCTGGAAGGCATCTATCCGTAGAATTTAAGACTATTACCCAAGTGTAAAGCTAACTTCTGGCACTGTCTTGCGGGTAAGTATAAATTACCCTTCGGTGTTTATTGCTCAGACGATAACATCAGTCGTATACGGCCCCCGGCGCCCCAAATATGGCACTGCCAGTCGTCCGCACGCTGGCTAATCTGGTTAATATGCGTACTGCCCATAGTGCCAAGCGGAACGCCATTACTGAGTTGAATTTGATGGGCCTGAACATGTAATGTGGCATTCAGGCCAGCAGAAACCAGCACCAGGTTTTTTAATCCGCGATGGTAGTATCCAACTAACAGAGGGAACTGTCCGGTTAAATTCGCCTGCCGTAGCAGCAGATTAACCTGTCTGAGTAAACTGCTTAACTCAGGTAATCGCTGTTTCTGTCCTGATAACTGTTCTTGTAATAATCCGTTAAACAGGGCGCGCAATAATAAAGCCGCCAGCACGCCGTTGTCGCCCGCACGGGTGACATCGAGACAATAAAAAGCCAAATCTTTGTCAGATAACGCCGCAATATCTAGCACCAGCCCGGGCTGCTCCGCCATGGTTAACTGGCGATAATTTACCCGACAATGGGCAATGCGCTGCTGGACCGGGGGCTGCAGTTCTTTCAGTAATTTTGCCGCAGCGGAAGGATCGCGCACCAATGCATCCCAGTCCTGAAACAGCTGTTCATCTTCCTCGACTTTCGAGGTAAACATCGACGGATAGAGGCATTCGTATACCGCTTCACGGAAACGTTCAAAATTCTTCAGGGGTTTTAGCAACACATCCTGTACGCCCAGACGTAAAACCTGCGCGATGTCGGACATATTTTCGGTCGCGGAAATTATCAGAATGGGCAGTGTATTGCCGTGGCTGCGCAGATGTTCGACAAACTGAATTCCGTTCATGCGCGGCATTTCCAGGTCACAAATCACCAGTTCGACGGCATGTTTATCCAGTTGCGCAATAGCTTCCAGACCATCTTCAGCCTCAACAGTGACAGCCCCCATTGATGTTAAAAACTGGTTTAAAAGCGAACGGAAAACGGCCTCATCTTCGACAATGAGTATCTTTTTGCCGATCAGTGGTTTTTCCATTCCATCCCCCTGCGTACCCGATAGTTCATAAAACGCAGTTGCGCCTTTCAGAATAGACCGAAGTAACATCTGTGCGTGAACAACCAGATTATCTTCTACGGACCAGCGGTAATAATTCATCCATTTGTTTCTCAACGGCAACCTTCCCAGCCGCAATTGCTTCTTCTGCACGATGAAAATCCAACGTGGATATCTGTGGACAAAATGGCTGGATAAGCACATCAGGCGGATCGCCTGCCATCCGGTTTCGCTTCAGGCGATTTTCCAGCACCTGGATGGACGTGGCCATGATCTCCATGGCGCCCGGCATTTGCGAGGCCCGGCGCTGCGTAAAATTGACCAGACGCTGTCGCAGTTTCCCACGCCAGTCGAGATTGAGCGCCACAGCCGCCGCATGTTCTTCTGAACTCTGGGATGTCAGCGCCATCGCATTCTGCGGCATCAGATGCGCGTCGTGCTGAAGATCGACAGCAATCACGACATCCGCCCCCAGCGCGCGCGTCAGGGAGATCGGTACCGGATTCACCACCGCACCATCCACCAGCCAATATCCATTGTAGCCGACGGGCGGTAATAAACCTGGCATACTGCAGGACGCACGTACCGCCTGATGTAATTCACCCTCGGTCAGCCACAGCTCGCGACCGGTACTTAAATTGGTTGCCACCACACCAAACGGCTTTCCGCACGATTCAATCGCGTCGTGCGTAATGAGTTGCCGGACATGGTTGAATACCCGTTCTCCGCGTAACAGTCCGCCTCGCTGCCAGGACAGATCCATCAGACGGATGACATCCCAGTAGCTAAACGCACTCACCCACTTTTTCATGTGCGGGAGACGATGATTGACGTAAGCTGCGCCCACCAGTGCACCGATGGAACAGCCTGCCACGACATCAATGTTGATACCTGCGCTCTCCAACGCTTCGATAACGCCAATATGCGCCCATCCTTTGGCGGCACCGGAACCCAGAGCCAATCCAATTTTTTGCTTTCTCATCTTACTCGGGTCCTGGCGTCAATACATGGCATCACACGCGTGGGTCGGATAAAGTAAACGATATCATTAACAATCACTGTTATTAACAGGAGAATGTGTGTCCGAATCTTGCCCATGCTGTAGCGGCAAGCAGTATAGCCTATGTTGTCAGCCCTTTGTTAAAGGAACAGAAATTCCCTTATCAGCTGAACAACTTATGCGCTCCCGCTACTGCGCTTATGTCAAACAAGACGTCGATTACCTCGTCGCCACCTGGCATCCCACCAGCCGCGTTCCGGCGCTGGCTGACTTAGTGACTGAAAGTTTCGCTGGTACTGAATGGCTCAGCCTGAACATCACACGTTGTGATGAGGGGCGCCACAAAGACGAATCTTTCGTCACTTTTTTTGCACGTTTTGCTGAAAACGGTGTTAATCGGGCGATGTACGAGCGTTCACGCTTTCTTCGCGAGGACAGTCGCTGGTACTATGTCGACGGAATGACGCCCGCCATCGGGCGCAACGATCGCTGTCCATGTGGCGCCGACAAAAAATACAAAAAATGTTGCGGTTAAGGCAGTTGCCTGCGTAACGGTTTTACCCTTAATGCTTTGACAGGACTCTGATTGAGATGCAAGCGCAAACCATGCAAAGAAAAGTTTTACGAACCATTTGTCCCGATGCAAAAGGTCTGATCGCCAAAATCACCAATATTTGTTACAAGCACGAACTGAATATCGTGCAAAACAATGAGTTTGTTGATCATCGCACCGGGCGTTTTTTCATGCGCACAGAGCTGGAAGGGATTTTTAACGACAATACTTTACTGGCCGATCTTGACAGCGCCCTTCCTCAGGGCTCGGTACGTGAACTGCACAGCGCAGGCCGTCGCCGCGTCGTTATTCTGGTCACCAAAGAAGCCCACTGCCTGGGCGACCTGCTGATGAAGAGCGCGTTTGGCGGGCTGGATATGGAAATAGCCGCCGTCATCGGTAACCATGAAACGCTGCGCTCGCTGGTCGAGCGTTTTGATATTCCGTTTGTGTTGGTCAGTCATGAAGGGCTTTCGCGTGAAGAGCATGATAATAAGATGGCGGACGAAATTGATCGTTACCAGCCAGATTATGTGGTGCTTGCCAAATATATGCGCGTGCTGACGCCGGGCTTCGTCCAGCGCTACCCGAATCAGATCATCAATATTCATCACTCGTTCCTGCCTGCCTTTATCGGCGCACGCCCTTATCACCAAGCTTATGAACGCGGCGTTAAAATCATTGGTGCGACGGCGCACTACGTTAATGACAACCTGGATGAAGGTCCGATCATTATGCAGGACGTCATCAACGTCGATCACAGCTATACAGCAGAAGAGATGATGCGTGCCGGACGTGATGTAGAAAAGAATGTGCTGAGCCGCGCGTTAGATAAAGTGCTGGGTCAGCGTGTGTTTGTTTACGGCAACCGCACGATTATTCTTTAACCGCCACGGCGCTGGACTGGCTGACATTCCAGCGCTACGCGTAAAAAGTGGGCAAACGGTTCGTGATTTGCCTGAGTCCGCTTTACAGTCTGAATCCATTTGGTATGATGCGCCCCGCTTCAGAGCACAACAATTCAGTCCCTGGTGGGATTCCCGAGCGGCCAAAGGGAGCAGACTGTAAATCTGCCGTCACAGACTTCGAAGGTTCGAATCCTTCTCCCACCACCATCTCGCATTTAGCATCTTCATTCCGACATGCAACTCAGTCAGCCTGTACTGCATGGAGAGGGATGAGAACCTTCGACCAGCGTTCGCGTCGGGCACCGCGAGACAACGCGCATTAGCGCGGCCCGTAGGGTGAGGCGCAACGCGCCGAATCATCCTTCTCCCACCACCATCTCGCATTTAGCATCTTCATTCCGACATGCAAATCAGTCAGCCTGTTCTGTGCGAAAAGGGATAAGAACCTTTGTTCAGCGTTCGTGCCGGGCATCGCCTGAGTAAACGCTTCTGGAAACCACTCTGGTTTTCTGTTCCCGCTGACCGTGTGTCGTGCTCTCTGGCCCGTGCTGTCCACCACTCGCTGAAATTGCCCTGCTCTGCCATGACATTTCCGGCAAAAATCGCTACCATCCTGCCTATCATTCGCTGAAGGTTATCTCATGAAATTTATTTCATTCAATATTAACGGCTTGCGGGCACGTCCCCATCAACTCGAAGCACTGGTCGAGAAGCATCAGCCTGACGTCATTGGTCTGCAGGAAACGAAAGTCCATGATGATATGTTCCCGCTCGAGGATGTGGCTAAGCTGGGCTACAACGTGTTTTATCACGGTCAGAAAGGCCATTACGGTGTGGCACTGTTGACCAAGGTTCAGCCGGTCTCCGTGCGTCGGGGGTTTCCGGGCGATGGCGAGGATGCGCAGCGTCGCCTGATCATGGCTGAAATCCCCAGCCCGATTGGCGATATTACCTTGATAAATGGCTATTTTCCGCAGGGCGAGAGCCGAGACCACCCGACAAAGTTTCCGGCCAAAGAAAAATTTTACCGCGATCTGCAAAGCTATCTGAGCGAGAGTCTTACGGCGGATAAGCCCGTGCTGATCATGGGCGATATGAATATCAGCAGCACCGACCTGGATATTGGGATTGGCGAAGACAGCCGTAAACGCTGGCTGCGTACCGGTAAGTGTTCTTTCCTGCCCGAAGAGCGGGAATGGATGGACAGGCTGTTAAGCTGGGGGTTGGTCGATACCTGGCGTGCGCATAATCCCGATACCTGTGACCGTTTTTCCTGGTTCGATTACCGTTCTAAAGGGTTCGATGACAATCGCGGTCTGCGCATTGACCTGCTGCTGGCCAGCACCGGGCTGGCCTCGCACTGCATTGAGAGCGGTATCGACTACGATATTCGTGGCATGGAAAAACCCTCTGACCATGCCCCGGTCTGGTCAACCTTCCGCTTCTGATAGCGCTGACGCGTGGTGCGCCCGCCCACCACGCGTTTTCTATTTCACTATTTTCCAGATCAGGTTGTTCGTCCCCAGCGATTTTTCGTCACGCGCGCACTGTAACAGGACGCCTTCTGATTTCACGACTGCGCCCTCGGTATAATTACGGTTTTCGAAAATACAGCACTGCATACAGTTCTGCTGATTATTTTGTCCCTGAGTCCAGGCTTCCCGCGGCATATCAACAATCACATCCGTGTTAGTTCCGCCTGTAGACGGATGATAATTCGCCTGGGCCGGCCCACAGACAATCAGTGCGGCCAGCATGAGCAGTGCAGTTTTACGCATTATTCGGTTTCCTTAGTTTTACGCCGTGCTTTGCGCTGCGGACGTTTTTGTCCGGTGGACGGTAACCCACGAAACGCCTGTCCCGACGGTTGCTGCCGTGCCTGATGAATAAGCCCACTCAGCGTGTGCACCAGCGGTTGCATAAACTCATCATAACGGCAGGCCTTTTCACTAATCCGTGTCAGTGTCGATTCCCACTGGGCGGTCATGTCCGGCCGGGCTGCCAGATCCGGTAACGAATGGATCAACGCCTTACCCGTGTCGGTAGAATGAATATAGCGCCCTTTCTTCTGTAAAAATGACCGGCGGAACAATAATTCTATGATCCCCGCGCGCGTGGCTTCCGTTCCTAAACCATCGGTCGCACGAAGCACTTTCTTTAATTCTTTATCCTGAACAAAACGCGCGATACCGGTCATGGCTGACAGAAGCGTGGCATCCGTAAAATGACGAGGTGGCTGCGTTTGCTTGGCCAGCACCTCGCCGTGCTCACACAGCAGGACGTCCCCTTCCGCCACGACCGGCAGCGGCATGCCGTCATTTTCTTCATCACGCTCTTTACTGCCCAGCAAAGCACGCCAACCCGCCTCAGCCAGAAAGCGGGCCTTCGCCACGAATTTACCGCCCGCAATATCCAGTTCAATAGTGCATTTACGAAACATCGCATCCGGGCAGAACTGCATCAGATACTGACGCGCGATCAGGCCATAAACCTGCTGTTCATTGTCATTAAGCCTGACAGCACTGGCGCGTGCTGTAGGAATAATGGCATGGTGCGCATCCACTTTTTTGTCGTCCCAACAGCGGTTTTTACGATCGGCATCAAACTCCGCAGGCGACGTCAGATCGGGCTGGTGAACCTGAATGGCATTCAGCACTGCGTGACGACCAGCAAAATGCTCATCGGGCAAATAGCGACTGTCGGAACGGGGATAGGTAATCAGTTTGTGGGTTTCATACAACCGCTGACAGATATCCAGCACCGCCTGCGCGCTGAGGCCAAAGCGTTTTGCCGCCTCAATCTGCAGTGCCGAGAGCGAAAACGGGAGTGGCGCAGTGTCGCTTTCGCGCTTATCACTGTATGCGGTGACACGCGCAGGCTGACCGGTAATGCGGGCAACCACATGCTCTGCCAGACTCCGCTTGAGTAAGCGCCCTTCTTCATCCTGCCAGGGCTCACAGGCTTCACTGGGGACCCAGTTGGCAACAAAGCGGATGTCATCTGGCGTCACGATATGCGCTTTAACTTCAAAATAGTCTTTCGGCACAAAGTTTTCGATCTCTTCGTCGCGGCGCACCACCAGCCCCAGCACGGGTGTTTGCACCCGCCCCACCGACAATACGCCATCGTAACCGGCATTACGGCCCATTAACGTCCAGGCGCGGGTCATGTTGATGCCATACAGCCAGTCCGCCCGGGCGCGAGCCAGGGCGGAAACACACAGGGGGATAAACTCACGGTTTTCACGCAGGCGACTGACTGCGCGTTCGACCGCCTGAGGATTGAGATCGTTGATCAGGCAGCGCTGCACCTTACTGCGTTTCTCGGCGGGCAGTTGCAGGTAATCCAGCACTTCGTCCACTAACAGTTGCCCTTCCCGATCCGGGTCACCGGCGTGAACCACTTCGTCCGCCTGCGCCAGCAACCCCTCAACCACTTTAAGCTGCTTAGCGACAGAGGGCCGCGGCTGCAGGCGCCACTTTTCAGGAATAATGGGCAGATCGGCCAGTGACCAGCGTGCGTAACGGCCGTCATAAGCATCGGGCTGCGCCTGCTCAAGTAAATGCCCTACGCACCAGGTGACGACCTGATCATTGCCACAGGCAATGAATCCGTCACCGCGGCGGTGCGGTTTAGGTAACACATCGGCAATGGCCCGTCCGAGGCTGGGTTTCTCTGCTATAAACAAACGCATTAAATCGGGTAATCCTTAACGTCAGCGAACAACAATGATGGCAGCGCCTGCCCCGTGCACGACGACAGTGCAGGATCACGGCCTGGCGCCATCGGATGCAGGCAGCCGGTTTCCCCGGACACAGCACGCGGCGCTGCCAGTGAAGACAGCGCTATAGTAGCCTGGCGGCACGCTGCTGATAAGCGTGCCGGATCTGCGAGGAAACGCTTCGCTCATTACGTGCGCAGTTTACCGCGCATCGCGCGGTTCAGACAGGTTCAGAAATAGCGGACGAAGGGTGCCGTGTCGGGATGAACCACGGTGGTGCTGGACTTAAGCTGCGGCGTGCCCAGATAGAGGAAGCCCACAATCGCGTCCTGCTCACGGCAGCCGAACGCCTCACGCACCTGCGGATCGTCGGTCCAGACGCCGCTCCGCCAGATGCCATTAAAGCCCTGGGCGACAGCAGCCATCTGCATCGCCATCACGGCACAGCTGGCAGAGGCGATTTGTTCCCAGCGCGGTACCTTGTGATTGATCTCGCAGTGCGCCACGACGGTGATGATCATGGGCGCACGGAACGGCGCCTGACTGGCTTTATTGATGGCTTTCTCATCCATCTGGTTGTCCCGCGCCGCTTTTTCCAGTAGCTGACTCAGGCGATCGCGGCCTTCATTTTCAACAATAATAAATCGCCAGGGTTGCAGGCCGCCGTGATCGGGTGCGCGCATGCCCGCGCGCAGGATGTTATCCAGCGCTTCACCGCTGGGGGCCGGTTCCGCCAGACGCGAGGCCGAACGACGATTAACCAGTAATTCTAGTGCGTCCATGTTTTTCTCCTGACAGTAAAAGCACGGGTAATCCTGGCACAAGTGGATTTTTTGTAACAGTCCAGGGTGATTTCCTGCTGACTTTTGTTTCGCTGCTCTTTAGGATGAGGTCGTTAACGGAGACCTGGCCCGCCTGGTGGCTATTTCCGGCTATATCAAAATGGAGAATGTGATGCGCACACTGTGGCGAATAATTGCGGGTCTGTTCCGCTGGACCTGGCGAGTGTTGAATTTTATCAGGGAATGTATTCTCAACCTGTTTCTGGTTTTCTTAATTATTGTCTGTGTGGGGATCTGGCTTCAGATCAGCGGCTCAGGCAGCCGTTCCTCCGCCCCGGTACAGCAAGGTGCGCTAAAAGTGGATTTGACCGGTGTGCTGGTCGACAAACCCTCCGTCAGCAACCGTCTGAGCAAAATTGGTCGTCAGTTATTAGGCACCAGTAGCGATCGTCTGCAGGAAAACTCCCTGTTTGATGTAGTGGATGCTATTCGTCAGGCCAAAGGTGACAGCAATATTAAAGGTCTGGTTTTAGACCTGCGTGATTTTGCTGGCGGCGATCAGCCTTCTCTGCAATATGTAGGTAAAGCGT
Source organism: Pantoea stewartii subsp. stewartii (assembly GCF_008801695.1). Taxonomy (GTDB): domain Bacteria; phylum Pseudomonadota; class Gammaproteobacteria; order Enterobacterales; family Enterobacteriaceae; genus Pantoea; species Pantoea stewartii. The sequence goes on from NZ_VZPF01000062.1 coordinate 18,152, forward strand.
TACGCGAGTTCCGCGACAGCGGTAAGCCTGTTTACGCCTTAGGCGACAGCTATAGCCAGGCGCAGTACTACCTTGCCAGCTATGCGACGAAAATCTATCTGTCGCCACAGGGCACCGTTGATTTGCACGGCTTTGCCACCAACGGTCTCTACTACAAAACGTTGCTCGACAAGCTGAAAGTCAATTCACACGTTTTCCGCGTGGGCACCTATAAATCAGCCGTTGAGCCCTTCCTGCGTGACGATATGTCGCCAGCGGCGCGTGACGCAGATAGCCGCTGGATTGGCCAGCTCTGGCAAAATTACCTGAATACCGTGTCTGCTAACCGCCAGATTACGCCTGAGCAGTTGTTCCCTGGCGCTGCCGCTATTATCGCAGGTCTGCAGGCCGTTAAGGGCGATACCGGAAAATATGCGCTGGATAACAAACTGGTCGATGTGCTGGGCTCACGCGCTGACGCGGACCAGGCGCTTATCCAGGCATTTGGCTTCGATAAGCAAAACAACGATTACCGTAACGTCAGCATTTATGATTACAACGTTAAACAGGATGCCAGCCAGCAAAAAGGCAACATTGCCGTGATCCTTGCCAGCGGTGCCATCATTGATGGTGATGAAACGCCGGGTAATGTGGGCGGCGATACGACAGCGGCGCAGATCCGCGATGCCCGACTGGATCCCAAAATCAAGGCCATTATTTTGCGGGTGAACAGCCCGGGCGGCAGCGTTACGGCGTCCGAAGCGATTCGTTCGGAACTGGCCGCAGCGAAAGCGGCAGGCAAACCGATTGTGGTCTCCATGGGCGGTATGGCAGCCTCGGGCGGCTACTGGATCTCGACGCCAGCCAGCTACATTATTGCCAGCCCCAGCACGCTGACCGGCTCTATCGGCATCTTTGGCGTGATTAACACGCTGGAGAACAGCCTGGCCTCGATTGGTGTGCATACCGATGGCGTCGCGACCTCACCCCTGGCAGACGTCGCAAGCACCAAAGCGCTGCCTGAGGAAGTGCAGCAACTGATGCAGTTGACCATTGAAAACGGCTACCACAACTTCGTGGGACTGGTGGCGACATCGCGCCATAAAACACCGGAACAGATCGATGCCATCGCGCAGGGGCACGTCTGGACGGGCAGCGATGCCAAAGCCAATGGTCTGGTCGATGCGCTGGGCGATTTTGACGATGCGGTGAAAAAAGCGGCTGAGCTGGCGAAGGTTTCCCAGCCAGAGCTTGACGGGTATCAGGAAGATCCCGGCTTCCTTGACGTGATGCTGAATCAGATGAACGCGTCTGTTCAGGCCGTGCTGCCTGACACGATGAAAGCCTGGCTGCCTGCGCCCATGTACGATGTGATGAGCGCGATGAAGAATCAGCCCGGCCTGTTTGACCATCTGAACGATCCGCAAAACCGCTATGCCTTCTGCCTGAACTGCGGCGAAGTGCGATAAACCTCTCAGCCCGACTGCTTGTCGGGCTGCTTTTCCCTGCTGTTCCCCTTATACTGCCCGTTTTACGGCAAGTCTGAGTTTACCTATGCAAAAGAAAAATATTTACGTTGCCTACACGGGCGGTACCATCGGTATGCAACGTTCTGCTCAAGGTTATATTCCGGTTTCTGGTCATCTGCAGCAGAAACTGGCGAAGATGCCTGAGTTTCATCGCCCGGAAATGCCTGACTTCACGATTCATGAGTATCAGCCTCTGATTGACTCTTCTGACATGACCCCGCAGGACTGGCAGTCGATCGCCGAAGATATCCGGCTGAACTATGATCGCTATGATGGTTTTGTCATTCTGCACGGCACGGATACCATGGCATTTACCGCTTCTGCCCTGTCGTTTATGCTCGAAAATCTGGCTAAGCCGGTCATCGTTACGGGCTCACAGATTCCGTTAGCCGAACTGCGTTCCGATGGCCAACAAAACCTGCTTAATTCCCTTTACGTCGCTGCGAATTATCCCATCAACGAGGTGACGCTGTTTTTCAACAACACACTCTATCGCGGTAACCGTACCACTAAAGCGCACGCGGACGGTTTCAACGCCTTTGCGTCCCCCAACCTGTCAGCCTTGCTGGAAGCCGGGATTCATATCCGTCGTCTTAATACGCCGCCTGCACCTCAGGGCAAAGGCGAGCTGATTGTTCATACCATTACCCCGCAACCTATTGGCGTGGTGACAATTTATCCGGGCATCTCTGCAGATGTCGTGCGTAACTTTTTACGTCAGCCGGTTAAGGCGCTGATTTTACGCTCGTACGGTGTCGGTAACGCGCCGCAAAACGCCGAGTTTCTGTCTGAACTTCAGCAGGCCAGCGAACGCGGCATTGTGGTCGTCAACCTGACCCAGTGTATTTCTGGCAAGGTCAATATGGGTGGCTATGCCACCGGGAATGCTCTGGAGCACGCTGGCGTCATCAGCGGCTTTGATCTGACGGTTGAAGCGGCGCTGACGAAACTTCACTATCTGTTGAGCCAGGATCTGTCCAGCGATCAGATCCGCGCCAAAATGCAGCAGAACCTGCGTGGCGAACTGACAGACGACTAAGATGGAGTCAACGGCAATGAAACGGGCATTAATCATTATCGACATCCAGAACGACTTCTGCCCCGGCGGCCCAATGGCCGTCAAAGAAGGCGATCATACGGTCGAGGTTGCTAACCGCTACGCTCGTGCTTTTCATGAGAATGGTGAGTGCGTCGTAGCCCTGCAGGACTGGCATCCAGCCGATCACGGTAGTTTTGCTTCCGTATCCGGCGAACCTGTCTATACCCTCGGTGAACTCAACGGCCTGCCACAGATCTGGTGGCCGGATCATGGCGTGCAGCATTCTGCGGGGGCTGATTTTCATCCCGGACTTGATCGCAGCCTGTTCGACGCGGTTTTCCATAAAGGGCAGGATCAGGACGTAGACAGCTACAGCGCCTTTTTTGACAACGGACACCGACGCAAGACAGAACTGGACAGTTGGTTACGCGCACGCGATATCACGCATCTGGTCATGCTGGGCCTGGCGACGGATTACTGCGTGAAGTACAGCGTGCTGGATGCACTTGAACTGGGTTATCAGGTCGAGGTCGTGGCGGCAGGCTGCCGTGGCGTTAATCTCAACCCAGAAGACAGCGATATTGCGCTGGCGCAGATGGCGGCTCAGGGGGCCGTCATTATCTGAAAAAGGGCTGGCTACGCGCCAGCCTTTTTTACTCTTCCACATCGTGCCCGCCTGCGCGTGGCTGACTGGCGACTTACCGCGCCATTAATGCAGATGAATGCGCGTGACGTCCGGTTCGATCCCAAACTCTTCTTTCAACTGCTTTTTCGATTTGGTCACCATTTCGCCATTTTTGCCGATGGTCATATGCTGTGGCGCATCATTATTGCGCGCCTGCCACATCATAACCAACTGCAGGCTGTTATCACGCTGTTGCTGCGTCAGCGCCACTCCATCCGGCCATTTTCCGGTTTCAACGGCCGTCATCAGGCGTTCATAAATTTCGGGTGTCATAGCATCAAGCATGGCTTCAAGTTGCTGTTTCATTGTTAGCCCTTAATCTCGTCGCCTTGTGGACTGGTGAAGTTCAGCGAGGCTGAGTTCACACAGTAACGCTCACCGGTCGGCTGCGGCCCATCAGGGAAAACATGGCCGAGATGAGAATCACAGTTGCCGCAACGGATTTCAATACGCTGCATACCGTGCGAGTTATCTTCCAGATAACGAATAGCCTCATCGCTGACGGGCTCATAAAAACTCGGCCAGCCACAGCCTGAATCGTATTTCGTCTCTGAAAGAAACAAGGGCGCGTTGCACACCAGGCAGTGATAAATCCCTTCCTGCTTGTTATGCAGCAGCGCACCGCTGTACGGCGGCTCCGTGCCACGCTGTTGCGTGACATAGCGCTGCATCTCAGTTAACTGGGCGATTTTTGCGTCGGGTGCGGTTTCTTTAGGCATTTGAGCAATTCCGGGATGTCATTCTGAAAAAATCGACTAGTATTCTAACAAATGATCAACATTAGTCGGGTCTTTTTTTGTGCTCTGCCCTTCGGTCCGTATCTTACAAGGTGGATTTGTGATTTTGATCACCTTTTCTCTGGCATATCCCTATATATTCGGCGAAGGTTTCAACAGAGCACGATGTTCGCGGAAGCGCGCAAGCGGTTGCGCGTTAAATAATTCCTGTTCGGTGGATTGACCTGTCGCAACAATTGACACGATTCCGCTTGACGCCTGGTAAGGTTTTTGTAATTTTACAGCCAACCTTTTATTCACTAACAACTAGCTGGTGGAATATATGACTATCAAAGTAGGTATCAACGGTTTTGGCCGTATCGGTCGCATCGTTTTCCGTGCTGCTCAACAGCGCTCTGACATCGAAATCGTTGCTATCAACGACCTGCTGGACGCTGACTACATGGCGTACATGCTGAAGTACGACTCTACTCACGGCCGTTTTGACGGCACCGTTGAAGTACAGGACGGCGCTCTGGTTGTTAACGGTAAGAAAATCCGTGTTACCGCTGAGAAAGATCCGGCTAACCTGAAGTGGGGCGAAGTGGGCGTTGACGTCGTTGCTGAAGCAACCGGTATCTTCCTGACCGACGAAACCGCACGTAAGCACATCACTGCTGGCGCGAAAAAAGTGGTTCTGACCGGTCCATCTAAAGATGACACCCCAATGTTTGTTCGTGGTGCTAACTTCGACAAATACCAAGGCCAGGACATCGTTTCTAACGCCTCTTGTACCACTAACTGCCTGGCACCGCTGGCAAAAGTCATCAACGATAAATTTGGTATCGTTGAAGGCCTGATGACCACCGTACACGCCACTACCGCAACGCAGAAAACCGTTGATGGCCCGTCTCACAAAGACTGGCGCGGTGGTCGTGGTGCATCACAGAACATCATCCCGTCTTCTACCGGCGCCGCTAAAGCGGTAGGTAAAGTGCTGCCAGAACTGAACGGCAAACTGACCGGTATGGCATTCCGCGTACCTACGCCTAACGTTTCTGTTGTTGACCTGACCGTTCGTCTGGAAAAAGCTGCGTCTTACAAAGAAATTTGTGCCGCTATCAAAGCCGCGGCTGAAGGCGAGATGAAAGACGTGCTGGGCTACGTTGAAGATGACGTGGTTTCTACCGACTTCAACGGCGAAGTTCTGACCTCAGTATTCGATGCCAAAGCCGGTATCGCGCTGAATGACAACTTCGTTAAACTGGTTTCCTGGTACGATAACGAAACCGGTTATTCAAACAAAGTTCTCGACCTGATTGCGCTGGTTGCTGCTAAATAAGGCAGCCAGACACGAGACAATAAGGGTGACTTCGGTCACCCTTTTTTTGATCCCTTCACTATGGAGTCAGGCATGCAAGACAAACTCTTTTCCCTTCCCGTGGTTAAACAAATCACGCCTTATCTGTCGCAACGTCAGGTGGGTGAACTCCCGGTTATCATTGTCAGCCATCCGCGTGTACGGGCGGCCGTAACCTTACAGGGCGCGCATCTGATTGCCTGGCAACCGAGCGGTGAGAAGCCCGTCATCTGGCTGAGCGATAAGAGCCCTTTCCTGCCTGGTAAGGCGATTCGCGGCGGTGTACCGATTTGCTGGCCCTGGTTTGGACCGGCAGGAGAGCCTGCCCATGGCTTTGCCCGAAATCAGTCATGGACGCTCTCTGCGCATGATGAAAACGAAGACGGCGTGCTGCTGACATTTGTGCTGGAAAGTACCCCACAAACGCTGAAGCTGTGGCCGCATGACTTTACCCTTATCGCCCGCTTCCGTCTGGGCCAGCATTGCGAAATTGAGCTGGAAGCCTACGGTGATTATGAATCGACAGCCGCGCTACACAGCTATTTTAACGTGGCGGACAGTGCGAGCGTTGAGGTCACCGGACTGGGTGAACATTACATCGACAAGGTCAAAGATAACCAGCCGGGTCAGAGCGAGGGTAAACAGCGCTTTACCGAGCGCGTGGATCGTATCTTCACTGCGCCAAAAGACTGTTCAGTTATCAACGATCTGGCTGGAAAACGGCAAATTGAAGTGTACCACCATCACCATAGTGACGTTGTCACGTGGAATCCCGGTGTGGCGCTGTCGTGTAGCATGCCGGACATGCCAAATGAGGGTTATAAAACGATGGTGTGTGTTGAAACCGCGCGCATCAGCAAACCGTTGCGCAGTGCAGGCGACAAGCCTGCCCGACTGGCGACGACAATACGTTTGAAAAATAAGGCCTGAAGCGCGTTCAGACCACATCCAGCGGCAGTTTGTGTTGTGGCGGCGGAAAAGCCCTGTCGAGTCTGAGACAGTCCTCCTCGCTCAGGGTAATGTCCAGCGCAGCCGCATTTTCACGAACATGTACCAGTGAACTGGCTTTAGGGATGGCAAGGACATCGCCATCCCGAATCGCCCAGGCCAGCAGAAGCTGTGCCACGGTGATGCCTTTTTGGCGGGCAATTGCGTTCAGAGCGGGGTCGGTAAACAGCTGACTGCGTAACCGACCGACCTGTGCCAGGGGACAATACGCCATGACCGGCATCGCGCGCTGGCGACAGAGCGGTAGCAAATCGTATTCAATACCGCGGGAACCCAGATGATAAAGCACCTGATTGGTGGCACAATTTTCGCCACCCGTTTCGGCCCACAGGGCGTCCATGTCCTCGCTGTCGAAGTTTGAAACACCCCACGCACGAATTTTGTCCTGCTGCTGCAAAGTCTGCATCGCGCTGATGGTTTCGTCGAGTGGCACACTGCCGCGCCAGTGCAAAAGATACAAATCAATTCGATCCGTTTGCAGACGACGCAGGCTGGCCTCGCAGGCGGCGATGGCATCCTGTTTCCCGGCATTCCATGGATAAACTTTCGATACCAGCAGGGCCTCATCACGCCGTCCCTTCAGGGCATCGCCTACCACTTCTTCGGCGCCACCCTCTGCATACATTTCAGCGGTATCCACCAGCCGCAAACCGGCATCCAGCCCTGCCTGAAGCGCACTGATTTCCTGTTGCCGGCTGGCGGGATCCTCCCCCATATACCAGGTGCCAATACCGATTGCCGGAATCTGACGCTGACCTGCAATATCGATATATTTTGTCATCGGGTTCTCCTGCACTAAATGGGGGCATATGCACCCTGAGAGCGCACAGCCTGCACTCCCGGGGTGCGCCGCATCAGAAGGTATAGCTGACGCCTGTCCAGACCGTAAACTGTCCGCTTTTATCAACCATCGGACTGTCTTTGATTTCGCTGGCAAAGCGGGTGTAACGCCCTGAAAGACTGGCATTCCACTGCGGGGTAATGCTGTAGCTGGCGTTCATTTCCACATAAGGCGACCAGCTGTCATCCGGATGATAACGACGAATTCCGGTCCGATCGCTTTCGTTACCCGATACGCCATAGTAGTAGCGGTTTTGATTCGCGCTGTTCCACAATGCACCAATTCCCGGCGTAAAGGTAAAGTCGCCAAAGCTGAAACGGTAAAGATAGGTCAAATCCCAGACAATACCGTTGCTGTTGTTAAGCACATCGCCCAACAATGAGGTCCGTATGATGCCCCAGTCATCCGTATGTCGGTAAGTCACCCCGCCCATCAGCGTCATCCGGCGCTTATCCAGCCCCTTCATATCCCCCAGATCGTTGTCATCCGGGTCGTATTGCTGAGGCGAACCCAATAGCGACAGAGAGAGCTGATCCTGTGGGTCTTTCCACACATAATAGCCACCCTGCAGCGTGTTAAACCAGAATTTTTCCCCTTCGTAATTGATGATGGGAACAGGCAAATAGCGGTCCTGTCCACCACGATAAGGTGACTGCGCATAAATCACTGATGCACCGAGTGATAAGGGTGCGGCTTGTACTGACTGGCCCAAAAAATAACAAGGGATAAGTGCAATAAGCACGTTAAGTTTGAATTGGTTCACAATTTATTCATTCCATAAATATAACAATCACACATAGAGTCTAACGCTTTTTACAGACTGAATTAACCTTATATCAAAATCATCTACCGCGTTTGCCGCAGAATGCGGCATAACCGGGTTGAAGGCATCACAGAACAGGGGGTAACTGAGGAAAAACGTTTCGCAACAAAATGATTTTGTTATTGATATGTGGCTCACTAATCAAAAATCTATGATGAAATTTCCTGAATGCCTTCTACAGTTAAACTTAATACCCGAGTTTTTGTACTTACCAAGTAACCATAAAAGTTTTGCATCCCGATGGCTTTGTTGAATAAATGGATTTTATGCTGTGGTACTATGAAAACGGTTGTTTCAGATAACATAAAATCAATGCATTACATGCTTGCGTATGACGGTGTTCTGTCTGGCATCAGCGTTTTCTACCAAAACAGTGCAGACAAAACAGAATGATTACCTATTATTCAACAAAGCCTACCTATTATTCAACAAAGCCCATCCCGATAAGAACGATCAGGTTGGCATAAGGGTTGCTGTAGTAAACAGATTAATATCTTCCGGGAGCTGTACGAGCACTGATTATTGCTCCTTTACCTGTGCTAAAAACGAAAGGACGGGCATCGCTATGAATATATTCGATCACTATCGTCAGCGTTATGAAGCTGCCAAGGACGAAGAGTTCACACTGCAGGAATTTCTGACTATCTGTAAACAGGATCGCAGTGCATACGCCAACGCAGCAGAGCGACTCTTAATGGCTATTGGTGAGCCAGTAATGGTCGACACTGCCCAGGAGCCACGCCTTTCCAGAATCTTTTCTAACCGGGTTATGGGACGTTACCCAGCGTTCGAAGAGTTTTACGGTATGGAGGAAGCGATTGAGCAGATCGTTTCCTATTTGAAACACGCAGCGCAAGGCCTTGAAGAGAAGAAGCAGATTCTCTATTTACTGGGTCCGGTGGGTGGCGGTAAGTCCTCCCTGGCTGAGCGCCTGAAATCGCTGATGCAACGCGTCCCTATCTACGTGCTCAGCGCCGACGGCGAACGCAGTCCGGTCAACGACCATCCGCTGTGCCTGTTCAACCCGCAGGAAGACGCTAACATTCTGGAAAAAGAGTACGGCGTACCGCGTCGCTACCTTGGCACCATTATGTCGCCCTGGGCCGCCAAACGTCTGCATGACTTTGGCGGGGATATTACACGCTTTAAAGTCGTTAAAGTCTGGCCATCGATTCTTGAGCAGTTAGCCATCGCCAAGACAGAGCCGGGCGATGAGAACAACCAGGATATCTCTGCGTTGGTCGGTAAGGTCGACATTCGCAAACTTGAAAACCACGCGCAAAACGATCCTGATGCCTACGGTTACTCTGGCGCACTGTGCCGGGCCAACCAGGGCATCATGGAATTCGTTGAGATGTTTAAAGCGCCGATTAAGGTTCTGCACCCCCTGCTTACTGCCACGCAGGAAGGAAACTACAACGGTACGGAAGGGATTTCAGCCCTGCCGTTTAACGGCATCATCCTGGCGCACTCAAACGAATCCGAATGGGTGACCTTCCGCAACAATAAAAACAACGAGGCTTTCCTCGACCGTGTTTACATCGTTAAAGTGCCTTACTGCCTGCGCGTGTCTGAGGAAATTAAGATTTATGAAAAGCTGCTGAATCACAGTGAGCTGTCCACTGCGCCTTGTGCACCTGGCACGCTTGAGACGCTGGCGCGCTTCTCTATCCTGTCGCGTCTGAAAGATCCCGATAACTCGAGCATCTACTCCAAAATGCGCGTGTACGATGGTGAAAGCCTGAAGGATACCGACCCGAAAGCGAAATCCTGGCAGGAGTACCACGATTATGCGGGCGTGGACGAAGGCATGAATGGCCTGTCAACGCGTTTCGCCTTTAAAATCCTGTCACGCGTATTTAACTTCGACCATGCTGAAGTTGCCGCCAACCCGGTGCACCTGTTCTATGTGCTGGAACAGCAGATTGAACGTGAGCAGTTCCCACAGGATCAGGCGGAAAAATACCTTGAGCATCTCAAAGGCTATTTAATTCCTAAATATGCGGAGTTTATTGGCAAAGAGATTCAAACGGCTTATCTGGAATCCTATTCCGAATATGGTCAGAATATTTTCGACCGTTATGTAACCTATGCGGATTTCTGGATTCAGGATCAGGAGTATCGCGATCCGGATACCGGACAATTATTTGACCGTGAATCGCTGAATGCCGAGCTGGAGAAAATTGAGAAGCCTGCCGGGATTAGTAACCCTAAAGATTTCCGTAATGAAATTGTCAATTTTGTGCTGCGTGCAAGAGCGCATAATAATGGCAGAAATCCCAACTGGACCAGCTATGAAAAACTCCGTACGGTCATTGAGAAAAAGATGTTCTCCAATACCGAAGAGCTGTTGCCGGTTATCTCGTTCAACACCAAAACCTCTACGGATGAGCAGAAGAAACACGACGATTTTGTCGATCGCATGATGGAAAAAGGCTATACCCGCAAACAGGTTCGCCTGCTGTGTGAATGGTATCTGCGCGTGCGTAAATCGTCCTGATCAAAGTCTGTAAGCAAACCGGTGCGGGACAGCACCGGTCATATTAAGGTCGGGTCAGCCCGGCCTGCTTGCAATGTAGTTTGGGGGAACATCATGGCCTATTTTATCGATCGCCGACTGAACGGTAAAAACAAGAGTGCGGTTAATCGCCAGCGCTTCTTACGTCGTTACAAGTCGCAGATTAAGCAGTCGATTTCCGAGGCCATTAACAAACGCTCGGTAACCGACGTCAGCAGTGGCGAATCCGTCTCTATTCCCGTAGATGATATCAATGAACCCATTTTTCATCAGGGGCGTGGTGGGCAACGTCATCGCGTTCATCCAGGCAATGATCACTTCGTGCAAAATGACCGTGTTGAACGCCCACAAGGCGGGGGCGGTAGCGGTTCAGGTCAGGGAAATGCCAGTCAGGATGGTGAAGGTGAGGATGAATTTGTTTTTCAAATTTCCAAAGATGAATATCTGGATCTGCTGTTTGAGGATCTGGCGCTGCCCAATCTGCGGAAAAATCAGCACCGCCAGTTGAATGAGTACAAAACGCACCGTGCCGGATTTACCTCGAATGGCGTTCCCGCCAACATCAGCGTGGTCCGTTCTTTACAAAATTCCCTGGCCCGACGTACTGCGATGACGGCAGGTAAGCGCCGCCAGCTCCATGAGCTTGAGGATGCCCTCAGCGAAGTAGAAAAGTCAGAGCCCGCTCAGTTACTCGAAGAGGAACGCCTGCGCAAGGAGATTGCCGAACTGCGCGCGCGCATTGACAGAGTGCCCTTTATTGACACCTTTGACCTGCGCTATAAAAACTTCGAGAAGCGGCCCGAGCCTTCCAGTCAGGCGGTCATGTTTTGCCTGATGGATGTCTCCGGCTCGATGGATCAGGCGACGAAAGATATGGCAAAACGCTTTTATATTTTGCTCTATCTGTTCCTCAGCCGGACTTATAAAAACGTCGAGGTGGTCTACATCCGCCATCATACTCAGGCCAAAGAGGTCGATGAGCAGGAGTTCTTCTATTCGCAGGAAACCGGCGGCACCATCGTCTCCAGCGCACTGAAACTGATGGATGAGGTTGTGAAGGAGCGCTACGATCCGGCGCAATGGAATATCTACGCCGCGCAGGCGTCGGATGGTGACAACTGGGCAGACGATTCACCGCTCTGCCACGAGATTCTGGCAAAAAACCTGTTGCCGGTGGTGCGTTACTACACCTACATCGAGATAACACGTCGCGCGCATCAGACCTTATGGCGCGAATACGAACATCTGCAGTCAATGTTCGACAACTTTGCGATCCAGCACATCCGGGAGCCCGAAGATATTTATCCTGTGTTTCGTGAGCTGTTTCACAAACAGGCAATGGAAGCCTGAGACACTAAGCCGACGCCCAGTCGGCTTTTTTTATTGTATTTATAACCTCTTAAAATGCGGTCTTGCCTGCTGCAAGCTATCTAACTCCCCTATTAGCCTTGTTAACTGGGATTATCCAGTGCATTAGCAATTAAGATAAATTGCAAAATGACAATGACAACTCATTGATAAAACATTATCTTGCAGACATAGCATGGATGTTTCTACACCTTAGTTAACATTGTCTGCCGTATCTCAGGAGACCGCGTTTGAACCACACTATTGTTTATAGTCTTTTCATTATTGGATCCGTGCTGGTTGCGTCGAGTATCTTGCTCAGTTCCTTTTCGTCCCGATTGGGCATTCCTATCCTGGTGATTTTTCTGGCGCTGGGCATGCTGGCCGGCATTGACGGTATTGGCGGCATCGCATTTGATAACTATCCGGCGGCCTACCTGATCTCTAACCTTGCCCTGGCTATCATCCTGCTGGACGGCGGCATGCGCACCAAAGCCAGCTCCTTTAAGGTGGCGCTCGGACCGGCCTTATCACTGGCAACCGTAGGCGTGATCATTACGGCAGGCCTGACTGGCATGGTCGCAGCCTGGCTGTTCAGGCTCGATATGATGCAGGGCTTCCTGATTGGTGCGATTATCGGCTCCACCGACGCGGCAGCGGTATTTTCCCTGCTCGGTGACAAAGGTCTGAATGAACGTGTCAGTGCCACGCTGGAAATTGAGTCCGGCAGCAATGACCCGATGGCGGTGTTTCTGACCATTACGCTGATCGAAATGATTGAGCAGGGACGAACCGGTCTGGACTGGATGTTCGTGGTGCATCTGATTCAGCAGTTCGGTCTGGGGATTGTCCTCGGTCTGGGCGGTGGCAGGGCCCTGCAGCAACTGATTAACCGCATGAATCTGGCTCCCGGCCTGTATCCCTTACTGGCACTGAGCGGCGGCATTCTGGTCTTTGCGCTGACCACCGTGCTGGAAGGCAGCGGCATCCTCGCCGTCTATCTGTGCGGCTTCTTACTGGGTAACAGCCCTATCCGCAACCGTTTCGGCATTTTGCAGACCTTTGACGGTATGGCCTGGCTCAGCCAGATCGGCATGTTTATCGTACTGGGATTGTTAGTCACGCCCTCCGACCTCTGGCATATCGCTGTTCCGGCGATGATTCTGTCCCTGTGGTTAATTCTGGTGGCACGTCCGCTGTCGGTGTTTATCGGCCTGTTACCGTTCCGTGGCTTCACGGCGCGGGAGCGTATCTTTATCAGCTGGGTCGGTCTGCGCGGAGCAGTGCCGATTATCCTGGCCGTCTTCCCGATGATGGCCGGTCTGGAGAATGCCTCGCTCTATTTTAATATTGCGTTTTTCGTGGTGCTGGTTTCCCTGATGCTACAGGGCACCTCGCTGGGCTTTGCGGCGAAGAAAGCCAAAGTGGTGGTTCCGCCTACCGCCTCTCCGATTAGCCGTATCGGGCTGGATATTCATCCGGAGAATCCGTGGGAGCAGTTCGTCTATCAGCTCAGCGCCGACAAATGGTGCGTGGGCGCGGCGCTGCGGGATTTACAGATGCCACGTGAAACCCGTATCGCCGCACTGTTTCGGGATAACGTGTTAATGCACCCCAACGGCGCAACGCGTTTAAAAGAGAATGACGTGATTTGTGTGATTGGCCGTGAGCGCGATCTGCCTGCGCTGGGCAAAATGTTCAGTCAGTCGCCGCCTGTCTCGCTGGATCAACGTTTCTTCGGCGACTTTATTCTGGATGCCGACGCGCGACTTCATGATGTCGCGCAGATTTATGGCCTTGAACTCGACGAAGATACGAACGCGCAACAGTCGCTGGGTCAGTTGATGATGAGTATGTTAGGCGGGGCACCTGTGGTCGGTGACCAGATAGAATGGAATCAACTGACATGGACGGTAGCGGAGAAAGAAGATAATCATATTGTTAAAATTGGCGTGCGCCCCAATGAAGACAAAGAATAATCTTATTTAAATAGCGCGGTTTAATTAGCTGAATTGCACTACGCTTTTATAACATTCAGTTAAAACGGGAGTTATCCATGAGTCACGTGGTTAAAATTGGTCGCTATGAAATTGTTGGTAATGCCTCTAAATAGTTGGATTATGTGATATCCTACAGTTATTTGAGGTGTCCTCCTGGCTACAGTTACTGTTCATTGCCCTCGTTGTGATTCCGATGATGTTTATCGACATGGCCTTAGCC
>NZ_VZPF01000063.1 GCF_008801695.1 Pantoea stewartii subsp. stewartii
ATGTCGAACGGTTGTGGCAGGCGCTTCATGAGACAATAACCCGAAATCACCAGTGCAGTTCAATGTGGCAACTGTTGAAAAAGGTCCATCACTTTATGAATACCGTCAGCCCATTCCCCGGGGGAAAACATGGGCTGGCTAAAGTGTAGCGGTATTAGGATCAGTTATTTAGTGTCACGATGTTGTTTGCGTTGGGAACGAGAGGTTTACAATTAAACGGAAGGGAACGGTGCAGGGCATATTTACGCGATCAAAACGAGTCGATATAACATCATTGTCAGGCGCCCTCCAGGGCCGGGGCCTGCCAGATAATGTAGAAGGGCAGTACCGCAGCTGCCCTTCTCTGTTTACCCGTCATACCCGTAAACACGGGTAGCGACGCAGAACCTTATCGTTCAGTCGTTCTGTAAACCTATCGCCGTGTGTGGCTAAAGAGATCCGGGCGATTGAGGTTAATATAATCGACGCCCGCCGCCGCAATTTCCTGATGAATCGCTATATCGTCATCACCGTAATAAACCATAATCTCAAGCCCGGTCTTACGGCTTGCTTCAAGAATACCGGGATGACGCATCTGCTCTACGTTTACCTCAATGATCGATGCATGATGCACGGTGGCAACGAGAGAGGGAGACATCGCGATATTGAGGGTCATCATTTTGCGAAAGTCCGGCGCAACGGCCTGAAGGCCAGCGCGCATCGTTTCGGAAAACGAAAAGAAAAACGTATCACGGACCATACCGAGATCGCGTACCAGTGCAGCCACTTTTACCGGATCGCAGTATTTCAGCTCAATATAAACGCCCGCGCGGCCGCGCAGATGTTCGAGATAGGCATCAAGTCGCGGCACCCTGGCGTCTTTAAAACGCTCATCGAACCAGCTTCCCGCATCCAGTGCATCAATATCGCGCGACAGAGCATGCCCAACAGGGCCCGTCCCGTTCGTGGTGCGATCCAGCGTCTCGTCATGGATAACGTAGAGCACACCATCGGCGCTCTCCCGTACATCCAGTTCAATGTAATCAGCCCCCTGTTCAAGCGCCAGATCGGCGGCAAAGAAGGTGTTCTCTGGCGCAAAATGGTTGGCGCCACGGTGTGATACGATTCGGGTCATGGAAATCTTGTCCTGTAAGCTAGCCAGCGTGAACCTGTCTGCTGGGGTGGCCGGTTACGGCGAGGTTGGCATGAAGATCGACGATGCGTTTACCGACAGCATTGAAGATCAGAGTCAGTTCGGGTTGGCACGCTACTCCTACCCGGGAACCAGGCGCATGACGCACCGCTTCACCATATTCCAGCGCGCGAAGCGTGCCGGCCGGCGTGTCAATCGTGTAGAAAACTTCACGCCCCATCGGCTCAACGGTCATGATCTCCCCACACAAGGGAGCCTCGTCAGCGGCAATAAGGTTGATATCTTCCGGACGCAGACCAAAACAAACGGGGCCGTCGTATTCGTGGTTCAGTTCGAGTGTCGTTTGCCCCAGGTGCAGAAACCCGCCGACGGCCTGTCCTTCCACAAGATTCATCGGCGGCGAGCCGATAAACCCTGCAACAAAGCGATCGGCCGGACGTCTGTACAGGTCATCAGGTGTACCAATCTGCACTATCTCGCCATGATTCATACAGATGATCCGATCGGCCATGGTAATGGCTTCCAGCTGGTCATGGGTGACGATCAAGGTGGTGAAGCCGAGACGTTTCTGGAGATTCTTGAGTTCCGTCCGCATGGTGATACGGAGCGTCGCGTCGAGGTTAGAAAGCGGTTCGTCGAGTAACAGAATATTCGGTTCCTTGACCAGAGCCCGCGCCAGCGCCACGCGCTGTTGCTGCCCCCCTGAAAGTTGCGACGGGCGTCGATCAAGCAGTGCGCTTATTTGCACCAGATTAGCCGCCTCTTCCACGCGCCTGGCAATGTGCTCCTTACCTGTTTTTTTAAAACGTAACGGAAAAGCGATGTTTTCGCGTACCGTCAGGTTCGGGTAAAGCGCATAAGACTGGAAGACGATACCGACGTTGCGATCGCGGGCATCGATGCGATTAACGTTGTGCCCGTCAAACGCGATCTCACCGCTGGTCGGCGCATAGAGCCCTGCCAGCAGAAACAGCGTTGTCGATTTACCGCATCCTGAGGGGCCGAGAATGGCGACGAATTCGCCGTTCTCAATGGTAAGATTCATCGGTTTCAGGACCTGAGTCTCACCCCAGTTTTTGCTGACATTGTTAAGAGTGATCGAGGCCATGACAATTATCCCTTGATACCGCCAAAACTCATTTGAGTGATGTATTTCTGCGTAAAGGTGTAGAGAACGAGCACAGGGAGTAAATAAATGATGCCCACAGCGGCGATCATGCCGTAATCCGCACCCGTATTATCCTGTGCGACAAAGAACAGGTAGAGGCTCATCGTCATCTGGCTTTTGTCGATAAGTAGCGTCTGAACAAAAACGTACTCCTCCCAACCACGTAAAAAGGTGAAGGTGGCAATCGCAATCAGTCCGCTACGCACCTGGGGCAACACCACCATACGAAAAGCCTGAAAACGGGTCGCACCGTCGGTCACCGCGCTCATTTCAATATCCCAGGGCACTGCGTCGAAAAAGCCCTTCAGGACGAAGATCGCATAAGGCAGCTCCAGCGCACTCATCACCATCACCACACCGAAAAGATGGTTGAGCAGGCCCATATAGTGAAGCTGGATAAAGATGGCGATGGTGAGCGCCAGCGCGGGGAAAGCATGTAACAGCAGCAAGCCGCGCAGAAAATTTTGCCGCCCGGCAAAGGCAAAGCGCGATAACGCGTAGGCGGCTGGGGTAGCGACGAGCGTGACAATCAGCGTTTGTGAAACGCCAAAGATCAGCGAGCTTCCAAGTGCCGTCCAGGCCGATGGCATCAGGTCCACGCGCGTGGTGCCCGTATTCGCGATGTCGCGCATCCAGAGAAAACGGTAGTTGTGCAACGTCATGTGTGGCATCAGAAAAATCATCACAAGCAGCAGCACAACGATCCCCAGCGCAGCCCAGGACAATACCGGTCTGCGTAAACGATCTGCCAGGAAAGCAAGCGCGATCGCTCCGATATACGCGACGCCCGCAATTGCGCTGGTGCGCCACAGAACAAGCCGGCTGACGGACGCATCAGACGTGGTCAGCGATTTGGCCAGAAGCCAGAGGTAAGGCAGCAGAATCGGCACTGACATCACCGTCAGGAAGAGAATGAGCGCAGAAAGGAAGCCGACACGGTTGATTGTGCCTCTGCGTTCAAGACGCGCCCATTTCGATTTGGCCACTGCCGGGTTTGGGACGAGTGACATCACAATACCTCGATTTTCGGCGCGGCAAACGTCGCGCGCATATTACTGACCCGCCATTGCATTAAGGTCACGCCTACGCCGATCACCATCAGGCCAAGCGCCAGCGCCGCGCCATAGGCGTAAGCCCCATTTTCAAAGGCGCGACGGTAGATATAGAGCGCATAAGGCGTCGAATCGTAGACGGGACCGCCACCGGTGATGAGCAGAATGTACTCGTAGGTCGTCAGCAAGGAGAGCCCCTGATAGATGGTGATAAACCGAATGGGCTGAGACAGTGCGGGGGCCACTACATAGCGCAGCACGCCCCATTCGCTCGCCCCATCCACTCGCGCCGCATTGGCAAGATGTGCAGGGATGGAACGAATGGATGAAGTCAGAATGACCATGGCAAACGATGCCCCGACCAGGCCATTTGCCACAATGATGAGAAACAAGGGGAAATCATTACGCAGATTCATGAGCGGCAGACCGAAGGATCCGGTTACCTGATTGAGCAAACCAGACGGCGTGGGATCGGCAACCCATATCCACAGAATACTGTAGAGGACGGCCGGTGACATGCGTGGCAAAAGCCAGAGACCGCGAAAAAGATTACCCAGCCTGTCGGGAATGGCCGTCGTTGTTATCGCCAACAGGACACCCAGCCCGACGTTAAAAATAAACAGCGTCGCCGTAACATAAATCAGCGTCGTCAGCAGCACCGCAGGCATGCGCGCATCGCGTAAGACAATCCGCTCGACGTTTTGCAGCGTGAAGTGACCGACCCGCAGATCAGCGCCCATATCGGTAAAGGCGATGACGGTATTGACGATAATGGGCGCCAGGAAAAAGACGGCCAACAGCGCGATAGCAGGCGCGAGATAGAACACAGGTCGGGCCGGCCGGTGCGCCCGAGGCTGAAACTGAGACATGACCACATCTCCCTGGAGAGTAAGCGACGCTTTACAGGCTAAGCACTATTTTTTGGCGACAGACGACCGGATTTCTATATCGTCGCCAAACTGCAGTTCGAGCTCTTCGGCGATAAAATCAACGGCCTGTTTTGCCGTCATTTTTCCTGTTTCAACCGCCTGGAGACCGCTGAACAGCACCTTGTTATAGCTGCCAAACTGGATATGATTGGGCACGAACTTCGCGTGTACCATCATGGGCGAAGCGGCTGACAGCACCCAGTTATCGCGGTATTTCGGCATCGCCGTTTGCGCGTTGCTGATGGCCGTGTGATAGGACGTCACAGCATGTTCGTTGTTGAAATAAGGCAACGTCGCCAGTGCCACCAGTTCGGCAGCAATGTCAGCATTTTTGCTTTTGGCGTTCACCGTGTAGAGAAGCGGATGCGACAGGTTTGAGGGCTGACCGCCCTTTTTGGCCGCAGGCGCCGGGATCCAGCCTATCTTATGAAAATACCCTTCTTTGTCTGTCGGCCAGACCGCGCCATTTTTGTCACCCAGTTGCCAGGCAACCGCCCAGACGCCCTGGTGAAAGATAAAGGCCTTCTCCTGCTTGAACGCGTTCTGAATGGCATCCCAGCTCATCGCCGTGTTATCGACCGGCGTCACTCCCTGCTTCGCATTGCGCTCATACCAGCCAAGCGCATCCGCCATTTCTGCTTTAGGGAAGATGAGCTTGCCGGTCTTGTCATCCATAAATTTCACGCCGTAAGACTGAAAAACCATCAGATAATCAATACCGACATTCGGTCGGTGCAACATGCCGTACTGAGCCGCTTTACCGTCCACGACCTCTTTGGCAAGGGCCGTCAGATCGTCCAGTGTAAAATCACCGGACTCCACCCTGGCCGGTATGGCGTTGATAAAGGCTTCATCCTTGCCGATTTTTCTCAACATATCTTTGTTGTAAAAAAACATGCGTATTTCAGCATCCTGCGGTATGCCATAGATCTTTCCATCGTTTGCCTTTGCCGACGCCCACAGGACGGGCAGGATGTCGCCATAGACCCACGGTGCCGCCGCGATCTTATCGTTCATTTGCATGGCATAGCCGTCCTTCGCAAACTGACCAATCCATTCATGGGGCAGCACATAAATATCCGGCCCTTGTCCGACGGACATCGCCTTCAGCATATCCATGGCGAAGTCGTCCCAGCCTTTGACAGCACTGCTATTGGCCTGAATCACAATATGTTTGTCGACGCCCGCAGCCTTAAATTGCTTGTTCATGATGTCGGCTGCATCTTCAATGTTGGTAATGCGGTTCGGTGCGCTACGCTCGGCGAGCGTGGCGAGTTTAATCGTTATCTCTTCTGCGTGGGTCATGCCAACACACAACGCGGACATCACGAGGGTGGCGAGGACAGTGAGTTTTTTTGACATGGTGTTTATTCCCGTTGTGCCTATTATTTAAGTAAGTTAATTTATTTAAATGACAGGTTCATGACCATGTGAAAACGACAGGGAGAAGGTGCGTTGACTTCATCAAAACATTGGGAAGGAATCGGTACGACCCAGTCGGCCGTACTACGTTATCTGCGTCGCAACGACGCCGCATCACGTGCTGAGATCGCCGATTGTTGCGGGGTGACAGCGGCGGCCGTCAGCATGATGACCCGCGATCTCATCAAGCGAGGTATCATCATCGAAGGAGCCCGGCGTTCATCTGGCCGGGGCGCGCCCCACATTGATCTGATGCTTAATTCCTCCATCGGCTATGCCGTTGGGATTCATGCCAGCCGCTTCTCTGTTACTCTAATGCTGCTTGATTTCAAAGGGAAACGGGTCGACGAAATTGAACTGACCGGCCACTATGATACCTTTGCCCGCGCCCGCTCAGAGATACAGAAGGGCCACAAAACGTTGCTTGAGAGAAACCACATACCGGATCATTTACTGATTGGCGCAGGCATTGCCATGCCGACGCGCTTCCAGCGCGGTCAGGCTCCGCTTCATCTGGCTCCCGAAGTGCTTTCCTGGGATGAATCCGGGCTGTTCGAAGCCATTCAGCAGGCGCTGGGCTGTCCGGTGTTAATCGAAAATGATGCCAATGCTGCCGCCATGGGCGAAATGACGCTAGGTAATGCGGCTAATCATGACGATTTTATCTATCTCTATCTGTCAGAGGGCGTCGGCAGTGGCCTTATCCTGGGAAAACAACGTTATCGCGGTCATCTGGGCAATGCGGGCGAAATTGGGCTGCTGCTGCCACTCGACAGGCCCCGCCCCTCTTTTACTGACCTTGCGGCGTGGTGTAAGCATCGCCTTGGCCAGATACCTGAAGGCCGCGCTGAGGCTGTCTGGCACCATTTTCTTAGCGAAAACACAGCGGTTCTCGACGAATGGATCGCACGTACTGGCCCGGAGATCGCCCGGCTGGGCTTTATGCTGAATGCGGTCCTCGCGCCAGCGGCGATCTATCTGGGTGGGACACTTCCGCAGATGGTGCGTGAACGGCTTGCGGCCTGGCTCGACTTTTCCACTGTGGATACGTTAAACGGCACACCTGTCGTGCAGCCTGAAATCTGTCTGCCGGACGTCGCGGCCACGGATACGGTCGCATTCGGAGCCGCCGCCATGGTCCTGCATAATGTTGCTCAGCAGGATAACGGGCATCGCGACGGGGTCAACTGACCGCTCAGCGGCGGTGACGGAATGAAGGAAACCGACGCGGCAAACATCGGCGACGGTTCTCTGAGTTGGCCTGCGGATAAACAGGTCTCTGTGAAATGAGAGCCAGTTCGCAGCGAGCGTCGGTTTATTTGCGACCGCAGCGTGGGACAGGTTTGGCTTAATTTGCCCGCACTATAATCCCCATTTGGGGCCAGCCGGTGAAAGCGTGATCGGGATGGGCTTGCCGCATACCGCCACGCGTGGTGCAGAAGGCGTGTTCCACTGAAAAAGACAGATATGCCAGCCGCCGGGAATAAGACGCGAACGGTCAATAATCCCATCCGCGTCTGTTGCTCTGGCTTTATCTGCGTTGTGCCATGAATCTGGGATTCGCCCCTGCTGCAGCGCCGTTCGCCAGCTGCCGTCAGCGGCTTCTGGCAGGATTCCCAGTTGCTCACATTTTGCCCTATCGCGCTGATCTACCAACCAGGCCCCTGACAGGCGTAGTGGAATCAGGACGCGTGAAAGGCCATCCTCACGCATATAGCCCGATACCGCCATGATGGACCATTCCGGCAGCGGACTCATATACAAGGCCGGTTGCCCGTGGCGATGATAACGCCCCGCGCTTTGCGGGCCGGGTGCGGCAAGCACCACCTGCGCCTTCGCGGTTAACACAGCGCGATAAAAAAGGCCGCCCACGGGCAATAGTGCGTGATGCATGTTTGTCTTTTCTCCCGCAACAACCCCATCCCTGCGATTGCTGAACGCGCCAGTTAATCGCTTAGTGCGTAGCCACGAACCAGCCCGACCTGTCGGCGCATGTCTGCCTTGCCTGCGCACAAGCCGGTGATACACAGGCGCGGGGCCAGCCGATCATCAGATTCGTTCCATCTGCCCGGACGACACGGTGTGATGCCGTTTAGGATGCGACTTTGGATGCGCCGGATTACATTGCTCATGTGTGCCGGGCAGATAAAATCTGCCGTCCTGAGAGGGCGCAGTACCGCCGGGACAACCATTCATGCCGCGCTGACCATTGTGGCCAGGCAACCCAGCACCGCCAGGTTGATTGTCCATACTTCCGCCGTTACCGCCCGCTCCGCCATTTCCACCTTCCCCACCGTTCCCCCCTGGCGCGGCATAGCAGACTGATGCGGTTAACAACAAAATAAGCAAAGCAGCGCCTCTGCGCATGGTGTGACCTCCGTGATTCGCGATTATTTTTCGACAGTAATGACATCCGGCGTTTGCGCCACAATCTTCAACGGCGTGCCTTTTATAGCCTGTCCGAGCGCTTCACGAAGCGTCATGGTGCCCTCTACAGGATTCACCTGAACAGCCCCAGTGCGCGACAAATCCGTCTGGATAAAACACCCGGTACCGTGCACCAACTGTTGCGCCGTTTCGTCAAAGCGCGACAAATGAAGATTGTAGGTCGCTTCCGCATCACATTTACCCGCAGGGATGTGGCCAGAAGATGACTGGCTGCACGACGTACACGTCAGCGCCAGCAGCAAGCAGGCTGAGTTGAAGGATGTGAAATGCATAACGCCTCCGGACACAGGAAAACTTGTGTCTTTGTCCCATAGTCAACTGTTTCTGTCAGCGTGCAGAGTATGTCTGAGTGTGATCGCAGGCGAGGAGGTGGGAAATGTGCGGCTCGCTATCGTGCCGCTTCGCACTGGCGGTAATGACCTGTCTTTGCAGAGAAAGCGAGAGCAGCGATGCACAGAGAAAGTCACGTTTACGGTGTCGTGCTCACCGGGCGCGACGGAACGCGTCTTCGCCGTCCCTGGCGCTACCATGATTTTACGGTGATGTGTCCTGTGTACACAAAACGGAACCGTAGCGGGCATGGCGCCCTTTCCTGTCTGGGCGTCATGCCCGTTTTTGCTGCGCATTGACAAGATGCTGGGGTTGATTGATCGCTTTGCGCGCAATCCAGTAGAGCAGAACCCGCTCATCGTCACTGTCGCGGTCCGCCATTGACAATAATTTCAGTGCCAGGGTAGATTTCGTGACAGGCTGCTGTTCTGCGCTCAGTTCGATCACTGCCTGACCGATAATGCAGCAAACTTCATCCTCACTGGTGATGGATTCATATGTCCGGTCTTTCATATTTCCTCCTGTTGAATGGACTTTAAGCCTGGCAAAAAAATGCTAAGCCTGCCGGGAAAACAGGTTGGCCGTAACATTCCCTTACTGCTGTTTACCTGCCTTCATTACCTTGACTCACCTCGTTACACTTACCCCACGCGGCCATTCATTCCGCCCTGACAGCATTTCATTCCGCGTTGCATTCCGTTCATGCGCTTTCCGCCCTCGCGCGTAGGGGTTTTGGTTATTCTGACGCCAGTATTCAGTTTCCCCCTGGGAGTAACATAATGAACGCGACTCAACAGACTGCCCACCAGCGTACGCGCTGGCTCACACTTATCGGTACGGTGATAACCCAGTTAGCGCTGGGGTCCGTTTATACCTGGAGCTTATTCAATGGTCAGCTCGCGCAAAAACTGGATGCGCCCGTAAGCCAGATCGCATTTTCATTTGGTTTACTGAGCCTGGGGCTGGCCATCTCTTCTTCACTGGCTGGCAAGCTGCAGGAGCGTTTTGGCGTCCGTAAGGTGACTATCGGCGCAGGTATATTGATGGCGCTGGGATTAGGGCTGACCGCCCATGCAGATAATCTGATCATGCTGTACCTGAGCGCGGGCGTGTTGTTAGGTCTGGCCGATGGCGCAGGGTATCTGATGACGCTATCCAACTGTGTGAAATGGTTTCCTGAACGTAAAGGCATGATATCGGCCTGCGCCATTGGCGCTTACGGTCTGGGAAGTCTGGGATTTAAATTCATTTGCGGAGCACTGTTGGCACGATTTGGGCTTGAACAGACCTTTGTGCTCTGGGGCCTGCTGGCAATGGCGATGATTATTGCTGGCGGACTGATGATGCGCGATGCGCCGCTGCAATCTGCGTCAGCTACCCAGGCAGAAGCGACGCGTCAGTATACGTTGGCCGAATCGGTGCGTCTGCCACAGTACTGGATGCTGGCGTTGATGTTTCTGACTGCCTGTATGAGCGGGCTGTATGTGATTGGCGTTGCAAAAGACATCGGGGAAGGTTTGGTTCACCTCAGCACACAGACCGCCGCTAACGCCGTCACGGTCATCGCGGTAGCAAACCTGAGTGGTCGGTTAGTACTGGGCGTGCTGTCCGATAAAATGGTGCGTATTCGCGTGATCTCACTGGCCCAACTGGTTTCACTGATCGGTATGAGCCTGATGCTGTTTACACAGATGAATCAAACCACGTTTTTCCTGTCCCTGGCCTGCATTGCGTTTAGCTTCGGCGGCACCATTACCGTCTTCCCTTCGCTGGTCAGTGACTTTTTCGGCTTGAATAATCTGACCAAAAATTATGGCCTGATTTATCTCGGCTTTGGCATTGGCAGCGTAATGGGTTCGCTGGTGGCTTCACTGTTTGGCGGCTTTACGGTCACTTTCAGCCTCATTATGACCCTGCTGGTTATATCACTGGTGCTGTCACTGACAATCCGCCTGCCGCAGAGCCAGCCAGCCCATGAACCGCTGTTGCAGCGTCAGTAACGTTACAGGGCCAGATAAGCCTGGCCCTCATCATCAGCCGCGAAAACGCGGCTCTTCCATACCGGCCACGTCGACATCCACCGCAAAAATATCGCCCGACTGCGGATAGCGGGCGAGATCCTCTTCGCTGAGGTTTTCGCGTGAGCTGGTGATGAACAGCGTCTTGAGATCGCTGCCGCCAAACGTCACCATGGTGGGCCATTTTACCGGCAGTGTAATCTCATCGACGATTTCACCGTCGTGCGGATCAATACGCACGACGCGTCCGCCGTCAAACAGGGCTGACCAGTAATAGCCCTCACTGTCGACAGCCGCCCCATCGGGCAAGCCACCACGGGCATCAAACCGCCGGAAGATTTCACGCTGCCCCGGCTCGCCCTGAGCATCAAGCGGATAGCGATAGAGCACTTCATTCGGCGTATCGCTGTGATACATCCACTGACGGTCAGGAGAAAAGGCAACGCCATTGGAAATTTTGATGTCGCGTGCCTTCACCTCAAGCGTCAAATCAGGTGTTACGCGACAAAGCAAGCCGCCGTTTTTATCCTGTGGCTCCCATAAACTGCCGCACCAGAAATTACCCCAGGGGTCCACGCGGCCATCATTGAAGCGGCTTTTCCCGGCGATACCGGGATTATCCACCACTTTTTTTTGCGGTTTCCCCTGCTCGTCCAGCAGCCAGACGCCGCTACGCAGTGCGGCAATGATACCGCCCTGTTCCCGCAGGCCGATGCATCCGACTTCTTCTGCCTGGGGAAATGTGGAGAGCTCACCACTCGCCGGATCGAAACGATGGATGGCCGGTGCCAGAATATCCACACACCACAGCACCTGTTCCTGCACAGCCCAGAGCGGACATTCTGCCAGCTCTGCCTGAAGCGGCAGAACGTTTTTTACCCTATGCGTCATGTTTGTCTCCCTTTAATTGTCCTGATATTACTGTAGCGCTAATTTCCATCTTCACACATTCACGTCAGCCTTGTTTTTAAGACAGGTCTCACGCATATTAATACCTATTCGGTCTATTCCGATTGGAATATGCGCTCACCCTCTTTTTCGCGTTCTTTTTTGAAATATCGCGACATATTTATCGAAATAACTCTACACAGGCTGCATTTTTGCTGCACTTTTTCGGCGTATTATCCTGAGTATTGAAAAAGAGGAGGTGCCGTATGCCAGACATCGTTACCGCCGCGCTGTTCCCTCAGTCGGTAGCCTTTATTTCTTCTGGACAGGAGGCGTTATCCGCAGACGTTCCAGCGCAGCAGAAAGGAGGCATAAAACAAAATGATATTCACTGAAGGGCAAAGATTTCACACAGCATAATATAAAAAGAAGGTGGGATATAATCCCACCTCATTTATTCATTAACTTTTCACTGCGTAATTACACTGATACCAGGTTTTCTTTAAACCTGGTATTGTGCTGTCCTGAACAGGGAGTGACTCTACTTTATCAAAACCTTTATTGCTGCAGTAATTCGCGATATCAATTTCCATTGCATCACGATTCACTTTCAGCGGGTCGAAACGATATTGTACGGTATTTGAACTGGGATCTTCATCAACACGTTCAAACGCCCCGGGTTTACTGGCGGTACAACCGCTCAGAAAAATAAGTGCAAATGCACCCATGATTGCCATTTTCATTTTATTTCCTCACATTTTGACGCAGTGTAAGGCGCTGCAAAATGCGCATCTATAGGATTAGTACGCGAACAACTGCGTATTTACGAAGTTTTACCAATTGATTCAATACGGTTAAACAACTGGCAGGTTATGCCAATAAACTGCGACACTGATTCCAGTGAAAAGCCTCACGAACAACACCAGGAATTACTCTAAAAAAAGCCTCTCTCAGCATTTAGCCCGCCACTGGCGGGCTTTTTTCTTTTTAACCTTCGCCTGAAAGCGCAATCATTCTACGAAGCAGATTGGCGGCTTGCTTGTCCGGGAGTGCGAGGATGGCACTATAAAGATCGACAGACATGGCACACATGGAAGACCGATCAACGGCGGCATCGGCAGGCATATTCAGCTGTTGCAGCTTATTGCCCCACTTCAGGTAGAGATGGTCGACGATGGTTTTGAGATCGTGCTGCGCCTGCTTGCGGTCCAGCGGTTGTTCGTCCCCCAGACTGTTAAGCAGCAAATACTCGGTGGCATCGGCATCTTTTTGGTTCAGGCTGGCGGGCAGAGTTTCAACCAGATTGATACCGCCCTTCACCTGCGGATAAAGGAACTAAAAACAGAGGCCCGGGTCAATTTTATTGAGCGTCTGCATTTCTTCCACCGAGACGCCAATATATTTCAATACGGCCGCGTCAGTACCCCGCATAAGGCGCTGATTGATCACATCCGTCAATAACCCGCGCAGTTCGCCCGTTGCCTGCAACATGGGTTCGCCTTCACGCAGTTTGCGCGCCAGATCGCGCGTCAGTATTTGCCACAGCGCGGGTTCCTGAGTGCGCAGCACCCGATATACCGTAGCCTGTGCCATATAATCTGCCGCGCGCTCGTAGCGTTTCTCCTGCTGCTGCTGAGGCTGGATCCAGCTGAACCATAAAACATTCGACAACAACAGCGGCAGGATAAAAAGAACCACACCCTGCCACGCTTTAAGCCGGGTGGTTCTGACTAACATAACGATGATAATCGCCAGCAGCACAAAGGCGGCCAGCGTAAGAAAAAGCAGGAGAGTCATACTACGTTGTTAATCCTTACGCACATCGATCAGTACCGGGCAATGCGCGCGTTCAACCACAGCGGCACTCACAGATCCTTTTAATAACCGGTTAAAGGGCGATAAATGACGTCGCCCCATAATAATCATGCTGGCATTGAGCTGCTGGGACTGGGCCACGATTGTCTCCGCCGCTTCGCCGGCCAGAATCATACCACGCGCCTTAATGCCGGCCTGGAGCAAGGGTGCCAGGGCATGACGCACCACCATTTCAGCGGTATTTTGCTCATCCTGCGCGGCCACAAAATCTGCCGGATCTTCACCGGCATCAATATCAATGGGCTGGCTACAGGATGAATAGGCGGGATCGATACAACACAGCACAATCACTTGTGCATCATGCGCCTGTGCTTCTTCGATCGTTAACGACACCACTTTCTTCGCGACCGGTGAATTATCGATAGCCATTAATACTGTTTTCATTGAGCACTCATCCTTCAACAGCGGCAATTTTGCCAATTTCACGAATCAGAGCCTGTTTGCACAGCAACATTTCTTCACGATAGCGTGATTCATGCTTCTTAAACCGCGCCGTGGGCACCAGTAAGGAGACCGCAAAGCGGCCAAACAGCGTATCGAGCGCAAAGGCCATGGTTGAAACGCCTTCAAGGGTTTCACCACGGTCGTAGGAAATGCTGGTTTCACGCACTTCCCGAAGCATCTCTAACAGTGCTGCCTGCGTCTTAACCGTCTTGTCCGTCAGTTCGCGCCAGGCATCCCCCACCAGCGTCCGGACGTCTTCATCGCTTTCCAGCGCCAGCAAGGCGCGGCCACCCGAGGTGCTGTAGAGCGGCAGCTCCAGTCCGATACGGGGAACCACCCGCAGCTCGCGCGACGCCACAACATAATGAATGACGGCAAGCTGCGCACCACTGGCGCGGGACAGGGAGACCGTTTCATTGGTATCCGCCGACAGTTTTTCCAGCAGTGGCTTGACCAAATCGACCACATCCGTGTTCACGCTGGCGAGCAGCTTCAGTAAAGCTGGCCCGAGACGCAATCCGCCCGCCCCACTGCTTCGAACCAGTTCGGCGCTGTCCAGCGCGGCCACAATGCGCTGTACGGTAGAACGCGGCAGATCAACCGCATGCGCGATTTCGCCCAGACTCATGCCACCGGGATGCTCGCCCAGAGCATTAAGAATTTTAGCCGCGCGCGCAATAACCTGAATACCGCCCGTTTTTTCATCTTCGCGGCTGGATGATTGTTGAGTCATAGCGTCGTCCTTTTTGAGCTGGCTTACTGTAACCCGAAAAGCGCACGTTTTACAGCGTGTACCACATTGCAATACAGCATATTGCCATGTAATATCGCCTCGCCTGTATCGCATCGCATCTCAATACATCGAACCAAAAAAACAATGAGACACCTGCTATGACGACCCAGCCTGGCACTGCGCCGCCGCTGCATCCCTTTACCTTACGTCTCGCCCTGGGCCTGCTTGGCGTCTGGATCGCGGCGCTGACCTCCGGGCTCAACGATCGCGTCAGTGATATTGCGCTGGCCGATATTCGTGCTGCTCTCGGTATGGGCTACGACGACGGAAGCTGGATTGTTTCGGCTTATCAGGCTGCCGAAGTGGCCGCCATGATGATTGCGCCGTGGTTCGCGGTGACGTTTTCCCTGCGCCGCTTTACGTTATTTGTTTCGGTCGGCTTTATGCTGTCCGGAATACTGTTACCGCTGATGACCGATCCTGTGCTGTTTATGGCATTACGCGTGATCCAGGGGCTCTTTGGCGGCGCGCTGCCGCCGATGCTGATGACCGTCGCCCTGCGTTTTCTGCCACCGCCGTTCAAGCTCTATGGATTAGGCGCCTATGCCCTTACTGCCACCTTCGGGCCGAATATGGCCGCGTCGCTGGCCGCCTTCTGGACCGATCAGGTCAGCTGGATGTTTGTCTTCTGGCAGGTTGTGCCCGGTATGCTGATTGCCCTCGTATTAACCGGCTGGGGATTGCCCCAGGATCCGTTGCGCACAGAACGTTTTCAGCAGATCGATCTGTTCGGGATGCTCACAGGCTGTAGCGGGATGGTGTTAATCATTCTGGTACTCAGCCAGGGCGAACGGCTTGACTGGCTGGATTCTCCGCTGATTGCCGCTATGCTGCTGGCCGCCGTACCGTTACTCATCGTCTTTTTAATCAATGAGTGGTTCCATCCCCTGCCGCTGTTTAAGTTGCAGATGCTGCGGCGACCTAACCTGCTGCACGGCCTGCTGGTGCTGGCCGGCGTCCTGATCGTGTCGCTGTCTGGCTCTGCCCTGCCTTCCAGCTATTTTGCCCAGGTCGATGGCTTTCGCATCGCCCAGTTCGCGCCGCTGGCGTTGACCATTGGGTTGCCCCAGCTCATTGTGGCGCCGTTGCTTGCCGCCCTGCTGAATATCCGCTGGATTGACTGTCGCTGGATGCTGGCAGTGGGCTTGTGCTTCCTGATTGCCTCCTGCCTGCTCGGTATGCAGATCACAACGGACTGGGCGCGGGATAACTTCTGGCTGATTCAGGCGTTGCAGGCCGTAGGCCAGCCGATGGTGATTCTGCCCGTGCTGATGAGCGCGACCAGCGTGGTAGCACCGCCTGAAGGACCTTTTGCCTCGGCGATGTTCAACACGGTACGCGGGTTTTCCAGCATTGCGGCCTCTACCCTGGTGTCATGGTTTGTCAGCCATCGTGAACAGTTTCACTCCAGTATCCTCGTCAACCAGGCGGGCAGCAGGCCGTGGCTGATGACCGCCCCCAACAGCAGTCAGGCCAGCAGTCAGTTTCCGCTGTTGCCCGATGGCAGCGTGAGTTCCGTCGAGAATCTGCGCGGCTTTGCTACCCAGATAAAGCACCAAGCGCTGGCGCTCGGCCTGAGTGATACTTGGCTGCTGCTGATCGATTTTGCGCTGCTGCTGCTGGTCGTCACCGCCTGGCTGCCCAAACGCGTCTGGCCGCCCCAAACCTTGATTCAACCTGCAACCTCCACGTCGAGATAACTGTATATGCGTGCTTTAGTAATGAGAAAAACCGTGCTGCTTTCCCTGCTGCTGCTGGTTTTGCTGGCGATGGCGCTGATTGTCTGGTCCGTGATGACCCGTAACGATCACCGTACCAATGATGCCTGGGTCAATGCCGATTACACCCTTGTTGCGCCCAAAGTGTCGGGGTACATCGCCAGCGTCAGGGTGAAAGATAACCAGCAGGTTGCCGCCGGTGAACTCCTGGCGACGCTGGACGATCGCGATTACAAAGTGGCACTGGAAAGCGCGGAGGCCGCATTGCAGGTAAGTGAAGCCAAACTATTGAGCAGCAAAGCACAGCTGGAGCAGCAGCAATCGGTCATTGATGAACAGAAGGCCAGCGTTTCCGCCAGTCAGGCTTCGGCGCAATATGCCGGACAGAGTGCCGAACGCTATAACCGTCTCTATCAGCGCGGCACCGTTGCCGCTGACGAGCAGCAAAAAGCAAGCTCGGCGCAGCGCTCTGCCAGCGCCGCGGTGCGTCAGAGTGAAGCCGCGCTCGCTTCTGCGATTAAGCAGGTTGGCGTGCTGCAGGCAGCCGTCCGATCCGCCGAAGCGGATGTTGCTGCCGCCCGAGCCAGCGTCGATCAGGCACGTCTTAATCTGTCTTACACCCGCATTGTGGCCCCGGTGGCCGGCATGGTGGGACAGCGCGCAGTGCGCCTGGGCGCCTATGTTTCCGCCGGCACCCGTTTGCTGGCGGTGGTGCCGTTACAACAAACCTATATCACCGCGAATTATCTGGAAACGCAGTTGCAGGATGTGCGTCCGGGTCAACCCGTCCGCATCAGGGTAGATGCTTTGCCTGACCAGATTTTTACCGGTCACGTCGACAGTATTGCCCCCGCGACAGGCGCGACATTTGCGGCGATTGCTCCCGATAATGCGACCGGCAACTACACGAAAGTGGTTCAGCGATTACCGGTTAAAATTGTCCTGGACCAGAACCAGAAAAACCTGGCGCAACTCCGCGTGGGCATGTCGGCAGTGCCGGACATTGACGTTCGATAAAAATGTGAACAAACTCTCAGAACCAAACTATTTATTTTCGGTCTGAATACGCGTAGATTAGCCCCGATCCTGTTCTGAGTTATTCAGTTCGTACGGGAGATCGTTGACCGTAAATCTGAACGGCGACCTTATCCTTTCTGTCCGCGTTGCGCTGGATGGGATCGCCAATATCGTAACCGCTCAGAGGAGTTCGCTTGTGAAATATGCGCTGATGGGAATTTCTTTCTTTGTACTACTTTGGGTCGGCACCTTTGTGCTGATGCTGTAGTCTCTGCAGGCATTCCACAGGGGCGACAGGTGGTCGCCCCAATGGGATGTTAAATCTGTTCTTCCATACTTTTCACGCTACCCGGCAAAATGCCGTCGGCGCGAAACATCGCCTTAATGCCTCTTACCGCCTGTCGGATACGATCGCTGTTTTCAATCAGTGCAAAACGGACGTGCGTATCGCCATAATCACCGAAGCCCACGCCGGGTGAAACGCATACTTTCGCTTCCTGCAGCATGTGCTTGGCAAATTCCAGCGAGCCCAGATGCGCATAATGATCCGGAATCTTTGCCCAGACGTACATCGACGCTTTGGGAATATCCACCATCCAGCCCGCTTCATGCAGCCCTTTCACCAGCACGTCGCGGCGACGTTTATACTGTTCGGCAATATCGCGCACGCACTGCTGATCCCCTTCCAGGGCCGCAATCGCCGCGACCTGTAAGGGCGTAAAGGTGCCGTAATCGTGGTAGCTCTTGATTCGGGCTAAGGCGGCGACCAGCTCTTTGTTGCCCACCATAAAACCTATGCGCCAGCCGGCCATGTTATAGCTTTTTGACAGGGTGAAAAATTCGACGGCCACATCCCGTGCGCCAGGCACCTGCATAATGGACGGCGCTTTCCAGCCATCATAGACGATATCGGCATAGGCCAGATCGTGAATGACCAGCACGTTGTACTGTTTGGCCAGCGCGATGACGCGCTCAAAAAAGTCCAGCTCTACGCACTGAGAAGTGGGATTCGACGGGAAACCCAGCACCATCATTTTAGGTTTAGGATAGCTCTCGCGAATAGCACGCTCCAGCTCATTGAAGAAATCAATGCCCTCCACCAGCGGGACGGAGCGCACCTGAGCGCCTGCGATAACGGCCCCATAGATATGAATGGGATAGCTGGGATTCGGCACCAGCACCGTGTCGCCATGGTCAAGCGTGGCCAGCATCAGGTGAGCCAGACCTTCTTTGGAACCAATGGTGACTATCGCTTCCGATTCGGGATCAATATCTACCTGATAACGCTCCTGATACCAGCGTGAAATAGCACGCCGCAGGCGAGGAATACCGCGCGATGTGGAATAGCCGTGCGTATCTTCACGTTGAGCCACCTGGCACAGTTTTTCGACAATGTGCGGCGGCGTCGCGCCATCGGGATTACCCATTGAAAGGTCGATGATATCTTCGCCGCGCCGACGCGCAGCCATCTTCAGTTCAGCGGTAATGTTAAAGACGTAAGGGGGCAGGCGTTCAATACGCGAGAAACGACGAGTGGTGCTGTTATCAGCCATGGTATCCTCTGGAAACGTTAGCGCCCGGACCGTCCGAGCGACGCTGGTCACTGCGGTGACCTCAACAAGAACATAACGCGCTAATAACAACTTTGTCGAGAGGAGCAGAAAATTTTTTATTTTCCCGGATTGAGCCGCTCGAGCAGCCAGTCATTCACCCAGCGGTCATTCAGCAGATAATTATTTTGCAGCGTCCGTTTCAGCAGAAAGCCGTTTTTTTCCAGAATTCGCCGGGAAGCCCAGTTTCCTTTCACCACCAGCGCCCGGAGTTTGAGAAAATCGGCGTCGAACAAACACGCACACAGCGCTTCCAGCGCTTCACTGCCAAACCCCTGACCACAGTGGCGATGCAGCAGCATATATCCCACCTCCGCCTGACGGGCGGGCTGCCATTCAGGCGTACAACCCAATAACCCGATGGCTTCCCCGCTGTCGCGCCGCCTGATGACCAGGCATAACATGTGAAAACTGCCGGGTTGCCAGGGTGCCAGACGCTGACGAAACCGCTCACGGATATCATCTTCATCGGGAATGTCACTTACCCAGCGCATAGTATCGCGATCTTCATGTACCGCACGAAACAGCTGCCAGTCTTCAGGCTGCAAAGAGGTTAACGTCAGACGCGAGGTAGTCAGATGCATACATCACTCCGGGCGATAACACGTAATAAAGTCACCGGGCCTGACCACAGTGGACCGGGCCGCACTGGCAGCGGAAAAACGTTCCTCTTAAATGAGCTCAACATTTCCTCTTTTTCAGCTTTTGAATAAATTGATCTAAAACATGAACTGCCCGGCTGGCTGTCAGGCACGCTGGCACAACATCATCACATTTTTTATCATAACCTTCTTTGACCTCGCTGAAGAGTCGCCTGTGACTTCACACTTTACTATGCTTCTGGCCGTCTTTGACCGTGCGGCGCTGATGCTGATTTGCCTGTTTTTTCTGACGCGAACCCCACCTTTTCGTCAGATCCTGCAGAAAGATGAGCATACGGCGCTGGAAAAAGCGGCCGTGATTGCCATTTTTTCACTGTTTGCACTTTTCAGTACCTGGTCAGGGGTCAATGTCGACGGTTCATTGCTCAACGTACGGGTGATCGCCGTGATGGCTGGCGGTATTTTGTTTGGTCCCTGGGTTGGCATTACCACCGGTGTGATTGCCGGTCTGCACCGCTTCCTGATAGATATTCATGGTGTGACGTCAGTGCCCTGCCTGATGACCAGCATCATCGCCGGCATTGTCGCCGGTGCCATTCATCGCCGGGTGCAGCGCGAACGGCGCTGGCTGGTAGGGATTCTGGGCGGCATGTTTTGCGAAAGTCTGACCATGCTGCTTATCGTGTTGTGGGCCACGCCCACCGCGCTCGGGCTGACCATTGTTTCTGAAATTGCCCTGCCGATGATTCTGGGCGCCGCCAGCATTGGCTTAATCGTGTTGCTGGTGCAGAGCGTGGAAGGTGAAAAAGAGGCTATTGCGGCACGTCAGGCAAAACTGGCGCTGGATATCGCTAACCAGACCCTGCCGCTGTTCCGTCAGGTCAACAGCGATTCCCTGCGCCGTGTCTGTGACATCATTCGACGGGAAATCAAGGCCGATGCCGTCGCGATGACCAACAAGCAGAAGATTTTGGCCTATGTTGGCTACGGTGAACACAATTACCAGCATGGTGACGACGGGATCAGCCCGACGACAGCGCAGGCGATGCACAGTGGGAAGATCATCATCAAAAACAATGACGAAGCCCACCGGACGAAAGATATTCACTCCATGATCGTCATCCCCTTGTGGGAAAAAGGCAAGGTGACCGGCACGCTGAAGATTTATTACCGTCGTGCGCACCGCATCACCGGCTCGCTGAAAGAGATGGCGGTAGGCCTGTCCCAGATTATTTCGACGCAGCTGGAAGTCTCGCGTACGGAGCAACTGCGCGAAATGGCCAATAAAGCGGAACTGCGTGCCCTGCAGAGCAAAATTAATCCGCATTTCCTGTTCAATGCGCTGAATGCCATTTCGTCATCTATCCGGCTCAATCCCGATACGGCGCGCCAGTTGGTCATCAACTTATCGCGCTATCTGCGCTACAACCTCGAACTGAATGACGATGAGCTTATCGATATCAAGAAAGAACTCTGGCAGGTAAAAGATTATATAGCGATTGAGCAGGCGCGCTTTGGCGATAAGTTAACCATGATTTATGACATCGACGAGGATTTGCATTTTTCCCTGCCCAGCCTGCTGATTCAGCCGTTGGTGGAGAATGCTATTGTTCATGGCATTCAGCCCTGTAAAGGTAAAGGTGTGGTGACGTTAAGTGTGCGAGACCTGGGCGACCGCGTGCGCATCGCCGTGCGTGATACCGGTAAAGGGATCAGTGACGAGGTGATTGATCGTGTGGCTCGCAACGAAATGCCCGGCAATAAAATTGGCCTGTTAAATGTCCATCACCGGGTGAAGTTACTCTCGGGCGAAGGGCTGCACATTGCGCGTCATCAGCCCGGCACCGAAATCGCGTTTACACTGAGCAAAACCGGGCAGTTACTGGTGGGGAACCTTGCATGAAAGCCATCATCGTCGAGGACGAATTTCTGGCCCAGCAAGAGCTGAGCTGGATGATTCAGCAACACAGTAAGATTGAGATAGCGGCCTGCTTTGATGACGGTCTGGATGTCCTCAAATATCTGCAGCAGCATCGGGTTGATGTGATCTTTCTCGACATCAATATTCCCTCTCTGGATGGCATGTTACTGGCAAAGAGTATTCATCAGTTTGTTCATAAGCCCCTGATTGTGTTTATCACGGCCTGGAAAGAGCATGCCGTGGAAGCCTTTGAACTGGAAGCGTTTGACTATATTCTGAAACCGTATCATGAATCCCGTATCATCACGATGCTGAACAAGCTGGAAGCCACCTGGCAGCAACAGCACGCGCCCACTCAGACGCCAATGGCGCAGAGCGTACTGACCGTGAATCTGACCAAAGATGAACGCATTATCGTGACCGACGTGAATGACATTTACTACGTTGAGGCGCACGAGAAGTTAACCTTCGTCTATACCCGCCGTGAAGCCTATGTGATGTCGATGACAATGACGGAATTCTGCTCACGCCTGCCCGAACATCTGTTCTTTCGCTGCCATCGGTCCTACTGCGTCAACCTCAACAAAATCCGGGAAATCGAACCCTGGTTTAACAATACCTATCTGCTGAAGTTGCGGGATATGGAAGTACAGGTACCGGTCAGCCGCAGCAAAGTAAAAGCGTTTCGGCTACTGATGCGGTTGTGAGAGGGAAAGGCGGCTCTGCCCTTGCGTCGGGCAGGACAGAGCCTGCAAACTAGAGAATACGACCCAGCGTCTGGCGCAGGTGCGCACCGGCACCCAACAGCCCGGGTTGGTCATGCGTGATCATATAAACCGGGATATCGGCAACATAGTCACGGAAGCGCCCTTTGTCTTCAAAAGCGGCACGAAAACCCGAGGCTTTGAAGAACTCCAGGAAACGCGGCACGATCCCTCCCGCGATGTAAACGCCACCGAAGGTCCCGAGGTTCAGCGCCAGATTACCGCCAAAACGTCCCATGATGACGCAGAACAGCGATAAGGCACGACGGCAGTCGGTGCAGCTGTCCGCTAGGGCGCGCTCACTGACTTCGCGTGGCTTCAGATTCTCCGGCTCACGGTTATCGACTTTTACAATCGCACGGTAGAGATTGACCAGACCAGCGCCTGACAACACACGTTCTGCTGAAACATGACCTAATTCTTCCCTTAAGACTTCCAGAATTTGATCTTCTTCTTCGCTGTTAGCGGCAAAATCAACATGTCCCCCTTCACCGGGTAAACTGACCCAGCGCTGGTCGACGTGTACCAGATGGCTGACGCCGAGGCCGGTTCCCGCACCGTAAATCGCGATCGGTTTATCCTTCACCGCCGATTTACCGCCAAACTGGATGACATGCTCTTCGCCGAGCATAGGAATCGCCATGGCGACAGCGGTGAAATCGTTAATAATTTCCAGGTGTTCAAAACCGATGTTCGCCTTCAACTTTTTAGTCGAGAAGGCCCAGTCGTGGTTGGTCATTTCAACCCAGTCATCGGTAATCGGGCAGGCAATGGCGATACAGCCGTCTTTAATATCCTGCTTTTGTTCATCAAGATAATGGCGGATGACGGCTTCGAGGCTGTCGTAGTCTGATGTTGCGAATGTTTTGGTCTGGGAGATGCTGCCGCTTTCCACCTCACACAAAGCGAGGCGGGCATTGGTGCCGCCGACATCGCCGACCAAGGCATAAGTTGTCATTCTTCTGGTGCTCCGCTTGGGGGTCTTAAAGAGTTGGAGGACACTATAAAATCCTGCCGATAAAACAACAACGCCCACCGAAGATTGAGGTGAGCGTCTGACTCGTGTGTGCAACAGCCTAACCGCGTTAGTCTGGCCTGCACAGAGGCAACTTTCCGAATCTCATCCGCCGTTGCGCTGGCTCAGACAGGCTGAGACTTTACGTAACAGGGGCGGCAGGTCATCTTTTTGCATCACGACTTCAATAAACGACAGTCTGTGTTGTTGTGTCAGTTGCGCCATCAGTGCGGTCAGTTGCACGGTTTCACTGATGCGCCAGCTTTGTGCCTGACAGTGTCAACTGAATGCCTGCGGCAGCGCTGTCCAGTTCCACTGGGCAATATCATTATAACGCTGGTCTGCGCCATGAATGGCCCGCTCCACAGTATAGCCTTCATTATTGAGCAGAAAAATGATTGGATGCTGATCATCCCGCAGCATCGAGCCGAGTTCCTGAATGGTCAACTGTGCCGAACCATCGCCAATGATCAGGATGACGCGCTGTGACGGGCGTGCCGTCTGGGCACCAAACGCGGCTGGCAGAGTATAACCGATGGATCCCCATAACGGCTGTACCAGCAGCTGCGCCCCGGCAGGCAGGCGCAGCGCCGCCGCGCCAAACGCCGCGGTGCCTTGATCCGCCAGAATAATATCGCCGGGCTGAATAAAAGACTGCATGGCCTGCCAAAAGGCAGACTGGCTGATGATAGTCGCGTCAGGGACAGGCGCCGCCGGTTTCACTGGCCCGGCGGACTGCCAGCCTGCGCCATAGCGTTCGAACAACGGCAGTAATGTCTGCAACGCATCGGCCATCGACAACGGGGCAAACGTCTGTCCCGCGACGCTGGCGCTGTGTGGCTGCACGTCGATCAGCCGATCGGGGCGAAATTGCTGAGTGAATCCAGCGGTAATCGTATCCGTAAAGCGCACGCCGACGCAGAGCGTGACGTCTGCCTCTTCAATTTGCTGGCGTACCGGGCCTTCACTGCCCTCACCTGCGTAAGTGCCCACAAACCCCGGCTGCTGCTCATCCAGCACGCCTTTGCCCATCAGCAGTGTGGCGCACGGAAAAGCACGCCCGGCACGTAACGCAGCCAGCGCCGGTTGCTGTTGCCAGCGCTGCGCCAGGAAATCGGCCAGGAGTGAGACGCGTTGCGCCGGTGCCAGTAACCGCTCGGCGGCCTGGCGAAACGCGCTGCGCAGGGATTCAGTTGACGAAGCCGACGATACCAGGGGATGAACGGGCGCAGCGGTTTCGGCCTGGGCAACATCGACAGGCAACAGCAGATAGCCCGGACGATGTTGCTGGATAACGCTGCTCAAAACCCGGTCAATTTCGGCGGTGGCATTCTCAGCGGTCAGTTGCGCGGTGGCGACGTTAACCTCTTTTGCCATGCGGATGAAATGGCCAAAATCGCCATCCCCTAAGGTGTGGTGCACGCAGTCTCCCTGCTGCATCGCCTGGCTCGACGGCGCGCCCACGATATGAATCACGTGCACGTACTCTGCGAAGCTGCCTGCCAGACCGTTGATTGCGCTGAGCTCCCCTACGCCAAAGGTAGTCAGCAACGCCGCCATACCCGAACAGCGTCCATAGCCATCCGCAGCGTAAGCGGCATTCAGCTCATTGGCACATCCCACCCAACTTATTGTCGGATGCGCAATCACCCGATCCAGAAACTGTAGATTAAAGTCACCCGGTACGCCGAACAGATGTCGAATACCGCACGCCTGCAAACGCGCCAACAGATAATCACCAACCGTATAAGAGGACATAGCAAATTCCTTTAGGGGAGTGTTTTGATAAGTATCTGACATGGCGTTAATTTAGCGAACAGTGCCTGTCATTTCGCCAACGGATTACATGGCAAGCAAGCGTTACGACCGTGGATTATTCGGCAGATATGCGATCTGACACGGATTAACCCTGAGTGTAACCGTATACACTCCCACTGTTTTGGCACATTTAATCGTTTTCACTCAGGACTTTTCTATGACAGCTTTTCCTCGCCCCGACAGGTATCAGCATATGCAATGGCGTCGAAGTGGACGCAGTGGACTGAAGCTTCCTGCGATTTCATTGGGCCTGTGGCATAACTTTGGTGACAGCACCCAATTAGCGACCAGCCGGCAGTTGCTGCGCCATGCGTTTGACTGCGGCATCACCCATTTTGACCTGGCGAATAACTACGGTCCGCCGCCCGGTTCCGCAGAAAGCAATTTTGGTCGCATTATGCGCGACGATTTTCAGGCGCATCGCGACGAGCTGATTATTTCGACCAAGGCCGGTTATACCATGTGGGAAGGCCCTTACGGCGACTGGGGTTCGCGCAAGTATCTGGTCGCGAGTCTGGACCAGAGCCTGCGTCGAATGGGCTTGGATTACGTTGACATCTTTTACCATCACCGTCCCGATCCGGAAACGCCGCTGGAAGAAACCATGCGGGCGCTGGATCACGTTGTCCGTCAGGGCAAGGCGCTGTATGCCGCCATTTCCAACTATCCGGCAGAGCGGGCTGCTGAAGCGATGACGATTCTGCGCGATCTGGGGACACCCTGCCTGATTCATCAGCCCCGCTACTCCCTGTTTGAACGCACGCCGGAACAGGGCTTATTGCAGACGCTGGATGAGCATGGCACAGGCTGTATCGCATTTTCGCCCCTCGCGGGTGGTGTGCTGACCGATCGCTATCTGCAGGGTATTCCCTCCGATTCCCGCGTCGCCAGCGGCAGTAAGTTCCTGAATGAAAATCAGCTGACGGAAGAGAAAATGGCCAGGGTGCGTAAGCTGAACGATCTGGCAGAACAGCGTGGGCAGAAACTGGCGCAAATGGCGTTAACGTGGGTGCTGCGCGATCCGCGCATTACCTCCGTGCTGATCGGGGCCAGTAAAACGGCACAAATTGACGACGCGGTGCAGATGCTGACCCAGTCACCGCTCTCGACAGACGAACTCGCCGCCATTGAGGCGATACTGGCCTGATACGGGTTGCCCGCGCACGCGGGCGGCTGTGCCAGAAAACTCTCAAAGCCCTGTTTTTCGCGTATTTTCAGACAACATGTGCAGGCTTCTTTGTGCAATACCGTCAGAATGACGTGACAGCAGTAATCATAAGCTGCTGCAGGAGAAGATAATGATACGTGGAGTATGCTTTGCTGCTTTCATAGCAGTGTTAACGCCGCTGGCGATGCACACAGCACAAGCCTCGGGAAATGAGATACGCCTGGCCCCAGGCGTCACGCTGCATCTGGGCGACCGGGACCGCCGGGGTTATTACTGGGATGGCGACCACTGGCGTGAACCGCGCTGGTTTAACGATCGCTACGCTTATAAGGAAAGACGCTGGTGGCGGCATGATGCCTAGCGACGTCATCAGGAAGCGGAACGGGAACGTCGCTGGCACGCGCGTGAACGGCAACGCCAGTGGGAACATGAACGACGCCACTGGCGTCATGCGCACCCTGAGCCGCATCGCTACCGCTAACCGTCCTCTGCCGGCCTGCGTGCCGGCAGACAACCTGCGGTTACTCCTCGCGGCTTTTCACCCGGGCGAGCGCAAAGCCATCCCAGCCTTTTTCGCCCACGGTCTGAATCGCGGTCGCCTCCAGTCGGGGATCGCTGGCCAGCAGCCGCAGACACTCACGTACGCCCTGTACGTTGCCGTCGGTAGAACCGGCATCAATCACGGCACCGCCGCGAACAATGTTATCGACGATAATGAGACTGCCGGGCCGGGAGAGCCGAATGGCCCAGCGAAGATAGCCGGGATTATTTTTTTGTCCGCATCAATAAAAATGAGATCAAAGGGAGCCTGCAGATGCGGCAGGACATCCAGCGCCGCCTCCACATGCAGTCTAACCCGTTCGGACAGGCCAGCCTGATGAATATTTTCGCGGGCAACCTGCGCATGGCGGGGATCGGCTTCTATCGTGGTGATGGTTCCCCCCTCGCCCAGCGCCTGCGCCATCCAGATCGTGCTGTAGCCGCCGAGTGTGCCGATTTCGAGCACACGTGAGGCATTCTGAATGCTGATTAACAGCGCCAGCATTTTACCTTGCATCGCCGAAACATCATGAGCTGGCAGCCCGGCCTGACTGTTTGCCTGGAGGGCCGCGCTGAGGTGGTTATAGGGCGGCGCTAACAACTGTGAAAAATAATCGTCAACGGCGGCCCATTTCACATGGTCGTCTGAAGGGTAATCTGGCGTGCGCATGATGTCACTCCTGACTCGGGAAGAGAGTGACATTATAAACTTTGGCATTCAGCGCTTAAAGCCGTGCCCGATCGCTGCCGGGTAAGGCTACATGCCCATGGCCTGTCCGACGAGCAGGTAAATATTCAGGCTGACCACCAGCACCACAATGATTCGACCGGTGTTCTGCATCAGACGACTGTTTACCAGGGCTTCGCCCATCAGCTCACGGTTCCCCGTAAAGACCAGCAAAGGGATCAGCGCCAGTGCAATACCAAAGCTCAGCAGGACCTGGCTCATCACCAGCACACGCGTGGGATCCCAGCCCGCCCAGATCACGATAAATGACGGCACCATGGTGACGGCACGACGGACCCAGAGAGGGATATGGAAATTGATAAAGCCCTGCATTACCACCTGGCCCGCCAGCGTACCCACCACGGTGGAGGATAACCCCGCCGCGACCAGACTCAGGCCGAATACCGTCGCGGCAGCATGACCGAGCAAGGGCTGCAAGGTGGTGTAAGCCTGATCGAGTTCCGCAATACCGCTGTGGCCGCTAAAGTGAAAAGCCGCAGCGGCCGTGGCCATCATCGCCAGATTAACAAAACCGGCAATGGTCATCGCGATCGCCACATCCAGCTTAGTGGAAGAGTAACGTTGCGCCTGGCTGTCGCGGCTTTTTCCCTGCGTTAAGGCAGAATGCAGGTAGATGACGTGCGGCATAATGGTTGCACCCAGCACACCGGCCGCCAGGAAAACCGCATCGGCATTCGGCAGTGAAGGCAGCGCCATGCCTGTCACCAGTTCGCTGACTTTTGGCTGGGAAAAAAACAGTTCAACAATATAAGCGGCCGCAACAAACAGGAGTAATCCGCCGATCACCAGCTCCAGCGGCTTTTGCCCGCGGTTTTGCAGCACTAAAATCAGAACGGTTGCCACACCGGTAAGGACCGCGCCCTGCATCAGTGAGACGCCCAGCAGCAGTTTGAATCCCAGAGCCGCGCCAATAAACTCCGCCAGATCGGTCGCCATCGCGATGATCTCTGCCTGCACCCAGTAAAACCACACGGCCGGACGCGGGAACCGATCGCGAACGTGTTCCGCCAGATTCTTGCCCGTGGCAATACCGAGCTTTGCTGACATCAGCTGGATAAGCATGGCCATAATGTTGGCCCACACCACCACCCACAGCAACTGGTAGCCATACGCGGCACCGGCCTGAATATTGGTCGCGAAGTTGCCCGGATCGATATAGCCGATCGCGGCGATAAAGGCAGGCCCCAGTAAAGCGAGTTTGATTTTTCTGGCGCCACGCGCTGCGCGTTCTGCGGCACGGCTTTCTAGCATATCGGGTACCCTGTCTGAGTTAACCTGTGTACCTTAAGGCGACACAGGTACGAGTGAAATTCGGTTTCGCTAATCGCTATGATAGATAATGCTATAAAGTATAGCCATTGCTATAAATCAGGGCTCAGAAAGCCCTACTTATACAACGTATTTTAGTCACTCTACGTGTTGTGCAAATTACAGACAATAGATTTAAGTGAAATCCATGTGAATATTTTGGTTACAGGACGTGATCGCTGAGAGTTTTCTGAGAAATTTGGCGATAGTGAATACTTATATTGTGGATGAGATCTCGTTTTTCGGTAAGCCGTTACATAGAATACGCAGCAAAATACAATCCTCCTCAAATT
Source organism: Pantoea stewartii subsp. stewartii (assembly GCF_008801695.1). Classification (GTDB taxonomy): domain Bacteria; phylum Pseudomonadota; class Gammaproteobacteria; order Enterobacterales; family Enterobacteriaceae; genus Pantoea; species Pantoea stewartii. Next base: position 29,022 of record NZ_VZPF01000063.1, read on the forward strand.
TGGAGCAAACATGTCCCATATTTTGCAGTTTCTTTTAGCACTAGTGGTAGTCAGTGTGCTGGCCTTGCTGGTCAGCCACGACAGAAAAAGTATTCGGGTTCGCTACATTATTCAGCTTCTGGTTATCGAAATCATTCTGGCCTGGTTCTTCCTGAACTCAGAAGCCGGTCTGGGATTCGTCAAAGGCTTCGCCGGTTTCTTCGATCATCTTCTGAAATATGCGGCTCAGGGCACCAACTTTGTCTTTGGCAACATGAACGATAAAGGTCTGGCCTTCTTCTTCCTGAACGTCCTGTGTCCGATTGTGTTCATTTCGGCGCTGATCGGTATTCTTCAGCACTTCCGCATCCTGCCGTGGGTGATTCGCGGCATCGGTACCGTGCTGTCTAAGATCAACGGCATGGGTAAACTGGAATCGTTTAACGCCGTAAGCTCTCTGATTTTGGGACAGTCTGAGAACTTTATTGCGTATAAAGACATTCTGGGCAAAATGTCACAGCGTCGTATGTACACTATGGCGGCGACCGCGATGTCCACCGTGTCCATGTCGATTGTAGGTGCCTACATGACCATGCTGCAGCCTAAGTATGTGGTTGCTGCGCTGGTGCTGAACATGTTCAGTACCTTTATCGTACTGTCGCTGATCAACCCTTACCGCGTCGATAACGAAGAAGACCTGCAGTTGCAGGATCTGCACCAGGGTCAGAGCTTCTTTGAAATGCTGGGCGAATATATCCTGGCCGGTTTCCGTGTAGCCATCATCGTCGCAGCAATGCTGATTGGTTTTATCGCCCTGATTTCTGGCCTGAATGCGCTGTTTGACTTCATTTTCGGTATAACGTTCCAGGGCGTGCTGGGTTACGTCTTCTATCCTTTTGCCTGGGTGATGGGCGTGCCATCAGGCGAAGCGCTGCAGGTTGGCAGCATCATGGCAACGAAACTGGTTTCCAATGAGTTTGTGGCGATGATGGATCTGCAGAAAATCGCCAGCCAGCTGTCGCCAAATGCCGAAGGTATTCTGTCGGTTTTCCTGGTGTCTTTTGCTAACTTCTCGTCTATCGGCATCGTCGCGGGCGCGATTAAAGGCCTGAATGAAGAGCAAGGCAACGTTGTTTCGCGCTTCGGTCTGAAACTGCTGTATGGCTCAACGCTGGTCAGCGTGCTGTCCGCAGCCATTGCAGGCCTGGTGCTGGCATTCTGATTCCGGGCTTACGCAACAGACAAGGCGAGCCAACTGGCTCGCCTTGTTGCTTTTAACCAGAGACGGTTTAACGCTTACGCTTTACCCTTCCTGAGTCACCCTGCTACTTTGCATTGACAGCAGTTTGCAGTCTGCCCCTTGCCACACAGTCCTCTCTCTTCTTAAAGGAGCGTTTATGGCGTTGGATGCCGAGGGTTACATCGCCGTTCCACCTGTGACCGCCTTTCAACCGGCTTTTCAGGCAATCGTTGACGATACCCTTCATCAACTCCGTCTGACCGTCGGCGATGATCTTCACAGCCTGTGGCTCTATGGCAGCGTTGCGTTTGGCACAGCCGTCGAAGGGCAGTCTGATCTGGATGTCTGTCTTGTCTTTCGTCATCCGCTCGCGCCCGCTACGCGCGACAGCCTGGCGGCCGTAAAAGAGAGGCTTACGGCAAGGCATCCTGTCGTCAGTAAAATTGACGTTGATAAAGGCACGCTAAGTGAGGTGATGGATCCGAACAACCTTAATACATGGGGATACTGGCTAAAGCATCACTGCCGCTGCCTTTACGGTGAAGATTTATCGGTGCGTTTTAACCGGTTCAGACCCTCGAAAGCGCTGGCGAGGGCACTAAATGGCGATTTCACAAAGGTTTTAGACGAGTATGTCGCGAAACTGTCCTGCGCCTTGCCCGGGCGCCAGCAGTGGCAACGCGCCGCCGCCAGAAAAGTTATTCGCTCAACGAATATGCTGCGCCAGGATAGCGACGCGGACTGGCCTGCAACGCTTGCCGAGCATGTATCGCGCTTTGTTCTGCGTTATCCCGACCAGGAAGCTGCCATCGCCTTCTTTCTCGCCGAAAGTTATCAGCCCGGCGCATCAGCCAGGGAATTTATCTCGCAGCTTGACGCGTTCAGGGGATGGCTGGTTCAGCAGTTAGAACAATCGTAACGAGAACGTACGAGGGAAATATGAAAAGCGCCCGATAAAACGAGAAGGCGACGCAGGCTCAACTCACCCGTCCGTATGAGCCAGGCGGTGTTTTAAAATGAATAGTTAATTTACAGGTGAAACTGACAGGTTAACCCCTACTAACAGGATCGTTTTATCGCTTATTAGCAACGCCCTCCCTGACTGGCACCCTTTGAATTCTTATTTCGTTAAAAGGATAAATCATCTCCCCATTAGCCAACGCCCTGCCTTTACTGATTCAGCAAACATTTTTACCGTCAGAGAATTTTTGTCTTGCTTAACTGGTTCAGTCGTAAACCATTTTCTGAAAAACCATGACATTTTCCAGGGATAGTCATTATCAATATTCAGTGTTGAACACCGATTTGAAACTGGTTAGAATACTGATCTAAATAACTGCTCGGAATAGTAGATCCCTTAGAGGGAACTCAGTCCGGTTTATGCGATCTGATCAATCGCTGAATATCCCAAATCACCAGCCGGACTGAGCAATGTCGATCATAGCACCAATACCCAGAACCGAACGACGCCTGATGCAGAAAACTATCCATAAAACAAAGGACAAAAACCACGCCCGGCGGCTCACCGCCATGCTGATGCTGCATCGTGGTGACACCGTCAGTCATGTTGCCAGAACACTCTGCTGTGCCCGCTCATCGATTGGT
>NZ_VZPF01000064.1 GCF_008801695.1 Pantoea stewartii subsp. stewartii
ACCAATCGATGAGCGGGCACAGCAGAGTGTTCTGGCAACATGACTGACGGTGTCACCACGATGCAGCATCAGCATGGCGGTGAGCCGCCGGGCGTGGTTTTTGTCCTTTGTTTTATGGATAGTTTTCTGCATCAGGCGTCGTTCGGTTCTGGGTATTGGTGCTATGATCGACATTGCTCAGTCCGGCTGGTGATTTGGGATATTCAGCGATTGATCAGATCGCATAAACCGGACTGAGTTCCCTCTAAGTGATCTACTATTCCGAGCAGTTATTTAGCTGACTTATAGTCCCTCAGATTTGCCGCGCTGACTGAAGTACCCGTGATTAATCCAGTTCCCTGACCTAAATCGGCGCGGTTGAAGCTGCCCGATGCATGAGTAACAAGCGAAGCCTTATCAGGTGCGCTGTTATCCAGTGAGCTACCACCATTAACCTGCTTCAAGGCACCCTGAAGCTGATCGCGCCATTGAGGATAGCCTACTGAAACCTTATCTGTTGTGGCAATTTGCTGACGTGGTTGTATTCCAGTCTGATTAAGTAATGCAAGGTCTTTAATGACAGGTGTTGATATCGTGTTACCAGTCCAACCTGAATTGGAAGTTGTATTTGTATTACTGATATCACTGCTAAATTCAGCATCAAGATTTTCGCCAGCCTGAATTACTGCTCTTAGACCTTGCTCACTATTTATTTTCTCGTAGGGTGGACCACCTGAAAGATTATAAGTCAACTCTGTTTCAACAACGCTTCGGTTATTACGCATACTGCGAACATGGTGATATGTTAAATACTCATTTTCAGTACTATTTTCATAGGATTTGTTATTGAGCGTCGAACCCGAAAGATACATGTCTCCAGCAGCTATAATTGAGCTTGCAATGTTATTCAACTCATTGGCAAAGATATATTGCTTGCGACCAGCATATATTCTCCCTGCTCCACCGCTTGCTGTTGCAGTTGCTTGCTTTGAGCCAATAAGAAATGTTTTATCAGGCGCATTTCCAGTCTTTATATACTCATCACTCTCATTTTTACTTAACTGAGGCTTTGTTGAATAATAGGTAATCATTCTGTTTTGTCTGCACTGTTTTGGTAGAAAACGCTGATGCCAGACAGAACACCGTCATACGCAAGCATGTAACGCATTGATTTTATGTTATCTGAAACAACCGTTTTCATAGTACCACAGCATAAAATCCATTTATTCAACAAAGCCCTTAACTGACTAAGTTTAATTTTTATTGTAGGCTGGCCAATATTAGGAATACTATTTGCTGCAGGATGATACTCACTTGCCGAACTAAAACCATCACGTTGGTTAAGGAGATTACCCGTTCGAATTGTAATATCCCCGCCCTGCGTCTCAATCGTCCCCGACGTGTTGATCACTTCCCCGTTGGCATTGCCCGCGCCATCGCGCTGCATCCACAGGCTGTTGCCCGCCAGAATATCGCCGCGCTGGTTACGGATGCTGTTGGCAAATAAATAGAGATTCTGTCCGGCGTAGAGCAGCGCCGTGTTGACCAGGCTGCCCGGCGTGCTGATGGTCAGGTTACCGAGCGTGCCGGTAAAACCGTCCAGCGTGACGTCGCTGCGGCTGTTCAGGGTGACGTTGCCACCGCCCTGCAGGCTGCCGGCACCGTTCATGGCGATGCGGTTGCCCGTCAGACTGCTGTCGGCGCTGCCGGTGGTAATCTGGCCATTATTGGTCAGATCGCCGCCCGCATTGAGCGTCACGCCCTGCCCCTGCATCGTGCTCTGGTTTTCCAGCGAGCCGTTGCTGTTAAGGGTCAGCCGGTTACCCGCCGCCAGCGTATTGTGACTGACGAAGCTGTTCGCCAGATTCAGCACTGCATCGCCCAGCGCAACGACCTGGCCGAACTGGTCAAAACCGTTACTTACCAGTGACAGCGTTCCGCCGCTGAACAGCCGTCCCGATCCGGCCAGGTTAACCTGCGCCGCATTCACGCTCAGCTGTCCTGTGCCGAGTAGCGTGCCGCTGTTATTCAGGGTCTGATAATTCACGGCAAGGTTGCCGGCCTGCGCTGTGCCCTGGTTCTGGAACCCGTTACCGTTCAGGGTCCCCTGCTGATCGGCAAGCAGCGTGCCGTTGTTGGTCAGGCCGGACGCATTCAGCGTGAGCTGCCCCGCCTGCAGCCAGCCGTTGTTCACCAGCTGCGGCGTGGTGAAGGTCAGCACGCCGCCCGTCAGCAGTCTGCCGTTGTTGGTGGCAGAATTTGTGGCGCTGACTGTGCCGCCGGCCCCCTGAATCAGCCCGTCGTTATACAAATCCGGCGTGGTCAGGCTCAGTGCATTCTGCGAAAGCACCGTTCCACTGGTGGCGTTGGTCAGATGGCCGCTGGTGCTGAGCTGCAGGCTGTTATCACCCTGCAGGCGGCCGGTGTTGTCTACCGTTCCGGTATTGATTACCAGGTCGCTGCCCTGAATACGGCCCGCATTGCTGAGCGAGGCAGCCTGCAGGCTGAGCTTCCCGGCGCTGAGCAACGTTTTATCCTGCTGCTGCGTCAGTGCGCCGTTGAGCTGAACCGTCAGGCCGTCTGTACCGGCAATATTACCGTTGTTGCTGAGCGTGTCGCCTTTCAGCATGAGGTTTTTGGCAACCCACTGTCCCTGATTCGCCAGCGTCAGCGCCTGTAGGGCAGCTGTACCGTTGGCTGATATTTTGCTGCCTGCGGCGGCATCCAGCCTGTCGGTTAACGTCAGCTGCAGGCCATCAGCGCTCTGTATCGCCCCGCCGTTTGCCAGTTTTGCCGCATTCAGCAGGATCTGTTGCCCCTGCCAGGTGCCGTTGTTTGTGACGTTACCGGCCGTGATGTTCAGCGTCCCCTTTGTCAGGAGCTGTCCCCCCGCGTTGTTGACGAGTTCACGCGCCGGTGCGGACTGCGCCAGCAGCATGCTGAACCGCTGTGGGGCTGGTCCGAGCGTCAGGGATTTCAGACCGATAAGGTTGCCCTGGTTGGTCACGCTGGCCGGTGTGACCGACAGCGTATCGCCCTGAATGGCGCCACTGTTGTTCAGCGTACCGCCGCTGAGCGTCATGGTTTTTTCGGCGAGGACAGCGCCGGTATTCACCAGATTTTGCGCACTGAGTTGCGCACCGCCCTGACTGAGGAGTGAGCCCCCGTTATAAAGGTCGTTATCAATCGCGGCGGTGAGATCGCCGGTGCTCAACAGCGATCCCTGGTTTTGCCAGCTTCCGGCAGTGATCTGAGCATTTCCCCCTGCAGGGTGCCGGCAGTATTTAACGTCGCGGCGCCCAGCAGCAGATCGCCACCGCTTAACGCTCTGCCTGTTGAAGACTGGGTGAGATCGCCGTTGCTGAGCGCGTCAAGGGTGGTGGAGCCCTGCCACAGGCCGCTGTTATTGAGCGATCCGGCACGCAGCGTCAGGCCGCCCGCCATGATTTTGCCGCTGTTAACCAGGCTGTCGGCATTCAGGCTGGCGTTGCCGCCCGTAATCAGGTTGCCGCTGTTATCCAGCAGCCCTGTGGTTTGCCCGTCCAGTATGCCGGTGCCGTTGAGGGTGCCGGTGTTTTTTAAGCTGCCGAAACGGTATCTGAGCTGGCTGCCCTGCCAGGTGCCGGCGTTACGGGCATCCGTCCCCTGTAACGTCAGCGCGCCACCGGTAATCAGTTGACCACCGGCCTGGTTATCCAGCTGACGGAACCCTGCCGTCAGCGCGTTATCGCCCTGCAGCAGCCCCTGATTTTGTAAGGTATCGCCCGTGATTTGCAGTTGCTGCCCGGCAACGATCCCGGCGTTAGTCAGTGACTGCGCCTGTACCTGCGCGAGCTGGCGTGCCAGCAGCCTGGCGTTTCCGCCATTATTCAGCGTGCCGGTCAGCGTGGCGTTCAGCGCGTCCGCATTCACCTGGCCGTTATTGGTAAAATCACCCCCGTTAACGCTGAAGGTGCCCGCTACCTGTACTGCCCCATCGTTGATGAGCTGAACGGGCGCCAGGCTCAGGCCGCTGCCGCTGACAAGCCGGCCGTTTGCCAGATTTGCAATCTGTGCGCTGGTCATCGCCAGTGCACTGTTGCCCTGTAACAGGCCGGCATTGCTGAGCAGGGGTGCCTGGAGGCTGAGCTGATCTGCGGCCAGCGTGCCCGTATTTGTCACCGTGCCAGACTGCAGATTCATGCTTTGCTGGCTTACCAGAGCGCCGCTGTTATTTATGTACTCAGTGGCAGCGGCCGTTATGCTGCTGGCTGCATGCGCGTTGCCGCTGTTCTGCCAGTTTTTCGTCGTGACAGTAAGTGCATCACCCTGCAGTTGCCCCTGGTTGTCCAGCGTGGTCGCGCTAATATCCGCCTGGCCCGCCGTCTGCAATCGTCCCGTCGCCTGATTAGTCAGGCTGGTGCCTTTTAAGGTCAGTCCCGTGTCGCCCTGAATCAGACCGCTGTTGGTTAAATCCCCCTGAAACGCCAGCACTTTTGCGAGCAGCCATCCGCTGTTGTCAGTGGTACCGCCCTGTAAGGTCACAGCCTGCTGACCCAGTATCTTCCCGCTGTTAGTCAGCGCCTTTGTATTCAGAGTGGCATCACCGGCACTGAGCGCATTGCCGCTGTTTACCCAGTTGTCCGCCGTCAGGGCCAGTTTTTCTCCCTGAATTAACCCTGCGTTAGTCAGGTCACCGCTGTTCAGGGTGAGTTGTCCCGGGGTCAGCAGTTCGCCCCCCTGGCGGTTAGTGAATGTACCGGCCTGAAGAGTAAGGCTGTCGCTGCCCTGAATGCGGCCTGCGTTATCAAGCGTTGCGGCATTGAGCCCCAGCCCTTTTGCGGCAACGAACCCGCTATTGTTAAACTGATCGTTTGCCAGTTGCAGCTCACCTGTGGCCAGCAATTTACCACCGGCCAGGTTAGTCAGCCGGCCATTGTCGGACTGAAGCGAAAGCGCGTTGATTTCGCCGTCGTTGGTCAGACTGCCGCCGCTGAGCTGCAGTGCGCCGCCCGTGCTGAGCAGTCCGCTGTTGCTTAAGTCTGGCAGCGTAAGGGTTAAATCGCCCGCCGTCGCAATACTGCCTGAGCGCTGGTTGGTCAGGTCCTGGCTGCGCAGCGCCAGAGTCTGCGTGCCCTGTATCAGACCGCTGTTGATAAGGCTGTCGCTGCTCAGTGACAGCTGCGGCGCGGTCAGCGTGCCGCTGTTATTTAATGATGCGGTGCCCACCTGCAACTGATTTTTCGCGACCAGCGCACCGGCGTTTATCAGCGTACCGGTGGCAGTGAAGTTAATATCCTTACCGCTCCCTGTTCCCGTATTACTCAGATTTGCGGCGTTGGCCTGTAACCCATCATTCGCGACCAGGGAACCCTGGTTACTCAGCGAGCCTGACGCGCTGAGTATCACGTCATCACCACTGCTTTTGCCGGCGTGCGTCAGGTCCGTTCCCGTAATGTGTAGCCGTTGCTTAGCCGCCTGCGTTCCTTCCAGCGCGATCTGCCCTGCCTGCAAAGTAATGTTTTGCCCCTGCAGATGTGCCGTCGTGCCCGTGTGTAAACTGCCGCTTGTCGACGTCAGCATCCCGTCGGCGTTGACGTCGCCGTTAATATCAACGTGTTTACCTACCTGAAGCGCGATATCACCCTGGCTGGCACTTGAAGCACCGGCTGCGCTGCTCAGGTTGTCACTGTTGATTGCCAGCCCCGAGCGCCCCGACAGGTTCCCGTCCTGAAACAGATCGCCCGTCGACAGAGTTAATGCGCCATCACTCAACAGACTGGCGCCCTGCGTGTTGCTTATGCGATCGCGAAAAGTTAAAACGCCGTCGCCCGTCGCCCCAAGCGTGCCCAGTTGATCCAGCGAATTGCCATTCAGGGTCAGTAAACCGGCACTCTGCAAAGTCCCGCTGTTACGTAAGGCATCACTTTTTATGTCAACACCACTTCCCTGCAATGTGCCCCTGTTATCAAAACTGTTGCTGACAGCATTTAACTGACCTTTAGCAATGAGCGTCCCGTTGTTTTCCAGCGTAAAAGCATCCAGCGTTACAGCATCGGCACTCTGCAAAGTGCCGCCGTTATTCAGGCTGTTACTCTTAATCCTGACGTTATTGCCCTGCAGAATCCCCTGGTTCGCAACATAATTACCGACCGCGGCAAGCTGCCCTTTAGCTAGTAACCCGCCGCTGTTGCCTGTCGTAAATGCATTAACAGACAGGTTATTGCCCGCGGTTACCTGTCCGGCATTATCAAACTGACCGGCCGGGTCCAGGCCTGAGCCGCCGGTGAAGTCTGGTTGCGCGTTGAACGAGATATTGTTTGTTGCATTGAGCGCACTGCCGCTGTCCAGCGACAAGCTGGTTGCGGCAAGGTTGATGCTGTCACCGGCCATTATCTTGCCGCCGCTGATCTGCAGGCGATTGCCGCCCTGCAATGAAACGGCACGATCGCTTCCCAGGCTCCCGTTATTCAGACTGATACCGTTTTGTGCGGTTATCGCCGCCGGGCCAGCGGATTTATGTTCCCCGCTCAGCTCAACGCTTTGCGCACTGACGGTCAGTGCCCCGCTGCTGAGGCTGTCATGCACGGCCAGTTTGCCGTTCGCATCCAGGGTGATATCGCCCTGTCTGGCCAGTAAGTTACCCAGGTTGACGCCAACGCCTTTCTCGCTGGACACCAGATGAATACGGTTGGCGTACATACCGCCCAGCGCGCTGGTATCCACCGCCACGCCCGGCGCAGGCCCTTCTCCGCGGATGGGCGTAACGGACCCGTCCTGCCCGACGCGATTGGCACCCAGCGTCACGGTGAGATCTTTAGCGTGAATGCCGGCATTGATTTCCGTTGCGCGTGCCACAATCGACACCGCATCGGCCTTGCTGCCGTCCAGCCCCTGGCCCTCAATGGTAATGGTGCCTTTACTGACTCCCAGCGCGGCCAGATTACCACTGGCATCGAACTGCGGTTTACCGGTGGTCAGCGTGACGTTCGGCGTGTTGATAAATCCACAGCCGTTACAGGTAATGCCATAGGGGTTTGCGACCATGACGTTCGCCGCCCTGCCGGCAACTTCCGTGTACCCCTGTAGCTGGGTGCGGTTCGCGCCCACCACTTCGTTGATGATGGCCCGCGCTTCCTGACCGGCGCGGAGGTTGGGGTTGTTCTGAATCAGCCCACCAAGCTGGGTCTGCGTCAGCTGACCCGTGGCATTGTTCAGGATCAGTCCCTGCTGCCCCACGTTATATTGATCGTACTGGTTATGAGAAATGCCCGCCTGATTCGGCGTGGCAATATTGACCACGGGCACGCCATTGCCCGCCGCATCCATTTTCGTCCCCGGAGTTACCGGTGTGATTTCCGCGGCCATCACCGGCAGCATCGGTTGTACCGCCACCAGATAGCAGATGAGATAGCTGAGTGCGCGGCGGGCAAGGGAAACGGGCTGACGATCATCCATAATCAGTTCCTCTTTTTAGAAAACCAGCCCGACGCGGGCGTAGATGCTGACGTGATCCGGCTGGAGATAGCCGGGATAGCTGAGCGGAATGCCCACGGTGTACTGGGTGTAGAAATACTGATTACGGGTCCCCAGGCCGACGGCGCTGCCCCATATCGTGCCCGTAAACTGAGGGTTCAGCGGATCGCTTCTCAGCCAGCCCCCGTCGACCGCCGCCAGTGCGGTGACGTCACCCAGTCCCGGTAAGGTAAACAGGCTGTAATCAAGCTCATTACGTAAATAACCGCCGACATCACCCGACAGATACTGCTCTTTGAAACCGCGCACGGAACTTTCGCCGCCGATCGTCAGGCGTTCACTGCCGTAGAGCGTGTCCGGTGACCACTGCCCGTAAAGGCTGCTGAGCCACCACAGTTTTTGGGTGAGCGGTTTCTGGTAGCTGGCACTGATGCTCCATTTGCGAAATTCCGCTTTCGGCAGGCTGCCGTTTTTGCCCGCATCGCTCTCGGCATCAAACCACGGCATACCGCGGCTGAAGGTGGGATTCAGCGTGGCGACGCCACCGGCAATTTTCTGCGTATGATTCAGGCCAAACTGCAGGCTGGTTAATTTACGGCTGCTGCTCACTAACGGCGCGTCATTGAGCCAGTTATGGCTGGAATAGTGATTCAGGCCTGCCTGTACGCCGGTTTTAATATCGCCGTTGCGAAACAGCACCCACGATCCATTGAGACGGTGCGCGATATTGTCGCCGTTGCTGAACCAGGTAAAACCGTTGTTGATAAAGTGGCTGTGGTAGTTGCTCCAGCTGTAGCTGTAATCCAGCAGGCCATAACCATAAGGCACGCTGACGCCGGCCTGCAGATTCTGGGCGTCACGCCAGCGGCTGAAGGCACTGCTGCGTCCGCCGCTCACAAACCAGCGATCCGCCAGCCCCAGCAGGTTGTTTCCCGTCAGTGAAGCCGTAAGCTGCCCGACGCCGGTCGTTCTCTGCCCGCTGTTATCAAAACCCAGCGTCATGCTGAGCGGAAATTCAGGCCTTGCCGTTAAGTTAACAATGGAATAACCCGGTCTGGGCGAGGGCTGAATTTCAATCTGCACAGGCACCGTTCTGACACGGTTAATCTGTTCCATGCCCTGTTCAATATCACGCAGGTTAAGTATTTTTCCCTCCATTCCCGGAAAAACCATACGCAATATACGTGGATGTTTACCGTCCAGAATAATGGTGTCCAGTTTGCCTTCGAGCACAGGAATAATAAGCTGGCCGGAGGTAAGATCCTGTTCTGTTAAAAAGGCGCGGCTGGTAATATAGCCCCTTTGCATATACCAGTCGGAAATGGCATGCACCAGCGCATTAATTTGCGTTAAGTTCAGGCAGTGATTGACGTAAGCAGATGTAAGCGCGGCCTGTTGACGCTCAGAAAGCAAGGTCGCATTACGGATGACAATCTGATGGACAGGAAAGCAGCGGCCGGTCACATCGGTGCGCGGCGCAGGCGCAGGCTGAGGGGACAGCGCCTGCCAGAGTGCATCACGCTGCTGCTGGTCCTGTTGCAGGCGTTGCTGTTGCTGATTCTGGAGATAATCGCGATCGCCCGGCGTTAAGGGATCAGCCCACGCCGTTGCGGAGATCAGTAAAGCGCTTAACGCCAGCCACGTCCCTGCTTTTATTCTCATTGGATTGCCTAATGAAAAGAAATGTAAGTTTTTTGTAAGCAAGCGAAAGCATAATATCACCTGAACTATTAAAAAATTCCTGATAAAAAGAAAAAACGACAATGTATTGCTTATTTAATTTACTAAGCGAAGCGCGGGCGACTTAATGCAAATTAAAAAATAAAAACCGTGACTTAAATAAAACGCAATCCTGAAGCTTTATTTTTCCGTCAGGTAAGTATGAAGTTTTCAGGCAGATTTGCTTTTATCTGGCGCTTTTCGGACGCATTAACTTAAGTTTTCGGATTGAAATGTAAGCATTTTTTAACCCACAGTTCGTGCGAAAAAATGCGTCGTTTGAAAAGGTAAAGGCGTGAGAAAACAGGATGCTCTGGAAAGTTGGGTTATTTTAGCGCGAAATTAAGCCCCCGAAGACCTCATCAGGGGCGAATGAAAAGCGCTAAAGACTTCTGATCTGTTGCCCGGCGACATCTATCATCAGCCTGTCCTCTGGCTGAATGATATCCAGCATATCACCCTGCTGACAGAGAAAGGCAACACCGGCTTCGCGGGCAATAATGGCAGCGTGAGAGAGCGCACTGCCCTCCCGCAGGCAAATGCCTTTTATCTGCTTCACATCCAGACTGGCGACCGCAGAGGGAAAGATGTCATCGGCAATCAGAATCGCGGGGACATCCGGTGTTGGAAGCGTAATCTCACGACCGCTAAGGTGACACAGGGTGCGGTGCAGGATGTCTTGAATATCGATAAATCTCGCCTGCAGGTAAGCATCATCCAGTTGCCGGTATTGCTGACTCAGCGCCATGAGCACCTCATACCAGGCGGATTCGGCACAGCACCGTGCCGCGCGAATCTTTTCGCAGGCTTCATCAAACATGTCGGCATCATCCAGCAACATGTGATGCCCGGCGAAAATAGCGGCTACCGCCTCGCCATAATTCGCTTCTGCCCGTTTATGCAGCGCATCCAGATCACAGAGAGTGTCAGCGATTGCCTGCTTCAGCCGTCGGCATTCCTGCTGCTCATCGGCACATGGACGCCGGTCAGGCTGCGCCAGCGGCAAGGGATAAAACACCGCTTTACCCTGCACCTGTCCCGTGTCCGGTACCGTTGTCCTGAGCGACATCGTTTCAGGTTGCTCGCCAAAATTTTCCGCTGCCAGAGAGGTGAACGCTTCCAGCGCAGCGCCCGCTTCGGGGCCACGTGCCGACAAGGTAATCTGATCGTTACAGCGCACCTGCAGCAGAGCAATCTGGTTGAGACTGTCTGGCGTGACACACTGGTTATCTTTTTTCAGTACCAACTCCGCATCAAAGCCAGCCAGCGTGGCCACAAGCCGTGAAGCAGGACAGACGTGCAGGCCATGGTGATTTTTTACGGTCACCGTTACCGATTGTGCGTCCTCGTGTGGGTTAACGGTGGCGACGCTGGCAACGGCACTATCAGGTGCAATACCCAGTTGTGCCTGCTTCGCCTCCAGCGCCTTCATGGCCACCGTCATCACCTTTTCGATATCGGCACCCGCCGCCGCACTGACGGTTGCCGCCAGCGTACCTTCCACCAGCGGTGCGGCACACAAACGCACTTTGGCCGCAATGGCAGGATCAAGCAGCTCAAGCGCCGTTTCTGCACTTAACAGCGCACTTCCCATGTCCATCATGACCAGAACATGATCCGCATCTGCCACCGATTCGATCGCCGCCATCACTTTCACGGGATCCGTGCCAATGGGATGATCAGGATCGTCAATGCCGGCAGCGACCGCCAGCTTGCAGCGATCGCCGGTTAACATTTGTCGCGCCAGCATCTCCACGCCGTTACCCAGCAACGCACTGTGTGACACGATCACCAGATTTACCATGTGCTTCTCCTTAAGCTTTGGCGGCGGCAGCCAGCATCTGCATCATAAACATCACCGATGTTGCCCCCGGATCCTGATGACCAATACTGCGCTCTCCCAGGTAACTGGCGCGGCCTTTGCGGGCCTGCATTGTAATGGTGGCGTGAGCGGCCGTTTCTGCCTGCTCGCAGGCGGCATCCAGCGCGGCGATGACCGACATATTTTGCTCACTGGCGTGCCGCAGTGACGCCACCACCGCAAGCCAGACATCACACATCGTTTTATCGCCGGGTTCCGCTTTTCCTCGATTCACCACGCCTTCGGCCCCTTCGCGTATCATTTGATACAGCTCTTCCAGCGTCAGGCTCTGATGTGCCTGTGTGACCTGCGCCGCCCGGATAAAGAAAGTGCCAAACAACGGCCCGCTGGCACCGCCCACATTGGAAAGCAGCGTCATGCCGGTATTTTTGAGGATAAAGCCAATATCCTTATCGGCAATCGCGGGCAGCTTCTCGACCACCTTACTGAAACCCCGGTGCATATTTAAGCCGTGATCGGCGTCGCCAATTTCGCGATCCAGGCCGGTGAGAAAATCACTTTCACGGGTAAAAACTTCACCACAGCGGTAAAGCCAGTTCACAATTTGGGCGCGGGTAAGTGACATGTCGAACTCCTTAACAGCCCCAGTTCAGGGCAGGTGTGTGTACCGGGGCATCCCACAGTGACAGGGCCTCATCATCCACGCTTAACAGCGTGATGGAAAAGCCCACCATATCCAGCGATGTGCAGTAGCTGCCCACCAGATTTCGCGCGATAGTGATGCCGCTTTCGTCGCAACGCTGAGCCAGACGGTTATAAACACCATACAGTTCTGACAGTGGCGTAGCGCCCAGATTATTAACCAGCGCAATCACACGATCGCCGCGGGTTAATGCCTGCTTGCTGTGTTTAACCTCTTGCCAGCTTCCGTTGTTTTGATCCCAGTGACGTAGGGTACGGCTGTAGTTGCCATTCTCCAGCAGCGTGTCGAACATCTCATCGACCGTCTTGTCCAGCGAGGTAAAAGTACGGCGGTCGATGCCGGGTTCGCCATGAATCCCTACACCGAACTCCATTTCGTTGTCCTGGAGTTCGAACGAGCGTTTGCCGGCGGCGGGCACGGTACAGGCGCCTAACGCAATACCGATCGAGTGGCCCAGGTTATTGAGTTTACGTCCCAGCGCCGCACAGGCTTCCAGTGAATCGCCCCGCTCCGCTGCGGCGCCAAGCAGTTTTTCAATCAGTACCGTATTCGCCACACCACGTCGTCCTGTCGTGTAGAGACTGTCTTTTACGGCCACGTCATCGTCAACCACCACTGTGGTGACTTTTACACCGCTTTCGTGCAGCAGCTCGGTGGCGGTTTCGAAGTTGAGAATATCACCGGTGTAATTTTTGATTATCATCAGTACGCCTTCACCACCGTCAATTTTCATGGCGCATTCATACATTTTATCCGGCGTTGGCGAGGTGAAAATCTCACCCGGGCAGGCACCCGAAAGCATGCCCGGACCAATAAATCCGCAGTGCATCGGTTCATGGCCGCTTCCGCCGCCCGACAGTAAGGCAACCTTTCCGGCGACAGGCGCATCGGCGCGCGTCATACAAACTGGATCCTGATGCAGCGTCAGTTCAGGATGGGCACGAGCGAAGCCTGCAAGTTGTTCACTCAATACATCTTCCACACGATTAATCAGCTTTTTCATGGGTATGCTACGTTAGCATCGGTTTGCCGCCGCTCTTGCCTTAGCAAAAGGGACAGCATTATCAGGAGAGCGAGACGGCGAAAAGCAGCGCGTCGGTGGAGTGATTCTTACGGAGTCGACAGGAAAAAAAATGCCCCTCTTCAGCGTTCCATAAGGGAACGTTTTACTGCGTTATTATGTTTCGTTATGAAACGTTTTATCGCGCTTACGGCGAAAAATGAGAGGCAAAGCAAGAAATCGGGATCGTTGCACGTGATCAATCTGTCTGAGCGATAAGCGTTTTATCCCCTCAGGCTGGCGCGCAGTCGCGTCCTTCCTCTCACACGGGTTCCGGGTAGTCTCTTAACCGCTAAGAGGAGATCGCGATCGCAACATGGCTTTTCGAGCGCGTTTATTGTTTCAGGATGGAACACAACTGACCGTATGGCGTTCCATATAAGAACGTTGGCGTCAAAAATATTTCCCCTCAGCGTTGATCGTAAAGTGAGTCGCGTACGCCGGTCATCATCCGGCTCACATCGCCAACTGAGCCAGAAAGATGCGCGCGTTCATCTTGCGAACATGTTCTTACTTGAGGGTGAAAGGAATGCCAAAAATTATTCAGTCTCCAGCGAAATATATTCAGGGCCCCGATGCCTTGTTGTCCTTTGGGGAATATGCCAAAAACCTGGCAAATCATTTTTTTGTGATTGCCGATGACGTTGTGATGAAACTGGCGGGCGATCAGGTCCTGACCGGCCTTGCCAGCCACAGTGTGACCTGCCATGCCGAACGCTTTAACGGGGAGTGCTGCCGGACGGAAATAGAACGCCTGATGGCCCTTGTCGAACAGCATGGCTGCCGGTGCGTGATCGGACTGGGTGGGGGGAAAACGCTGGACACCGCTAAAGCCGTCGCCTGGTATCTGAAACTGCCGGTGGTGGTGATCCCGACCATCGCGTCGACGGATGCGCCCACCAGCGCGCTGTCGGTCATTTATACCGAATCCGGTGAGTTTGCTGAGTACCTGATCTATCCCAAAAACCCTGACATGGTGGTCATGGATACTACAATCATTGCCAAAGCCCCGGTTCGCTTACTGGTCGCCGGTATGGGTGATGCCCTGTCGACCTGGTTTGAAGCAAAAGCCTGTTATGACTCGGGCGCAACCAGCATGGCGGGAGGGAAATCGACCGCGGCCGCGTTAAGCCTGGCGCGTCTGTGCTATGAGACGCTTCTGGCTGAGGGCGAAAAAGCGCGCTGTGCCGCCCAGGCGGGCGTCGTCACGGAAGCCCTGGAACGTATTGTGGAAGCCAACACCTATCTGAGTGGTATTGGTTTTGAGAGCAGCGGTCTGGCTGCCGCTCATGCGATTCACAACGCATTTACCGTGCTGGAAGAGTGCCATCATCTTTATCATGGCGAAAAAGTGGCGTTTGGTACGCTCGCGCAGTTGGTACTGCAAAACAGCCCGACAGATGAGATCGAAACCGTGCTGAACTTCTGTCAGAAAGTGGGCCTGCCTGTCACGCTGGCACAGATGGGAGTGAAACACGGCATTGAAGAGAAAGTAAGCGCGGTTGCCCATGCGGCCTGCGTGGAAGGCGAAACCATCCACAATATGCCGTTCCCGGTTACACCGGACAGCGTGTACGCAGCCATTGTGACTGCGGATCTGCTGGGGCAGCAGTGGCTGTCACGTTAGCCGACTGCCGGTAACCGCTGGCCCGGTTATCACGGGCACCTGGCGTCCCTCTGACCGGATCTGTCAGAGGGATTTTCTATGGTTTTCTGGCGGAAAACGTGATGACGGGTTTACCTCCCCATAGCAATAATGACGGTTCAGTGGTGATTACGCAGTCATGGCAGCGCTGCAGTAAATATATGCAACGCGATAACTGGCAGACGCCACACCAGGCGCAGGGCCTGACCTATGAATCCATATGTCGACGTAAAGCCGCGTTGATAACCCTCGGTCAGGCGACGCTGGAGGATGCATGGGAATACATGGAAAACCGTGCCTGTGCGCTGCTCATTCTGGACGAATCAGCCTGTATTCTGACCCGCTGCGGCGCGCCTGAAACGCTGATGCAGCTTGACGCATTAGGCATGCGGGATGGCAGCTATTGTGCGGAAAGCATTATCGGTACCTGTGCCTTATCGCTGGCGGCGCTTGAAGGTCAGCCCATTAAGACCCACGGCGAACAGCACTTCAAACGGGCCCTTCATCCCTGGTTTTTCTGCTCAACCCCAATATTTGATAATCATGGTCGCTTATTTGGCTCCATTTCTCTGGCCTGCCAGGACAAGACGCAGGCATCGTCAGATCTTTCTCTGACATTAGCCATTGCCCGTGAGGTGGGCAACTCGTTACTGACGGACACTTTGCTTACCGAGTCCAACCGCCATCTGAATCAACTCAATGGCCTGCTGGAAAGCATGGATGACGGCGTGATGGCCTGGAACGAGCAAGGCGTGTTGCAGTTTCTCAACGCCCGGGCCGCACGGATGTTGCATCTGAATGCGTTGACCAGTCAGGGAAAAATGCTGGCGGATTTGGTGACCCTGCCTGCCCTGTTGCGTCGGGCCATCCCCCAGGTTCAGGCGCTGAAGCATGTAGAGGTCACG
The DNA here is from genome assembly GCF_008801695.1 of Pantoea stewartii subsp. stewartii. Classification (GTDB taxonomy): domain Bacteria; phylum Pseudomonadota; class Gammaproteobacteria; order Enterobacterales; family Enterobacteriaceae; genus Pantoea; species Pantoea stewartii. Next base: position 15,289 of record NZ_VZPF01000064.1, read on the forward strand.
TTTGAAAGCCAGCACCAGTTTGTGGATGCCGTCATTACGTTGAAACCGATTGTTGAACCCAGGGCAACAGTTTTATTTTGCTGCTTCATCCGGTTGAGCAGATGCGCCAGCTGATGACCAGTCAGTTAGGCAAAGTCAGCCATACGTTTGAACAAATGCCTGAAGAAGATGCGGAAACACGACGTTTGGTTTGTTTCGGCCGTCAGGCCGCAAAAGGCCGCTTTCCGGTCTTACTGTGTGGGGAAGAAGGCGTGGGGAAAGAGCTACTCAGCCAGGCGATTCATAATGAAAGCGACCGGGCGAGTGGTCCCTACATTGCGGTTAACTGTCAACTTTATGCCGACAATTCTCTGGGAGAGGATTTTACAGGCAGTGCGCCTGGCGAGGATGAAGATGGCCGGTTAAGCCGACTGGCGCTGGCCAGCGGCGGCACGTTGTTTCTGGAAAAGATTGAATATCTGACTCCCGCTCAGCAGTCTGTGCTGCTTCAGGTCATCAAACAGGGCGTACTGACCCGGCTGGATGCCCGGCGGCTTATTCCTGTTGATATCAAAGTGATTGCCACGACGACCACTAATCTGGCCCATCTTGTGGAACAGAATCGTTTTAGCCGTCAGCTTTATTACGCCTTACATTCCTTTGAAATTGCCATACTGCCTCTGCGGGCGCGCCGTCACAGCATTCCCTGTCTCATTAACAACCGGTTGCGCAGGCTGGAAAAGCGGTTTTCATCACGTTTTAAAGTGGATGACGAGGTTATCACGCAGTTAATGCAGTATGGATGGCCAGGCAATGACTTTGAGCTCAACAGCGTAATCGAGAATATTGCGATCCGCAGTGAAAATGGCCATATCCGGCTAAGCAACCTGCCTGAATCACTGTTTTCTGAACAGGCTGATAATACTGCCGGCACGGCGTTGTTGCCGGATGATTTGTCTTTTCGCGCCATTGAAAAAGAAGCGATTCTTCAGGCGGCCCGAATGACGCACGGCAAGGTACAGGCTATGTCGGCGATGCTGAATATTGGACGCACCACCTTATGGCGAAAAATGAAACACTATGCGATTGATGCCAGTGAGTTCAAACTAAAGTAAGGGCTGTCGGTTATATTCGCCAGCCGATGAGGCGGTCAGTCTGCGCCTGACCGCCTTGTTATTTTGCTACATCATACCCGGGACAATGATTGCCAAAAAGATCAGGGCAATTAAGCTATGTTTTACCCAGTAATAAAGGGTCCGGTTACGCTTTTTCAGATTCTGTCCGGCATCGCGAACAGCATTAACGTATTTAAAAATCCGGTTAATGAATCCCGTTTTGTCATTTTCATCATTGGGCGAGGCGGCTGCCGACATTAACGTATTGCCAACCCAGTGATTAACCGCCTGTGCCCAGCGCCATTTCATCGGCCGCTCAATATCGCAGAACGGCTTTGTTGAATAATAGGTAATCATTCTGTTTTGTCTGCACTGTTTTGGTAGAAAACGCTGATGCCAGACAGAACACCGTCATACGCAAGCATGTAATGCATTGATTTTATGTTATCTGAAACAACCGTTTTCATAGTACCACAGCATAAAATCCATTTATTCAACAAAGCCTCGCAGAACAGAATAATGCGCGTTTGCTCGCTTTCATTCTGCGCCCAGTGCACATACGTTTCGTCAAAAATCACCGCCTGACCATCGCGCCAGCTATGGCGCTGGCGATCCACTTCGATAAAACAACGGTCGTCATTGGGCGTCACCAGGCCAAGGTGATAACGCACCGATCCCGCGTAGGGATCGCGGTGTTTACCTAAATGACTGCCTGCAGGCAGTTCTGCAAACATAGCCGCTTTGATGGACGGGATCTGACTCACCAGTGCCGTGGTCACAGGACACAGCTGCTGTGCAGAAGGGTGCACATCGCTATACCACTTAAGGTAAAAACGTTTCCAGCCACGTTTAAAGAAGGTGTTAAAACCTGCATCATTATGGCTTTGTGCCGCTTTGATGTGATCCTGAAGCCGTATCGCCTCCTCACGGATAACCTCCCAGTTATCGGTAAGCTGACGAAGTTCAGGAAAATCATCCGTCGGGAAATAAGGCTGTTTTGCCGGCAACCTGGAGAAGCCCGTCATAAACATATTGATGGGCGCCATAAAGGTCGAGTGATCAAATAACTGCCGTGAAAACTTTTGCTTTTCTACACCGCGTGAGTGCGCATAGATAACGCTGATAATAAAAATACCAATGATAATGGCAGCCACCATACAACGTGTTCCTTGTGTTGCAAGAATGGAGTGTTTCTTGCGAAGAGTTATTGGGACTTTAATTTTTAGTATTGAAACGTAAAAATTTTTGTCATGCAGTGCGCTTTGCGTTATCACTCATGGCGAATAACGGCAGGTTGTTTAGTAAAGGTTTATAAAACGGAAGCGATCTGTCCGCACAGCGCGTCAGATCATCGCAATAACACTTCAACATCTGCCAGCATGTAAATAAACGTCGCGAGGCCGAAGCCTCGCGAATGTATATGCATGCTAATCGTAATACGCCACCTTCCGATCGACGCCGTTTATATTCATCAGCACAAATCCGGTCGGCGTTGTTTTATTTGTCGGCGAGCCTTCTGCGGTCGCCAGGGTTACCACCCCTTTTTCATTGGCGCCCAGCCCCGCTACACCATTGTGAAGACCAAAGCGCGCAGCGGGTTTTAGCGTCCCGACTTTTGTGACGTCATCAACCTGAGACATATCACTCTGGAAAAGTGAGCAGGATCCGGTGTCAAAGCGCGTCGGCCCGGTCGTTTTCAGGTTAAACATGGTCTCACCGCTGTTAGCGCGCAGCTTGACCCACACGCCAGCATAGGTGGTGCCCACCCGGTTGTAGCGAATATCCATAACAGCAGGTTGACCCATGTGGCAGGCATCCGCCCAGACGGTATCCAGCCGTTGTAGGTTGATCCACGTTTTCCCTGTACCCGGCATGTTAACGGGTGACGTAGCAGTCCCCGAAGGGGTGGTGTTATCCGCTTTGCCAATCAACTCAATAACCCATTGCTGATTGGGTGAAGGGAAAAACACCTGGCCCAGGCGATACCAGTTATCCGTCGCAGTATTATTCACGACTTTATAGCCACTGAAGTACCCTGCCCGTAGCGATCCACTCATAAACGTGCCGTAGTTCTCGTCGCGGCGATAGCCATACTCGAAAGTAGAAAGCCATTTGCCCGTGACCAGATCCTGACTGAGCTTTGCGCCCGCCTGCAGGTTAATATGGCGCATTACCACGCGCGCATTATTGAGGATTAAAGGTGCACTACAGTCTTCGACGTTGAGCGTATCAATTGTCCAGCCGCCATCAGACAGATCGCCGGGATTACGCGTATGTTCAATCCACACGTTGCGCATAATCGCCTGTGTCATGCGCGGCATGTAAAGCGTGGCATCGCCATAGCCTGTCTGGAAATTCGCGTTGCACAATTCAACCGCCGTGGAGTGATCCCACACGCCATTGGGCGAATTTGACCAGCCAATATCAAACACCCGTGAGTAGGTGGTATTGGTGTAGATTTGCTCAAACTTACTGTCTAGCGTGTCCTGCAGTTTAAAAATCGTGCCGCCACTGCGCTGGCCGCGAAAACAGCTAATATTGACGATTTGCCCCTCCACACAGATATTTTCAAAGAAAGGCTGAGTGTTGCTGCACATCTCAGGGGTGATGTTGGCTTTATTGGCAACAATATCCGCGCTGGCTTGCCCATCCCAGGTGATACCACGGATCGTCGTCCTGCGGGCTTTAACCTTAAACAGCGTATTGGCGCTTTTGTCGGAGATAAGGGTTGTGCCAGGCAGAGAACCCAGCGCCAGGTCATCGCCGGCCAGACCAAAGAACGGCATTTCTGTATCACTCAGGTCCATTGGCATGATCAGGAAACGTCCGCCGGGAAAACGGACCGGTAAACCTTTCATATTTTGGCTGTAAGTTTGTGACCAGCCAAGAATACGTTTAAACGCATCGGTGTCATCGGTTACGCCATCGCCTTTCGCGCCAAAATGCAGGATGTTAACTTCACGTGGATCGTTAATCGAACGCTTCCAGTAAAAGTTATTGCCAACGGCGACTGTACCGCCATCGTCTTTTAACGTGGTGGTGCCGGTGAATCCCACAAAATCACCGCCGCCCCGGAAACTGGAGTCTTTGTCGTAGTAGCGTTTTAACACGGCAATTTCACCTGCTTTTGACGGCACGGTAGTACGCAGCTCAGCAAATGAGTTGACTTCAATCATGATATCCTCCTCAGGATAAGGTTTTATAAATCATTTAGTTAACTATTTTGACGATGAGGGATGTCCACAGAGGGCATCCCAGAGATCGTTATGGGCATTGATGGCGCGCACAGTGCGAATGTCTGCCTTCTGCGCGTCATCGCCATGGGTGTAAATAGGGGAAAAGAGAATGCAGGCTGAATCGTTAGAGATGATGGGTTCAGGGCTGGTTATATTTGGACTGCTGCAACTTGTCGCGAGCAGCAGCATCATCAAGATTGAGGTTATCAGTCGCCACACGCTTCGCCTCCTCACTATTGTGTTGCTGTTGATGAGTAATCTTCGTCAGGCGGTCTGCCTCTTGCCTGGCCCCCTCGGCTTCTGACTGCGCCTGCTGTTGCACCTTGCCAATTTTTTTGCCACCGAAGTAACTGGCTCCAAAAGCCGCCATCAGCGCACCCAGCGCAGCCAACCAGTGCCAGCCGCCGTTGGTTAACAGAGAAAAAAACGTCATGACTCCATCTCCTTACTTTGCCGTTTTTCATTGAGCAGGGTTTTCTGGCGAACAAACTGCGCAATCACGCCCATCGCCACCATGAAGGCACCGATAAGACCCAGATAGTTGTGGGGAAGAATGCTTTTTACGTCCTCCGGCAGTGTTTGCCAGGCATTGAGCGCAGAAGACGGAAACGACTGAACCCAGGCACTGAGCATCGATCCCAGCGAGGCAAGCCATACAGACCAGGTTTTAAACAACAATTTGGCGTGAGAAACAAACTGAAGCGTGGTGAAGCGCTGCATTAACAGCAAAATAATAATGACGCTTAACACCGCGATAATGAAAAGTAACCATCTCATAGTAACCCCCGGTAGACGTCATAGTTTCCGCTGCGCATCACTTCGGCATGACGCCGGACACGGCCCGGTGTCTGCCGCGCCCACAGGCTGTTGAGCATGGCCTCACCGGCCTCAACAAAATTTTCCTGGGCAATCGCGTTGAGCATGTTTTAAACTGCAAAATGCCATCTACGCCAAGCTGATAGGCCATACTCATCAGAACATCGGTACGCGCCTCATTACATTTCTCCAGCGCCAGCTTAATGGGCGCACGGCTTTGCATATCTGTGATCTTGTTTTCCAGAATGCATTGCTTCCAGACATCCCCGACCCGCTGGGGAACCCGCATGACATAGTTACTTAGCGATGCGCCTTTCGGGCCAATACGGATGCCGCCTGCAACGGTAGGAAATCCCAGCGTATCGAGATACGGCATTTCGGCGTAACCCTCTTCAAAATTCAGAATTGCAATAATCTGGCTCATAAAAACTCCTCATAGACGATGCAGACATAACCGACCGGACTGACAAAACATAAAACAAACTGATTAGTGCAGGGATAAACGCAGCGGCGATGTCGGGTGAACATGCAGCAGCATTGAAGCATTTACAAAAGGTCAGAAAGGATGGAGATGCCTGCGACAGGCGTAAAATCAGTGACGAAAAATTCGTTCAACGGACCGCATAGAGATGAACATGTGGCAGGCAGCAATTATCAAATCCCGATATCTCCTGGCTTCTCAGGCGCGGTGCGGTAATCGCGCGATCAACAGCCGATATCACTTGCCGCTGACAGATTTGCTCTGCGCGGCGAAGCGTGCGGGTTTCGGGTGGACAGTTAAGTGCTTCGTCAATACTGTGTTTGAGACGGTTAAGAGGTTGACGCCGCTGATGACGGCGAGTTCGTGCATTGCCTGTAAAAACGCTTTTGCCATACTGGATTATCGCCATAACTCCTCCTGTGAATGAGTCTTTGGCGATAGGGTGGCAGGCAAGCATTTTCGCTCCGTTGAACACGCCTGAACGTCGCGGAATGCTGTTCACAGGCACTCCTCCCGGCTGAATAATCAGTCAGGTGGAAGGGTAAGCAAAGGGTTCGGGCGGCATCTGATGACACTGCACGGTACGCATCCACCCCATCCCAAAGCTCATTAGCGTTGGGGGGTTGATTCGCGTTTGTGCAGCGCCTCAATTGTTTAAGAGCGTTTCATCCTGGAGGTAACAACTTTTTTCGTCCCTGCTCAAATTATTAACAGGTTCTTATGCTTTATCAAACACCACTGGTTAATTTATTTTTTACCATAAGTTAACTTTTTGAATTTAGACCGATTATTTTTTTCACTTAAGGATCATCAGTCTGACTGAATTGCCTAACCCAGAATATGATACTGCCTGGCCTGGCTCATGATCACCTTTGCCAGAACGGTTAAACTGTCCGCATCATTCCGGTCCAGATACCAGGTCTCGTAACGTTTATTATCTGAGATAACAGCAATTCTTTTATGCTGCAGTTGCAGGCGTTTGAGGTAAAGCCTGTCGTCCAGCGTAAAGATGTAGATGCCATCTCCGTCGAATGTCTGCACGCTAATGTCCACAAACAGCTGATCCCGTGGGGCAAATGTGTCTGACATTGCATCGCTGTTCATTGCGATTAACCGAATATGATCGGCCGGGCGGCCACTGAACAAGATGCGGGCTTCCTCCTGCCCGTATTCGATAGCCTTAATCGTTTCAACGAAGTCATCCCCGACGGGAACCCCCATTGCTGACGTTTGCCCCAGGTCAAAACTGTTAACGCGAAACGTGCTTTTTTGGCACGGCATATCCTGCAGTAAATACGGTTCCGGGGTCTGCTCCATGCCATATTGCAGCCATTCTACTCTGACACCCAGTAACTGGCTGAGCGCCAGAAGATTGCCGTTATCGGGTACGGACTGCGCGTTAAACCATTTCCACACGCCGGGTGCGGAAATCTGACAACCCTGCTGTTGCAGCGCACAGGCGACCTGCTTATTTCGGCCATGACCGGTGATGCCCGCACTTTCACACGCGGCGATCAGCCTGGCAGTGAACGCTTGTTTGATACTCTCTTTTTTAACCATCAGTTAATAATCAACCATGAAAGAGGTGCTGAATGTTATTTTCGTTATTGCTACCAGTTCATTTTATATTACCGCCCGTTGACTACCTAACGGCATTGCCAGGCATTTTTGATTATTGTTAACCGTTATTATGCCAAGCGAAGCATAAAATCAGGCGCTAAGCCGCGTCTGACCTCACCTTTCAGTAATCTTGTGTAAAAAATTGCGCCCTACCTTCATCGTTTCTGATGAACAACCTCCCTCTTACTGACTAAAAAGCGGCCAACGGGCGAAAAACTCTACCATTGAGTGGTGCGAAAAAAAGCCATCTAAAAAAAACGGGAGCCTGCACAGGCTCCCGTTTTATTCACTAAAATGCGGTTATGCACGCAGGCTGTCGTCTCCCCAGCCAATCCATTTATAGGTCGTCAGCGCCTCCAGGCCCATTGGACCACGGGCATGCAGTTTTTGCGTACTGACCGCGACTTCCGCGCCCAGACCAAACTGTGCCCCGTCGGTAAAGCGCGTGCTGGCGTTGACGTAAACAGCAGACGAGTCAACCTGCTTAACAAAGCGCGCGGCATTTTGTGTGCTGCGTGTCAGGATAGCGTCTGAGTGCTGCGTGCCGTGCTCGCGAATATGCGCGATAGCTTCATCCATATCGGCAACCCGTTTAACGTTGAGATCAAGCGACAGCCATTCATCGTCGTAATCGCCCTGTTGGATGGCGGTAACGCTGGCAGGTCCCTGCTGCAGTTCACTCAGGATACTGGCATCAGCATGCAGCGGAATGTTCTCCTCTGCCATGCGGGCCATAAAGGCGGGCAGAAAGCGCGCCGCCATGGCCGCGTCGATCAGCAGAGTTTCGAGGGAGTTACAGGCACTGGGACGCTGCTTCTTGGCATTCACGATGATATCCAGCGCTGCGTCGATATCCATTGTGTCGTCGATATACATATGGCAAACGCCAATGCCGCCAGTAATCACCGGAATAGTGGAATGTTCGCGGCAGAGTTTGTGCAGTCCGGCGCCCCCTCGCGGAATCAACATATCCACATAGCGGTCCAGTTTTAGCAGTTGATTGACCAGTTCCCGATCCGGATTCTCAATCGCCTGAATGGCAGCTGATGGCAAGCCGTGCTGCTGCAAAGCGTTTTGTATTACCCGGACGGTAGCCGCGTTCGTCCGCCATGTCTCTTTCCCTCCACGCAGGATGGCCGCATTGCCGGTTTTCAGACACAGGCTCGCCACATCCACCGTGACGTTCGGACGCGCTTCATAAATGACGCCGATCACCCCTAACGGCACCCGGCGGCGCTCAATGCGCAAGCCGCTGTCCAGTAAACCACCATCGATCACCTGCCCTACCGGATCGGCGAGCCGACAAACCTGGCGAACATCGTGGGCAATCGCACTGAGGCGCGCGGGCGTCAACGTCAGGCGATCGAGCAATGCGGCGCTCATGCCGTTCTGCCGCGCCTCAGCCAGATCCTGCTCGTTTGCCGCCAGGATCCCCTCGCTTTCTGCCTCAAGCCGATCGGCGATAGTCAGCAAAACCTGATTTTTTTCTGCCGCAGACAGATCCGCCAGTTTCCAGGCCGCGGCGCGCGCCGCCTTTCCCATTTCTTCAAGCATGTGTACTCCTTAACTGACGATCATGTCGTCGCGATGCACGGCAACCGGCCCGTATTCGTAGCCCAGAATCTCGCTTATCTGTTGACTATGGTGACCCGCAATCATGCGCATCGCATCACTGTTATAGCGCGAGACGCCGTGCGCAATATCGCGCCCCTGCAAACTGCGGATACGGATCACTTCACCACGGGAAAAATTCCCCTGAATCTCGCGGATCCCTTTTGGCAGCAGCGAACTGCCGCGCGCGATAATCGCAGCAAGCGCACCGTCATCTACGGTGATCTCTCCGGCGGGCGGCGCACCGAAAATCCAGCGTTTACGGTTTTCCAGCGGCGTCTGCTGAGCATGAAACAATGTACCGACGGGCTTGCCCTCAATCACATCGTTGATCACGCCATGACGACTTCCGGCCGCAATAATGACATCAATACCGGCCCGGCAGGCGACATCGGCAGCCTGCAGCTTCGTCGACATGCCGCCCGTGCCCAACCCGGATACGCTTCCGCCCGCCAGTGCGCGCAGTGTGTCGTCAATGATATGCACATCGCTGATTAACTGGGCATCCGGATTACTGCGCGGATCGGCGGTAAACAATCCCTGCTGATCGGTCAGTAACAACAGTTTGTCTGCCCCGCCCAGCATTGCCGCCAGCGCAGAGAGGTTGTCATTATCGCCCACTTTAATTTCCGCCGTGGCAACGGCGTCATTTTCATTGATGACCGGCACAATGTGGTTGTCCAGCAAGGCCCGTAAGGTATCGCGGGCATTGAGGAAGCGTTCGCGATCTTCCATATCAGCACGGGTCAGTAACATCTGCCCGATATGAATACCGTAAATAGAAAACAGCTGTTCCCACAACTGGATCAGACGACTTTGCCCCACCGCAGCTAACAGCTGCTTTGAGGCGATGGTAGGCGGCAGTTCGGGGTAACCCAGATGTTCACGACCGGCCGCCATCGCGCCGGAGGTCACAATCACAATACGATGGCCGGCGGCGTGCTGCTGCGCGCACTGACGCACTAATTCCACCATATGTGCCCGGTTTAACCGACGCGAACCGCCGGTAAGCACGCTGGTACCCAATTTGACCACAAGGGTCTGACTGCCACTCATGTTGTCCTGCCGTAAAAAATTTCTGTGAACCGACTTTTTAACAGGTGCGGTGAGGGAAGCCAACAGCCAGTAAGGGAAAAGCTGCAAATTTTGCAGCGTGCGGAGTAGACCAAAAGTTCCCCTTTAACAACAAAACATAAAAGTTGTCATAAAAACTTCATCATTCATCGGTAAAAAGTCGGTGTTTTACAAATATTTTCACTAATGCCTCAAAAGTTTTCTTGATGTAACAAGGCGGCAAATGAATGCCCCCTGGTGCGCTCACTGAGCCATCAGAGAATAAGGCAGCCCTGCCTGCAGCAAGAAAATAGTGAGGATATAAGCATTTTACTCATTGGGATTGATAGCAAATGAAGAAAAGTACACTGGCAATCGTTATCTCTGCTCTGGCGCTGACCTCTGCCGCTCAGGCCGCTGAAGTTTATAACAAAGACGGTAACAAGCTGGATTTCTACGGTAAGGTAAAAGCCGAGCATTACATGAGCGATAATGCTGGTCAAAATGGCGACAAATCATATGTGCGTATCGGTTTCAAAGGCCAGACGCAGATTAACGATATGATGACCGGTTATGGCCAGTGGGAATATCAGTACAATGCTAACAACTCTGAAGGCAGCGATGCTAATTCAGGCAATAAAACCCGTCTGGGCTTTGCCGGTCTGAAATTCTCTCAGTACGGTTCATTCGACTATGGCCGTAACTACGGCGTACTGTATGACGTTGAATCGCTGACTGACGTCTTCCCGGAATTTGGTGGAGACGGTACAGCCCGTACGGATAACTTTATGGCGCAGCGCGCAACGGGTGTTGCAACCTACCGCAACAACAATTTCTTTGGTCTGGTCGACGGTCTGAAGTTTGCTCTTCAGTATCAGGGTAAAAACGATAACAGGAGCGCCAACTCTCGTGGTCTGAACTCAGATAATACCATCGACACGACTCGCCAGAATGGTGACGGCTACGGTGCTTCACTGGGCTACACCATTGCCGATACGGGCGTAAGCATTTTAGGTGCGATTACTTCATCTGACCGCACCAATGCCCAACAGGCAGGTGCCTATGGTCATGGCGATAAAGCCACATCATGGGGAACAGGTCTGAAGTATGATGCAAATAGCGTCTATCTGGCTGCCATCTACACCGAAACGCGTAACATGACCCCAATTACAGTACCTGGAAGCTTTACTAATAGCGCAAAATCTGTAACTGGCTCAGCTAACAAAGCAGAAAACCTGGAGCTGGTTGCGCAGTATCAGTTTGACTTCGGCCTGCGTCCTTCTATTGGCTACGTGCAGACCAAGGGCAAAGATATCGAAAACGGTATCGGCAACGAAGACCTGGTTAAATATATCGACGTGGGCGCCACCTACTACTTCAACAAAAACATGTCGACGTTTGTGGATTACAAAATTAACCAACTGGATAAAGACAACAAGCTGGCGCTTAACAACGATGACATCGTTGCTGTCGGCCTGACCTACCAGTTCTGATGAATCTGAGCTTCGCCTGACGAGAAAGGCTGTCGAAGGAATGACGGCCCGCGTGATGGAGAGGTTTAGTGCTTTACCCTCAATGTGAATGTGTCTGTTAAAAGGGCGAGTGACCATGACTCGCCCTTTCCTGTAGGGCAATCTGAGCGGGATCGATCCTGACAACAAAGCCCCCGCAGGGGCTTCAGTTTCAGGCGCTGAGTTTTATCGGTTTTTCATCGAAGTCACTGGCGGGCACCAGATCCAGTTCAAACTCTTTCAACGTCTCTTTTAAACGGCCATGGAAATTACGCAGCGTTTCTTCCACGCGGGCTGAATTATCTTTGCCCTTGATCGTGGCGACAGACCAGTCGCCCTCTTTATCAAACAGGCCAATATGATACACATAGGTAACGTGATCGGCTTGCGCTTCCAGCTCCATCCACCAGCCCCAGAACTCTCGCAGCTCAGGCGCAGGTTTAACATTTACGCAGGCAGCCAGGCAGTCGAAGAAGAAGCGATTTTCACTACATTTTCCATCGCGTATGTAAGGTCCCAGTTCCGTGAAGCGTTTAAGCAGGCGACTGCGGGGATGACCACTCGGTAACGTCATGCTAATTCTCCATTAGGACAGGCTTTATATCTCGAACCGCAGCAGCCATGCTGCATTGTCTTGCAACGATCCGAATGATTCCAGCTAGTAGTTGTAGCAAACACTGTCAATTTTGCCAGCTATCTTTTTAAACGTTGTGCCAGCCAGTCGCAGATTTCATTCAGGGCGCTATCGAAACTGGCCGCTACCGGTTTTACCGGAATTAACAACGCTTTACCTTGTGCTGAAGAGCTGGCAATCAGTTTGCTTTCCTCCTCAGGGCTGAAGAGATCGTTGGACCAGTATGCGGACAGCATGGGCGTGGCAGTTCGACGTCCCAGTAGCCCCTGATTTTTCAGCGAGTAGCTGAGCAGTTCCGCCCGCAAGGCGCTGTCTGTACTGCCTGCCATGCCAAGTCGGCTGGCCAGCATGTCCATATACATATCCGGTACTTTGTTTTGCAAGGTATTTTGTGTCAGCAGGCTGTGCACGATGGGCCCGAGACAGGCTACGGCTCGCAGACGCGGCGCTTCCAGATAGGCCAGACGAACGGCGACATTGGCACCGAAGCGAAAACCCAGCGCCGCTACGCGCGTGTGATCGATCCACGGAACAGAAGCCAGATCGCGCAGCACCTGCTGATGCAGAAAGCTGGTATCCTGGCTGAGCTTCCACTTGATGGCGTTCCCGACGGACGGCATATCCAGCGTCAGCATAGCGATGCCGCGCGGCGCAAGATAATCGTGGAAGAGACGATAGTGGTCAGTTTGCAGCGAGTCCAGCGCACCGCAAAACATCACGGTGGGATAAGGGGCTTCCACGCCAGGCGGCATATGCAAAAAACCGCTGACGGGGCTGCCTCCTTCAATGTGGAAGGTCAGCGTTTTGAGTTCCCCGGGTAAGCGGCGGGTCGCTTCTTCATAAGCGCGGCTGGCCAGAGCCTGCGCCTGATCCGCCAGTTCATCGCCTTTAATATAGGGGTACGCGGCCACACTGTAGAGATGAGACGCGTGCAGCCAGTCATGCCCGGCCTGGTCGTGGGCGTCCTCTTTCGCGTCCAGTGCACGTTGTTGCCAGCGACCTGCCTGTCTGCTCCACTCGTAGTTCCAGTTACCGTTGCGATAACCTATTACCGTATCCAGTAGCGCAGGGTTGGTGTGCTCAACATCGCTGATTGCAATACGCGCCAGTACCTCGCTGATCTCCTGCGCGGGCACGCCCCGCCATGTCCACATCAGCTTATTAAGCATCCGATACCAGCCGCGCCGGCTGTCGCCATCCAGGGCAGAATGCACTTCATGCGTGGCATGCCGACGCAGGCGTACCAGCGACGACGTTTCGGGATGTTTAAAGCGAGGTTTAAACAGCTCAACGCTCAGGTTTTTGCCAGACATATCACCTCTCTAACAACACAGACAGCAACAGTTAAGTTTACTGTACTGCACGGCAAGTCGCGAGGTGCAGAAAGCACAACGCCCGGAAAACCGGGCGTTGTTTGTGTTGCGTCAATCAGCCTTTGACAATCGGTGGAATATAAACCACGCCCATGTCCCATGGCTGTTCGATCCAGGTGTTCTGCGGAATATCAACGATATAGTCGTCAACCAGCGCACGTCCGGCAGGCTTTGCAAAGATGGTGCAGAAGCGCGCTTTCGGATACATCTCACGGATGGCTTGTGCGGTACCGCCGGTATCCACCAGGTCGTCAATCACGATAAAGCCTTCACCATCGCCTTCGGCGCGTTTCAGGACTTTCATTTCACGCTGATGATCGTGGTCATAGCTGGAAATACACACGGTATCGACATAGCGAATACCCAGTTCACGTGCCAGCAGCGAAGCCGGTACCAGACCGCCGCGACTCACTGCAATAATGCCTTTCCACTGTTCAACAGGCAGCAGGCGTTGAGCCAGTTTACGGGCATGAATCTGCAGCATGTCCCAGGTAACGACGTATTTTTCGCTCATAAATAGGAATCCCAGCCAGTCAGTGTGGCTTAAAAAATGTGCAACGGGGAAAAGGTTGCGCGAGATTATAAGGACATGACGCGCTAAAAACCAGCACCTGGCGGCTGGTTGCGGTTTTTTAGCGCGGTGAATGACACACAGAACGAAAAACAGTGATATTCTCGCCCTATCTCGTCAGTTCACTGACGGCGATCTTTCACTGGAACTTCGCAATGTCCGGCAAAGCCGGCGCACTGACACAGGAGACTTGTCGTGTCTGAATTGTCTCAACTCTCTCCACAGCCGCTGTGGGATTTTTTCGCCAAAATCTGCTCGATTCCTCATCCCTCTTTTCATGAAGAAGCGCTGGCTAACTACATTGTTAACTGGGCCAAAGCACAAGGCTTCTGGTGTGAGCGCGATCAGGTCGGCAATATCCTGATTCGTAAACCTGCGACCGCCGGTATGGAAAAACGCACGCCCGTGGCCCTGCAGGCACACCTTGATATGGTGCCGCAGAAAAATAACGATACCGTTCACGACTTCACCAAAGATCCTATTCAGCCGTATGTTGATGGCGAATGGGTGAAAGCGCGCGGGACGACGCTGGGCGCCGATAACGGGATTGGTATGGCGTCGGCCCTTGCGGTACTGGCGGACAACAGCCTGACCCATGGCCCGCTGGAAGTCCTGCTCACCATGACCGAAGAAACCGGTATGGACGGTGCTTTTGGTTTACAGCCAGGCTGGCTGCAGGCTGACATTTTGATCAACACCGATTCGGAAGAAGAAGGTGAGATCTACATGGGTTGCGCAGGCGGCATCGATTTCATCACAACCCTGCCCCTGACGCGCGAAGCGGTTCCTGCCGGTTTTGAAACCCTGAAGTTTACCCTGAAAGGGCTGCGTGGCGGTCACTCGGGTGCGGATATTCATATGGGCCTGGGGAATGCCAATAAGTTGCTGGCCCGTTTTCTGACCGCGCATGCGGCAGAGCTGGATCTTCGCCTGATTGCGTTCACCGGCGGTACACTGCGCAACGCGATTCCTCGCGAAGCCTTTGCAACCGTTTCTGTCGACAGCAGCAAAGTGGATAACCTCAAATCGGCCGCCGCCAGCTTCCTAGCTGCGGTACAGAATGAGCACGGTGTGAAAGAGAAGAATATTGCTTTTGTCAGCGAGCCGGTTGCCCATCAGGACGAGGCGCTGAGCCGTGAAAGCCGCGATCGCTTCCTGAATTTGTTAAACAGCACCCCGAACGGCGTGATCCGCAACTCTGATGTCGCCAAAGGCGTTGTGGAAACCTCACTTAATGTGGGCGTTGTGACGATGGATGCCGACAAAGCGGAAATTAACTGTCTGATTCGTTCGCTGATCGACACGGGACGTGATTATGTGGTGCAGATGCTGACATCACTCGGCCAGCTGGCGGGCGCGCAGACCAAACCAAAAGGCGGCTATCCTGGCTGGCAGCCCGATGCCGACTCGCCCATCATGGCCCTGACGTGTGAAACCTATGTCGCCCTGTTTGGCAAAACACCCAATATTCAGGTGATCCACGCGGGTCTGGAATGTGGCTTGTTTAAAAAGCCCTATCCCAACATGGATATGGTTTCGATCGGCCCAACCATCACAGGTCCGCACTCCCCCGATGAGCAGGTCCATATCGAAAGCGTTGGCCTGTACTGGAAGCTGCTGACTACACTGCTGAATGTGGTGCCGGAGAAATAAAATCCGTACGCCATAAGATTAAGGGCTTATGTTCTGCATAAGCCCTTTTTTTGCGCCTCGCTCGCCTTTCCGCCGTAAGCGTCGCATTCAGACCGTATTGACGTTCAGGCAGAGGGAAGCTCGACCTTCCATGGCAGCAGATCGCGGACCCGGTTCACCGGCCAGTCCTGTATATGACCGATGACGTAACGCAACCACGTCTCGGGGTCAACGCCGTTAAGCCGGCAGGTGACGATCAGAGAGTAGAGGATCGCCGCACGTTCTCCGCCTGTATCTGAACCGGCGAACAGCCAGTT
>NZ_VZPF01000065.1 GCF_008801695.1 Pantoea stewartii subsp. stewartii
ACGTGGTTGCGTTACGTCATCGGTCATATACAGGACTGGCCGGTGAACCGGGTCCGCGATCTGCTGCCATGGAAGGTCGAGCTTCCCTCTGCCTGAACGTCAATACGGTCTGAATGCGACGCTTACGGATTGCTGGATTGCCAGACGTGGCATGTTATAAAAAACAGCGTCAGGTCAGCACAGGAGGAGACAAACGGCAAAGGGAGAAAGGGGTTTAACAGGAGCCTGAGACCAGAATCAGAAATGACATAGCAGGAAGGGCTTATAAAAACAAAAAACCGCCCAAAGAGGCGGCTTAAAAGACATTGCTACGACTTGATTTTATTGGTGTTTCAATATGGTGCCCGGGGCGGGACTTGAACCCGCACGACCTTACGATCGAGGGATTTTAAATCCCTTGTGTCTACCGATTTCACCACCCGGGCGAGGTATAACTGGAGGCGCGTCCCGGAGTCGAACCGAGGTACACGGATTTGCAATCCGCTGCATAGCCACTCTGCCAACGCGCCTAAAACCGATTTGCCGCCAGGATTGCCTGGCCTGCGAATTTGGAGCGGGAAACGAGACTCGAACTCGCGACCCCGACCTTGGCAAGGTCGTGCTCTACCAACTGAGCTATTCCCGCATCATCCTACCGTTCAGATAACTCGCTGCTGAAGGGTCAGACTTTACTACGTTTTATCGAACTTACTGATTTTTCTTAGCTTCTGCAGCTGTGCTGC
Organism: Pantoea stewartii subsp. stewartii; assembly: GCF_008801695.1. Lineage (GTDB taxonomy): Bacteria > Pseudomonadota > Gammaproteobacteria > Enterobacterales > Enterobacteriaceae > Pantoea > Pantoea stewartii. The sequence continues at coordinate 723 of NZ_VZPF01000065.1, forward strand.
CGTTCGATGCGATGCATTCTACTGAGATGACGCGGTGAGTCAATAAAATTATCCCCACATTGCGTCCGTTTGCTGCTTTTTGAATCGCATCGATCACGGTTCGAGCAAATCGCCTCTGGCAGCGCTTAAATACTGGAACATGGACCAGAACGTCAGCACCGCAGCAATGTACAGCGCGACCACGCCAACACCGACCACCATACTGTCCGGACGCCACAGCAGAGCAAAAAGCGAAAACATCTGCGCGGTGGTTTTCACTTTACCGATCCAGGAAACCGCAACGCTGCTCCGTTTACCTATCTCTGCCATCCACTCGCGCAGGGCTGAAATAATAATTTCACGGGCGATCATCGTGGCAGCGGGCAGCGTGATCCACCAGGCATGGAAATATTCCGCAACCAGTACCAAAGCAATGGCCACCATCACCTTATCCGCCACCGGATCGAGAAACGCACCAAAGCGGGTTGTCTGCTTCCAGCGGCGAGCCAGGAAGCCATCGAACCAGTCGGTCACGGCGGCAACAACGAAAATCAACGCGGTAACAAAGGGCGCCCAGTGGAAAGGCAGATAGAAAGCCAGCACAAAGAACGGAATAAGAACGACGCGAAACAGGGTAAGACAGGTCGGAATGTTAAATTGCATATGCTGGTAACTGTCTGGATTGGGTGGTGTTTAACGTATGTTCCTACATTGCCCCCCCTGTTTCAATGCTAGTGTTTCAACGAGTAGTAGATTTTTTCCGCCAGCGCATGCGATATACCGGGCACATTGGCGATCTCCTCGACCGACGCATTCATCAACGGTTGCAGGCCGCCCATGTACTTGAGCAACTGCTGTCGCCGTTTTGGTCCCACGCCCTCGATACTTTCCAGTGCGCTGGTGTTTTTGACTTTGGCCCGTTTTTTACGGTGCCCTGAAATTGCATGATTGTGAGCGTCATCACGAATATGCTGAATGACATGAAGCGCTGGCGCATCGGGTGACAGAGAAACGCCCTCGCCTTCTGGCTCGAAAAATAAGGTTTCCAGACCGGCTTTACGATCAGTGCCCTTTGCAACGCCCAGCAAAATGGGGCGGGATTTATCCCAGGGCACGTCCAGCTCTGCAAACACCTGTTTTGCCTGTGCCAGCTGACCTTTGCCCCCATCTATCAGGATCACATCGGGAATTTTTTCTTCCTCAATCGCTTTGCCATAACGGCGGCGTAGCACCTGATTCATGGCCGCATAGTCATCGCCAGGTGTGATGCCGGTGATGTTATAACGGCGGTAGTCAGCGCGAAGCGGGCCGTTTTGATCAAACACGACGCAGGAAGCGATGGTTTGTTCACCCATGGTATGACTGATGTCAAAACACTCCATGCGGCCAATCTTCTCCAGTTTGAGAAATTCGGCCAACGCGGTGAGGCGCTGATGAATCGTGGAATGCTGCGACAGACGCGTTTTTAATGCCGAACCGGCATTGGTCCGAGCCAGCTTGAGGTAACGCGCGCGATCGCCGCGGGGTTTACTTTGAATGTTTACCCGGCGACCTGCTAATTCTGTCAATGAGTCTGCTAGCAACTCACGTCCGGGCAAAGTGAAATCGAGTAAAATCTCGCTGGGCAAGGTGCGCATTTCTCTGCCCTGCAAATAGAACTGCCCGACGAAGGTCTGGACGACTTCAGCCAGGTCCGTATCCGCGGGCACTTTGGGAAAATAGCTTCGGCTTCCCAGTACTTTCCCCTGGCGGATAAACAGGACATGCAAACACGCCATTCCGGCGTCATAGGCAACGCCAATCACATCCAGATCGTCGCCCTGATTAGAGACAAACTGCTTCTCGGTAATGCGTCTGACGGCCTGAATCTGATCGCGCAGCCGGGCCGCGTCTTCGAAGCGCAGTGACTGACTGGCCTCTTCCATGCGCGTCACCAGCAGATTCAGCACCTGATCGTCTTTGCCCGCTAAAAACAGTCTGACGTAATCTGTCTGCTGGGCGTATTCCTCCTCACTGACCAACCCTGCCACGCAAGGGCCAAGACAGCGGCCAATCTGGTACTGCAAACAGGGGCGCGTGCGGTTGCGGTAAACGCTGTTTTCACATTGCCGTATCGGAAAGACCTTTTGCAGCAACGCCAGCGTTTCTCTTACCGCATAACCATTAGGAAACGGACCGAAATACTCCCCTTTGGCGTGCTTAGCGCCCCGGTGCATTGCCAGACGCGGGTGTGTGTCGCCACTCAGAAAAATGTAGGGGTAGGATTTATCGTCACGCAACAGAACGTTATAGCGCGGTTGATAAAGCTTGATGTAATTATGCTCAAGCAACAACGCTTCGGTTTCAGTGTGGGTTACGGTGACATCAATGTGATGGATGTTACTTACCAGCGCTTCGGTTTTTCGGCTACCCACCTGGGTGCGAAAGTAGCTTGTCAGTCGCTTTTTCAGATCTTTCGCTTTGCCGACATAGATAACCGTTCCGGACAGATCGTACATCCGGTAAACACCTGGCTCGCTGGTGACCGTACTGAGAAAATTTTTGGGATTAAAGAGGTCACTCACTACTGATTAATGGCTCCGCATTGAACAGGCCATGTCTGATGGCCAGATGCGTTAACTCTACGTCGCCACTGATATTCAGCTTACTAAACATTCTGTAGCGGTAGCTGTTAACGGTTTTAGGACTGAGATTCAGCTGCTCGGAAATTTCCGTCACCTTTTGTCCTTTGGTGATCATCAGCATAATCTGCAATTCCCTTTCCGACAAACAGCTGAAGGGAGATTCGGCTTTTTGCGGCTCAATCTGGCTTAACGCCATTTGCTGAGCAATGTCCGAGGCAATGTAGCGTTGGCCGGCCTTAACCGAACGAATCGCGTTCACCACTTCCTGCGGCGCGGCACCTTTACTCAGATAACCTGCCGCACCGGCCTGCATCACTTTGGCAGGCAGCGGGTTTTCAGTGTGAATCGTCAGCATAATAATTTTGATATCCGGGTTGTAGCGCACAATTTTGCGCGTGGCTTCCAGCCCACCGATACCCGGCATATTCATGTCCATTAAGATGACGTCAACCTGATTAGCCCGACACCACTTAACTGCATCTTCGCCACAACACGCTTCGCCAGCGATCACCAGACCTTTGATATCTTCAAGAATACGGCGGATGCCGGCACGTACCAGCTCATGGTCATCGACAAGAAGGACAGTGATCAACGCGAAGCACTCCGCAGCTAATAAAGAGGTAGCATTTAACGATTGCAAGCGGCAATCATACCTGTTTTTGCATTAAAAGCACAGATACAAAGTGGCAGGTCAGATCGCGTCAGTGTTTTATCTTCATGCAACCTGGCTCTGTTCTTGTTTACGCCTGCAGGAACAGACATGACAGCCTGCATAATGTAAAAAAAATGTTTTATCAAACAGTTACAACAATCAGACGATATTGTATTTATGAGATTTTTACCAAACTGCGACGATCTCGTCAGCTACTATTCACATCCGTGATTAATTAATATGACTGAACTGACATAGTTAAACAGCCTGCGTTGCCCACGCTAACAGCAAGTGGTCTTTCGTGTGATATACTCACCGATTGCTGCGCGTAAAGATTGTAGAGACGATGTTAATCACCAAGGAGAAATTCATGAGCGATGAAGATTTCGCTACCTCGCAGGAAACGCAAAAATTATCTGATGAAGTGGCTTGCCTTAAGATGATGATTACTTTGATCCTGAAAGGGATGGGCCAGGCTGATGCCGGAAAAGTAATCATTAATATGGAACGTTATGTGAAAACACTGGGCGAAAAGCCGCAGGCAGACGTGTTCAGTAACACCATTAAACAAATCAAAGCGGCTTATCGCCAGTAATGGCTTGTGCAGCCCCCGCCCGGGGGCAGCGCGCTAACCGTTCGAATGCCAGTTAACGGACACGCCGAGTGAAGGCAGCACCTCTTCCGGGCTGAAACGCCGCGTACCACGGTATTTCTCTGCCAGCGCAGGTTGACTGACGGGAATACGGATGGCAAAGAGATTATCCTCTGACAGAATTAAACCCGGCGTCAGAGGTTCATAGACGACCTGATGTTCTTCAAACATTTTTTCCAGCATCGGCGTAGCCGAACTGATAATGCATTCAATGCCGTTTAGCTCCGCCAGCTGTACCGCATGCCACAGAATATTGAGCGGTAGCTCAGGATCCACTTCCAGTCGTGCAGAGAAGCGGGACATTTCCCAGACCTTTTCATGATCGAACGGCAAAACAATGCCTTCCGTTTGCTCGGGTTCCGTCCAGGGCATCAGGCGGGCGCAGCCGCTAATGCCGCTTCGCACGCTCCAGGCGATTAACCAGGTCACATCAGAGCGGTCATACCGGTCATATTCTTGCCCTGGTGTACTCAGACGCGGTGGAATCGACCAGCCTTCACCCCGCGCAAACACGCTGTAACGGTAGCTGCCAAGTTCGGCAAGCAAAGAGGATGGCATATCCTTTAACTGCGTTTGAACTATTTTCATCATGCGCCTCTGACATCCCCATGTTTGCAATGATTTCTTTGCGCCTGCCAAAAGCGCACCCGCGCAGGGTAGAGAAGTCCCTTCAGGTAAGGAACTACTAAAGTTGGCAGTTGCTTTTCTTTTAAATCACACCAATTGCTGCGGCATAGCAGGCAATCTGCGTTTTATTGGAAACATTAAAACGTTTTTTTCATATTTTTTTGGTAAAAATTTACGGTGTGTTCAGAAATCGACAAAATAAGTGAAATTTCCTGAGAGGTTTTTCCCTCTGCGGTCCATTTCAAAATTTCCAGCTCACGCTGGCTGAAATCATTTCCCTGAACCATCAGCGCTTCATCATTGAAGCGTTCAAGTAAGCACAAGCTTTGCTCGGCGAGGAAGTGCAACTTTACCTCCAGCTCCACTTGCCGACAGTCAGTAATAAAGGGACGATGCGAACCTATAGATAATATACCAACGGCTCGATTTGACGCCATTGCAGAACAAGAAAATCCGCTCAGCAGCCCAAAATTACCCGCTTCTTGCCACATTTCCTTCGCCGAGCAAAAGAGTTCAGGTGTCCATTCCACCCCCTTTCCAGCACGCAGGCAGCGCTGCAACACGGGGTCAATGGCATAATAATTCCGTTCCTTATAACGTTTAATCCACGCTTCGGGGTAAGTATCATGCAAATAAACTCGCGGACGCGTAAAAGGAACGCGATGCTGGATAAAAAAAGCGAAAAAATCGAAGCCCAGTGACTGGATATAATCCTGTAAAAGCCCCTTTAATTGCGGAGCTGCCGTTAATACCTGAAAGTGCTGTTCGACATTTTCACGCCAGGAAAAATAATCTTCACCTATCATATTGCCTCAAATTCAACAACTTGCCGGGTATTTCTGATTAACACGTTATGTAATTAATTTACTCTTTGTTGCGACGTCATAAAAAGCATTATTTTCATTCTGGCGGGCTTTGTTGAATAATAGGTAATCATTCTGTTTTGTCTGCACTGTTTTGGTAGAAAACGCTGATGCCAGACAGAACACCGTCATACGCAAGCATGTAATGCATTGATTTTATGTTATCTGAAACAACCGTTTTCATAGTACCACAGCATAAAATCCATTTATTCAACAAAGCCCCAAAACAGTGCAGACAAAACAGAATGATTACCTATTATTCAACAAAGCCATAGCCATGATCAACAAATCTCACTCGATAAGTTGCGCCCGGCAACCTATTATGCTGAAAAAAAACGCAGATCATATCTTGTAAAACACCATGTCTTTTTCAGACAATAACCGCCGCATGTTTTCTGCAGTCATGCAGGGAAAGCACCCCTTTTCTGGTACGCGTTTTACCCGGATCTTTTGGTCCTACAAAAGATGGCTTATGGCTCTGCGTCGTAGGGCAGACGGCCGTACAAGGCCTGTTGAACGGCCAGCATAACGGCACTACCCGTCTTTACAGGCAAGACGCCTGGCGGATGGCGCAGACCTGTGACCGCTGTCATTTTGGCCTGGTGCGGGCTTGTACAGATAACTTATTTAATAAATAACGCATCTGAAAAGAGAAAAATAATTATTTAACGACACTGTCATCCTCCTTTATTTATGTACAGATAACTCAAATTTATCGCCCTGTTAAAACGGCATTATTCACCCAGTCAGGTAATAATAATGCAGTATACTCTCTCAATTTGGTCATTTAGCAGGCAATGAACGGTGATAACACCGGGTGAATGATTTAAATAACACTGACGCCATGAGAAAAAATAAGCAGATGTGACACCCTTTTTAAAACGGTAAAAAAGCAGAACAGAAGAAAATAATATTAAACCCACGACACAGTTTTACGGTGAAAGTAAAGGTTAATCTCACCTGCAATAACCCGCCCCCCGCATGCCCAGATGAAAATGTGTAGCATGCGCGCGATTATAATCAGGCCCAAGCGCATTACCAAAAAAGTTACAACCCGATCGCCATAATGCATGAAGTAATAGTGATTTCTGGCCAGGTTGTTGCCAGTTTTTTCCTGGCACCAACCGCTCGCCGTTAGCAAGCTGGTAGGCGGTAATATCCCAGGCATCCGCGCTGGCATGTTCACTCAGCCGTCCGGTGGCCTGATGATAGATGTTGCGGCAGGCATAACTTCCGACATGTTCAATTCGGGTCAGATCACTGCCAGACAGAAGTAACATTTGCTCGCGGCTGTAAGCCACGTACATTGTAGCCGCAACGGCCATTGGGCAACTGGCGAGGAAACTGCTGCTGAGCGAGACGGGCCCAAAATTTTGCAGCCTGAGGGGGCCGGACAACGGACAGGCCCCTGTCACCGCCGGCCGTTGACTGAAACGTACAACGCCGGCCTGCTGTGCACGCTGCATCACGTCAAGACAGGCGGCGGGATCAGTTTGCAGTCTTTTGAGTTTTAATCGCGTCATCCAGCCCGGCGGATCCGTTACAGAGAGTGGCGTAAAGGGATTAAATTGCGCAGGAAGGTGCTGTTTTAACCATGGCAAACTCATCCACCCCACTCCGGTCATGATGATAAGCAGAACAAGTGTGCGCATAGAACCTCTGTAGCTGAAAGAAGCTGTACGGAGTTAGTGTAGAAGCACACGGCAGGATACGCTTAAAAGATGACACAGGGTGATGAAATATTACCTAATCTGACGTAAAAATCGCCAACGTTAAGTGAAAGCGCCGTTTTAATGCCAGCGTTGTCCGATATTGTTAAAAAACAATTACCGTTTTCATTAACACTTCCACTATCTTATGCCAAATTGCTCCCGGCAATCCGGTATTCTCAACAGCCACCAGAGCTGACACAACATCAAGACAGGAAAGACACTTTCATGGTTGATCAATCTACTCAAACGCAGGCGAGCTCACAGGGCGATGACACGCTGCGACGTAATCTTCATAACCGACACATCCAGCTCATCGCTATTGGCGGTGCGATTGGCACCGGTTTGTTCATGGGCTCGGGTAAAACAATTAGTCTGGCAGGACCTTCGATCATTTTCGTTTACATGATCATCGGCTTCATGCTGTTTTTTGTCATGCGGGCAATGGGCGAATTACTGCTGTCGAATCTTGAGTATAAATCCTTTAGCGACTTTGCGGCTGACTTACTGGGCCCTTGGGCCGGCTACTTCACCGGCTGGACATACTGGTTCTGTTGGGTTGTTACCGGCATTGCCGACGTGGTGGCTATAAGCGCCTACTTCCAGCTCTGGTTTCCCGGCTTTTCGATCTGGATGAGCGCACTGCTATGTGTTTTTGTTTTCCTGGCCTTAAACATTGCCACGGTGAAATTATTTGGCGAGATGGAGTTCTGGTTTGCCATCATCAAGATCGTGGCGATTGTCGCGCTGATCATTACCGGCATTGTGTTGGTGTCCATTCATTACCCGTCGCCGGGTGGTGGCACCGCTGCACTGAGTAATATCTGGGATCACGGGGGGCTTTTCCCGAAAGGACTGAGCGGATTCTTTGCCGGATTCCAGATCGCCGTCTTTGCGTTTGTCGGTATCGAGCTGGTGGGCACAGCGGCGGCCGAAACGCATGACCCGCACAGGGTTTTACCGCGGGCCATTAATGCCATTCCGCTGCGCGTCATTATGTTCTATGTTCTGGCGCTGCTGGTGATTATGTCCGTTACCCCGTGGACCGAAGTGATGGCCGATCGCAGTCCGTTTGTGGAAATGTTCGTGCTCATTGGCCTGCCAGCTGCGGCCAGCATTGTTAACTTCGTGGTCCTGACGTCGGCGGCATCCTCAGCCAACAGCGGTATTTTCTCCACCAGCCGCATGCTGTATGGTCTGTCGCAGCAGGGCGTTGCCAGCCGTGCTTTTGGTCGTTTATCGTCACGCGCGGTGCCCACGACCGGCTTGTTCTTTTCCTGCTTCTGCCTGCTGTGTGGTGTGGCTCTGATTTACCTGATCCCGAATGTGATGACGGTCTTTACGCTGGTGACCACCGTGTCTGCCATTCTGTTTATGTTTGTGTGGACCATTATCCTGTGCAGTTACCTTGCATATCGCAAAAAATTTCCGGAACGTCATGCCGCCTCGACATTTAAAATGCCTTTAGGCAAATTCATGTGCTGGGCATGTATGGCGTTTTTTGTCTTTATACTGGTGCTGCTTACACTGCAGGAAGACACGCGACAGGCGCTCATGGTCACGCCGTTGTGGTTTATCCTGCTCGCCGCAGGCTGGCAACTGCGTCGACGCACGCGTCGTTGATATAGAGACTGAGAAAAGCCCGACGCACGTCGGGCTTTTTTATAACCGCTCAAGTATACGACTGACGCCGCGGCGCAGGGCCCGTTCACCAGACGGCAGGCGCTGTGGCTACAAATCAGGGCTTTCCGCCGTGCCCAAACCAAACGTAAACGTGTAATGGCTCCCTTCACCCATGCGCAAATCTGCAATGGTGACCTGCTCGTCACGCTCATCCATGGCATAAAAGCCATGGCTGAACCAGGCAACACGTTCTGCCAGCCAGTTTCCTTTAAACGGGACGAATAGCTCAGGATGACGCGGCCGCCACGTTACCGTAACAGGACGAGCAGGCGACAGCAAAGACCAGTAAGCCTCGCCATAGCGGTCAGGCGTAATGATGACACTGCGCCAGACCAGCGTATTGAATGCCGTTGGGGTGACCAACACCTTGTCAGTCGCCACCCCCTGCTGTTCGAGTGAGTGTTTAATGTGTTCATCAGCCACCTGCTGAATGACCATACTCCAGGCGAGGTAGCCGGTACTGAGTGCCAGCCCCGCGTGATTCCAGCGTAATCCCCGTCTGTTACGCCGCCACAAAGCGACACAGAGCCCGATGATAAGCGGCAACGTATAAAGCGGATCGACGATGTACATGCTGCCAATCGCATAAGGATGATCGGTGAGAGGCAGCCCAAGCTGAGTGCCATAGACTGTCATCAAATCAAGAAGGGGATGCGTGATCAGCGCCAGCCAAATAGCAGGCCACCAGGCGAGCCATGTCACGCCGGATTTGAACAGCCGCGCGACCAGCGCGGCGAGCAACGGTGAACACAACGTCAGATAGAGTAAGGCATGGCTTTCAGTCCGGTGCAGCGTCATGTTGCGGATAGCATCACCGTGGTCGATAAACACATCCAGATCGGGCAATGTGCCACTGATTGCACCTACCGCCGCGGCTTGCCAGGCAGGTACGCGCCGCCCCATCACAGCCAGCGCCACGGATGCGCCCAGAACACATTGTGAAACAGAATCCATCACGCCACTCCCTTGTCTGTTACAGGGCTGAGTTTGATCGCGTTTTATTAACGAACGCGAATGCCTTCAATAATAATGCGCTGAACGTTCTCCACCGTTTCCTCGAAGAAAACAGGATTGCTGAGCTGATTCCCCGTGATCGCTTCGACCTGGCTGGCAAAGTCAGCATAATGCTGTGTCGTCGCCCACAGCATAAAGATCAGATGATTTAACTTTAGTAAAAATCAACCAAGAACGTCCAGGAGCGCCGATTTAAATCGGTTGGACATAGGTTTTCTCAGGCTTGATTATGAACTTCGCCGAACTTTGCCATAAGTTTATGCCCCATTCATGCCCCAAGAGTGCCCCACGCCAAATCCTGCTACAGCCTAAAGCCTCCTATTGAATCATCGAGCCAGCGACACAGAATTAATCACGTAAGTCACCACGCCGAATATCTCTGATCGTTCATCAAAATCAGGCTCTGAAAACGTCCAGAGCACTTCGTTACTGTTCACTGAAATCAGCGCGGGGAGCGGGCGCAACTGAACCCGGCACAGCTTCATTTCATCTTCCGGCGATGCCACTACCAGAGAACCATGCACAGGCTTTACAGAGGAATCAACCACCAGCATTGCGCCTTTGAGTATGCCCTGTTCGGGGTACTGCGCATCGGCTTTGATAAAGAATGTAGCTTGCGGATGCCTGACGAGCTGTTTGTTCAGGTCGATGCGACTTTCTACGTAGTTCTGCGCCGGGGACGGGAAACCCATAAACTATCTCTTTTGTTGAACTGGATAAAAACACAGTATATAAATACACTGTAAATCCATCCAGTACATTTTCAGTCAGCAGAAAGGCGAGGTGATCATGATTGTTGAAGTGACCATTGCGAAAGAGAAAGTAAAAGCTATGCCAAAGGGTTCGGTAGATGCGCTGCGGGATGAACTGATAAAGAGGCTGGGGAAGAAGTATGGGGATTTAGAGGTGATCGTGAAGTCAGCCAGCAATGACGGCCTTTCAGTTCGGCGTTCGCAGGACAAGGAAGGCGACAAGGCTCACGTTGAAAAGGTTGTGCAGGAGGCGTGGGAATCTGCGGACGAGTGGTTTGCAAAGTAAGGAGTTTGGTTTGACGAAAGTGCAATACTGACCTAGATTTGTAACGTTCTACCCAATGCCCGCAGGGGCAATCCATGTTTGTTTCATTGCTGTGTATGCTTGCCCGCCCACTAGCGGGCTTTTTTTCGCCTGTTTACTGTACTACGCCCTTTTCCAGAATTAGAATGCCAGCTTTTCACCAACCATACTGACAGGAAGTGATTATGGATGAAGTAGATTTGGCCCAGCAACTGGAACAGGCGATCATCGCTGCTGCACTGGAAAACCGTAAGAAAAGCCCGGTCAGCCCAGACGGAAAATGCATCTGGTGCAAGGATGAGCCGGTTGTGGACAAAACCGCCTTCTGCTCTGCAGATTGTGGTGTTGACTATTTCAAACACGAGCGCGAGATGAAGCAGCGCATTACCGGTGATTAGTGTCCGGGACAGGAGTTTGGCTAGGAACTATCAGAATGGAGCTCCTCGAATGGGAGAGTTGACTATACCTTCAGGAAAAATAGCTTTTATGTTTCCTGCGAAGTTCAATCTTGAAGGGGCGCGATCGCCAGTTCTTAACTTCTCAGTTAGGGATGATGGAATCATAGCTATGAGTGTTGGAATATCTTTTCTTGAGCTAAACGCCGGTTCGCCCTATTTTGTAAATCTTAAGCTATCTAGCCCAAATGGCGATGAGGTAACAATCTCATCAACACTGGAAGCAATACCTGGCGACCATATAGACCCAATCAAAAGGTCATCCTTTTTGACAGCAAGTTATTATTTTGAGCCATCATTAAATGGGAGTCATCGATTTACTTGCGAGTTGTTGGATGTGATTAGAGACTCAAAACCAGTAGATGCCATGAGTCTCTGGTTTAATGTATTGGGTGTGGAGGATTCAAGTGCCAGCTAAGGACTATGTAAAATTAGTCAGCACCTCTGCTTGGTCGCCAGAGGATGTTGCTGATAGACAAGATCATCATAATGAGCCATCATCTGAGCATGGTGGTGGAAATGGCGGTGGAGGCAATATGGCTGAGCGCTTAGAGAAGCTTGAAAAGAAAGTAGAAGCAATTGACTCCACTTTGTCACGCCTTAATGAAAGCATGGTCCGCTTAGATTCTAAGATTGATTTGCAGGGCGCAAAGCTTACGTCTGCTCTTGAATTACAGTCAGCTAAACTGACAGCCGCCCTTGAACTTCAGACGCAGAAGCTGACTTCCTCTCTTGAAAAACAGTCGCTTGGTTTTGATGGTAAGCTGAAAGACCAAAGGATTGCTATAACTGCTTGGGTTTTAGGTTTGCCCAGCGTTATTTATGGTCTGTACCGAATTGTAGAATTAATCGCAGCCCATAATCCAAGTTAACAAGCCCGGCCACAGCGCCGGGTTTTTTATGCATTCGGTTCCGATCACCATTTCGCCCCAACTTTCCAAAAAAGAAAAACTGATTTGATTACAATGTCATGGCGTCAATTCATCATCGCAGGTAGAATTTTTTATCAGGGAGAAATGCTTTACATGGATGTAAAATAACGCTCTCTTTACCCAACCTGTGTAGTGTAATTCAGATGTTCGCGTTTGCCCGCTCACCTTGACGGGCTTTTTTTCTTCTCAGTATCCAGCCTGACTTTCAATTGATCGGTTAAAACGATCATTCTCCTGAAATCGATCGTTTTTAACTGTTTTCAGACAAGTCTTATTGGCTGTTATCCTCATTTTCTCAACAACAGTGAGGCAGCTATGACACAATTCACCGGGTATCTGCTGCTTTTTGGTCTGACCGCAATGACGCCAGCAATGTTGTTTCTCGCGTTGGTCTATGGGCTCGTTTTCAAAAAGAGACCCGGCTCGCCGGGCTCGTGCTTATGTGGGCTTAACCGGCCAGGTGATATCCGGCGCTTTGCTGGTATCGACAGCGTAGAGCGCATCAAGATAATCCAGCCACGTATTGTAAGCCGCCAGCTCATCCCCTTTCAGCCTTCCCAGCGCCGCCTTACCGGGCCACTGACGTGAATTCATGTAATTGTTTGCCTGGCTGATTAGCGCCGACCGGGTATTGTTAGCCGTATCGACTAATTCTTCCTTTGTCGGAGGGGGCAAATCAACCCATGCAGGCATTGAGTCGGCCCCTGCCCCTCTCATTTTCCCCTCTGGCGGTGTCCCGCTGAACTGCTCAAACACTTCATCTGAGACCTCGATCCCGTCATCGGGCCAGGTATTACTTTTACGGTATTCAGATTCCAGATCTGTGAGATAAAAACTCTTCGTTGATGGTGAAAAAACGTATTGCATTATTTACCCCTTGCATACCAGATACAGTTTGCCGATATGGATGCTTCAACAGCGTTGTCGCCCTTAATGATTGAACCAAGATTACGGGCCTGAAACCCCGTTCCGGTAATGCTGTTTAGCTGCCACAGCGTCAGGCGGTTACCGCCTCCCGTATCGTGCTCACCAATCCAGTAAACCGCCGAGGAGAACTGGATCGGGAAAGTTACACTGACCGTGTCAGTAGTGGCCGCAGAAGTTCCCCACTGCTCAATAACTCCGTCAGGTGTTTTTCTCCAGCCAGCGTTGCTTTGCCAGTAAGTCATGTCAGGAATTTGGTTCTGGCCTGTTCCGACAGTACGTGTCCCGGCTGATCCAATGCCCAGATAAGTGAGCAGGTCTGCAACGCTCTTTTTACCGACGATATCGCGGGCGACTGATGTGAATGCTGTCAGTGAGGCTGCACTTGCCCCTGAAAAATATGGCAGCTGGTCTGCTCCTGACTGTAAAGCTGAGAGAGCACTCAGGTTCCCGTTTGCTGCCTGTAAATCAACCTTCAGCGCGGTGATTAACAAACTCATAAAATTATTTATGTCACCGTTATCAAGAATATCGGTGTTAGTCTTGTTGGCCATGTACTGCGCGATTGCCGCAGCCACAAAACTGGACTGCCGCAACGCTTTGTTGATCTGCGCTGATGATGCTTTACCGGACTGAAATCCGGTTGCAAGCGCAGCCAGGTTTTCGTAATCAGCCTGTGCCGTAACGTTTGCATTCGCCCCGGTCGCAAAGGATTTAAAATTATTTGCTGCCATCAGAGTTTTTTCTCCCATGAACCACTGTCGAAACCCGATATAAACTGGTTATCCATATCGAATCCAAAAAACGTATTACCCTCAGACGGTGTGATAACTGAGGGTATTTGAATGCTGCCCGCATAAACGCCCGCCGCTTTTACAGTCAGATAGCCCTGGCGAATGGCCGCAATGAGTTCTCTCGATACCAGGGTGATATCCTTTTCAGGAAAAACCCACAGCCCGACCGTCATATCCTGCCCGTCAACGATCTGCATCGTCAGGCCCGAACCGGCCAGCGCGTTATCCAGAATTCCTTTTAACGAACCGTTGGTACCATCCCAGTTGTTAATGGCGATTTTGGCTTTGAGGATAATCCGGTAGGTTTCATCGCTGAGTGCTGTATATCCGCTGTCGGGGTCATACGGCCCCTGCCAGATTCCCTGGTCCCAGCCGAGACCGTCCGTATCAAAGGAGAAATAAACCCCTGAGATAGGCACGGACACCGTGCGACTGCGGCCAATCCATTCTCCGAGGATGTCCAGTTGTGCGCCCACGGCCTGATCGATATCAAAGGCCGTCAGCAATCCCTCCATAGCACTGGCGGCATCTGTAAGCGGTCGGGTGGATAAATCAACATGCTGCGTAAAAAGTGGCTTGGTACGGTGATAATTCGTTATCAGGTCGCTGTATTTACTCATGGCGCCACCGTGACAGTGATGTTATCCACCGAACAGGACACCGCCTCGTTAAACGCCGTCACAATATTGGCTGGTGAAACCGTTGCCGCTGAACGCCCAATCTGCAGGCTGTTAATATCGTAATACCGGCTTTCGCCACCGCTTGCCACACCAAGGTTTGCAGGTGAATAAACGCGGCTCAACAACAGGTCATCGCCAATATTCAGCGAGTTTATATAGGCTGCAATGGCGGTCTTTATGTCGTTTCCCACCTGGGTGGTGTATCCGGTGAACACCTTCAGCACGATGGCAACGAAAACAGGTACCGGTGCCGGGCGGGAAAAGCTGATCGTGTGCGGATTACCCCAACTGTCCTGCACGGAAACGGCTGTGCTGCCAAACGTTGCGACGCCCTGCCCCTTCTTGCCCTGGATAACCTTCGCGATGGTGTTGACGTCCCCGCCGTCCACTATGGCTGCGATGGAGTGTGCGGGCAGCCCGTTTGCATCAACGTTGCCTGTGTCGTTTTCATAAAGTTTGTGACGTGTCACACCAGTGATGCTAGCGACAGCTCCGTCAAGTGCTTCGAACGGCGTCAGGGAGGGCAGTGCAACACTCTGACGCTGACGGATGCGAAGCTCTGAATCCTTTTCTGCCGCGCTGCCCACCGTAGCCGCTGACGCATTGGTCACGCTCAGCCATCCGCGTGTTGGCGTGTTAATTTTATTTACCGAACCTGCCACCGCAGCAACGGCACCTGCCACGGCACAGGTACCGGTGGCAATTACGGTACCATCCGGACCTATGGTAATGCTTGCGGGCAGGTTCCAGATTATGCCGTTAGCGTCCTTCACCGAACCGTTGGTAATCGTCGTACCCGCCGCACCGCCAAGCGTAAGGTCTGTAGTTGAGTTCGTGGCCGGGCGACGTGTGATGCCGTTGATTTTAACGTTGCGGGAAAGCGCATCGCTCATGCCGGTAGACGGTGAAAATGAGTTGTAGACTGCTATAGCTGTGTTGTTCGCATCGTGAATGGCCAGCGCCACCAGCGTCACCATCTGGCCGTCTTTACTGTCCGGATCCAGATAGGCATCAGTGCCGTAAATCTGCTGGAAATAGCCGGTGATCGCCGTGAGGATGGTCTGATAAGCAGGCGCACTGATGCCCTGGGCGGTTACCGTTGCCGATAGCCCCAGCGTGTCTAGGTTGAGAGCCATTAAGCCTCGCTTGTAACGGTGGTCGTCCCGTAGATGGTGTCGATGGTGGCGGTAAAGACAACGCGACGTGTCGTGCTATCCGTGGTGGTGTCAAAAGCCTGAATGGACTTAACGCCCTGAGTTTCTAAAATACGCTGACGTATGGCGAGGTTGTAGGTTTCCGGTTTCTGCTTACCCAGCACCGACTGTATCCAGGGGGTGCCGGCCGTTGTATCGAGGAACCACTGACCGTACCAGAGCAGGAAGCGCGTTTTCACAGCCTGCGCCACCGCCTCGGGTGTGTTAATCAGCCAGGTGTCATCGCCGCGGCCAAACGTATAGTCGCCGTCATCATCTTCGCGTCGGTATCTCATTGCGGGCCGCCTGTCTGACTGCTGCCCGACTGCACGCCAGAGTGAACGTGTCCGGTCTGGCTGATGCCCTTCGCTACCTGATCGCCGGTTGATGTCACGGTACCGTTGATCTGAACGTTGCCGTTCACTGTAAGCAGTGGTGTGGTGATGTTCACGTTTCCGCCTTGCATCAGTTCGATAAAGCTGATGCCATCATCGGTGCGAACCTGCACGGATGTGGTGCTGATGCCGGATATTTTCTGCGCCTGTGACTGTGGGCCAATAAAAGCAAAGGCATCGGATAAGTCATGCTGACGCGGATCAACGGGTTCCTGAACGCCGCCGTTCTGCCACCAGAAATCGATGCAGCGATCGGAAAAAACCACCAGGCATTCGTCGCCAGCTTTAACCGGGAAAGTGATGGTGCAGCCGCCACCACGCGGAAAATATACAGGCACATCCATAAGCAGCGGGTAATCATGCGTAGATTCGTTTCCGTTACTGTCTCGCTCGATATAACGGATTGCAGGCTGAATAACCGCTGTGACGGTATTGGGATCGAAAGACTGCACAATTCCCGGCAAGGCTACACGCAACTGATTGTTGATCACGCTGCGCTCAGTTTTCAGTACCTCTGAGAGTTCACCGCTGCGGGTCTGGCTGGATACGGTCATTTGCTTTTCTCCGGACATAAAAAAACCCGCCGAAGCGGGTACTGTCTGAATATCAGGATATCGCTGGTATCAGAGCCAGGATATTTTGAGATTCCAGTTCGAACTAAGGAAAGTTTTATGGATGTGAATTTATTTATTAGCTCGGTTAAAAGCGCTGTCGGGGCGCTTTCTACCATCCAGACCAATGAAGTCCTCCGCGAGAGGATCGCTTTCATTTACGAGCAGATTGAAGTAATTCAGAAAGCCAGCGAATCTGCCCAAAAAGAACTTGCCCAACTTAAAGCAAAGAACATAGAACTTGAGAAGGAGATAGCGGCTTACCGGGCAAAGGATGAGTTTGTCCAGCACATGGGAGCGGCCTTTAGAAAAAATACCTCCGGTGAATACGTCAAAGCGGTTTACTGCCCCAACTGTCTTAAACAGGTCGGGAGCGGGGATATCGATTTTCCTTTCCATTGCGGCACCTGTAATTGGTATTCTGAATTCGATGGGGGATCGCTGAGTTTTATAATGGAGTCATTACCGAAATGAACAAGCCCGCTTCGGCGGGTTAGTTATCTGCCAGCTTTTTAATTGTCTCATGATGCGTCTCACAGCCATTGACTACTCTTTCCTTCCATCAGTTTCCTTGATGCCTCAATTGCTTCGGCTAATTCAATTGCGCAGCCTTCTTCAAAGGTATCTACAGGTTTAACTGGACAGATATACTGTTTTGCAATAAGAATCTTATTAAGAATAACCATTCTGATGGTTTTGCGGGCCACGTAGAATCGGCTGTATCCGGGGCGGCGCTTGAATATCATGTCAGCCCTCTACTTTCACGCACGGGAACGAGCCGATCACGCGCGGTGCGTCCATGCTGGCCTGCAGTAGCTGGACGTTGAGAAAGCGTGAGTTGCTACCATCCGGATGCACATACTCGAATCCGTAGTTATTGCCGTCACGCGCTGGCATAAGGCCCATTTGGACTCTTAGCCCCGACGATCCAAGTTCAGTAATTTTTTGCGAGGTGACCTTTTCACCGTTAATTACTGATACCTGACCTTCTCTAGCGACCATAGTAAAATTTCCGCATTTGACAGTGAAGCCACTGGCTTGCGCGTTAAATGCAGAGAAAATAGTGACGGCTAAAATTAACCCTTTCATCGTATTAACCTTTTTGCAGGGCCGATTGAGAATATAGATCCTGAGAGCCACGCGCTTCACACATTAAGTCCATGTACCACGCCTGACCCCGTGTGTCACCAGTGTACATAATGCTGATGACTTTATAAACGCCGTCTGTAGCGATACTGGCAGGATTTGAAACTGTTCCGCTCGTTGTCGTGTTACCGTTGACAGTCTTATCGGTAATTCTTCCCTGTGACATGCTGATGTCGCTGCCGGGCAATGCGGCGCGGTTGATCACCACATCACCCTGATTCAGCCTTATCAGTCCGTTTACCCGGATATTGGGGTTAATCAGGCTGCGAACGTTGATGCCGTTGCCGATGGTCTGCTGCGGCATACCGATAAGGCCGGTGTCGCTGTTTAGCTCAATGGCTTCATGCATTATCTGATTATCGGCCACCATTTCCATTTTGCCATCAACGAACATCCAGGTGGCGTTGCACTGGTCTGCCACGTTATCCATATAATGACGGGTCATACCCAGCATCGTGCGACCACGCGGGAAAACGGTGGGCGGCATTTGCGGTAGCGTACCCTGCTCAGCGCCATTGACGGAGAAATCCTTCATCAGCACTTTCTGAAAGTCAGCAACGGTATAGCCCGCTGCCAGTGTCATGCTGGTTACGCTGGTTGCATATGCCCGCATCGAGTCCACCGCCTGCAGAAGCACGTAAGAATCAACCGGGTTTTCTTTGCCGGTTAGTGAATAACGCAACTCACCGTCGAAAATAACGCCATAGTTGCGCCCGTCCTGCTGACCCACTGTTTCGGGATCGGCCTTTCGGGCAACGCCAACCTGACTGGCATCAACATCAGAAGCGATACCGTCATAACCTGCAATGACACGAATGCGCGAATAACGCTGGCCCAGAAGCGACTGAACCGTATCCGCCGCGAGGTTGTAGATCCTGAACGTGCCTATCCGCATTATGCTGCTGAGGTTGTACCATTCAATTGTGAACGTGACCTTGAATTTACCCAGGTCAACGCCTTTGCCGTCCTTGTCCACCACCTGCAATTCGAAATGACGCATCCAGTTCTGAGACATAGCTACTCCGTAATGATGTAAAGGTGGCTGCGGGTACCGAGATCGGTTTCTGTCGGGTAGTCCTGACCGGGTACGTCACAGACCACCAGCAGCGAAAAGCCCAGACCGAGGTGATTAAACGGCTCCATCAGGTCAGCGCCGGTTACCAGCGGAATGCCTGACACAATGCCCGTGCCGGTGCTGTCCGAAATATCCAGCACCCAGCAGATATCGCGCCAGAGGATGCGGAACTGATAAGTAGTACCCTTAACGCTGTAGCTATACTGCTGGTTATCAGGAGTTAGCCCTATTTCGTTCATCGCCATTACTGGATACCTATCGCATTGCCTATGGATGTGCCTTTCGTCCAGTCAAACGCGCCTGATGATTTGAGGATCGACACGTTGACGGGCTTGGAAGATTTGGCCCCGGTGTTAATGACAGCCGAAGTAGATGCACCATTTTTCATATTCGACTTGTCTGCCACCTGAATGCTCTGCGTGCTGGTAATAATGATTTCGCGCAGTGTGCGCGTGGCAGACAGCACGTTTTCTGTAAAACGGTCGGTGGTGACCTCCAGATTCTGCAACAGCATATTGCTGTACAGCCGCTTGCCCGTCACCACATCGAACGGCATCCGGTCAGACTGCAGTTTAAGGAGTTTTTCGTACGCCTCGCGCGGGCTCATTTCCAGTAGCGCGATGGCAGTCAGGTTGCTGGCAAAGTCCAGCAGCGAGCCGCCACCGGCAAAACCCACCTGCATCACTACCTCAGACGGTCGCTTGTACGCATGGTCAGAGACTGCTGCGCCAACCTCGACAGGGTGTTCGGTAATCTCGAGGCGGTCGCTGTGCTTTTCAGACACCACAACGCTGGGAACGATAATGCCGATTTTGCGCGACTGGAGGCGAAACAGCGTAGATAGATAGTCCATCACTTCACCTTTGTTTGATTTTTGATGTCGATATTCACAGCCTGTTCATTAACCTGCTTCCCGACTTCCTGACCAATCTCACGCGCGTTGCCACCATAGATGTTATAGGTGTTCTGCTGGTGAACGGTGTGGCCGGCTGCCTGACCAGCAAGCGGGCTGTTCCAGTTGGAGAAACCTTCTTTGCGTGCCATTGACTGCATCAGCGAGGTCATCACCTGCGGATTGTTGAGGTTCAACGCCACATCCGGCGATACGCCCATCCACTTCGAAATATCGCTGATATATTTACCGGTGTCGTTTTCGCTGGAAGGTGCCCAGGTAGACACGATATCGGTGATTGTCTGGAGGGCTTTTCCGGTGGTTTTGCCGGTGAAATAGCGCATAAGCTGATTGCGCATCGCGCTCCAACCGTCCAGTGCGTTGTCGAATGTACGAAAGCCGCCACCGCTCACAGGTCGAAGGTTGCCGGGGTTGTTGTTCCGGTCAGGGAGGTTCCCCGATGAACCGCCCGCCCATGCTGGCAGTAGCGAATTTAGGGCGTGATTTGCATACTGATAAGCGCCATTCACTATGTCGTTCGCCTGGAAATACGCACCATTAACAATACCGTTAGCGGTATTGTAGGCACCACCTGCTGCACCAGTCGCGGCATTGTATACACCACCACCAATCGCCTTCACTCCCTGACCAAGCGGGCTTTCAATTCCCGTTTTGGCAAAGTCTTTTAACGAGTTCCAGGCCCCGGTAAAGTCACCGCGAATGATTTTTCGTAACGCATCCACCAGCGCACCGATCATCTTTATGGATAAACGGACACTTTCGGTTATCTGGTCAAACAGCCACTTGCCGCTGAACTTTGACGTATCGATATTAATCAGCTCGCCCAGGTGCGTGACGGCATCCGCTATCGCGCCTCCCAGCGATTTGACCTTATCGAACAATCCGACAAAGTCAGTACCCAGACCCTTGATCGCGGTGGTGGCCTTTTTGATGCCAGGCTCCCATTTGCCCCAGTCAATCAGCGACTGCCCGCCTTCCTTCCAGGTGAGATAATCCTCAACAAGGAGGGCAATAGCTCCCGCCAGCATCATCACACGGCCAATGGGCGACGACATGAAGACCGTATTCAGTAGTTTCCAGGCCACGATCAGGCCACCAATTGAGGCGATCACCTGCTGGGTAGACCTGTCGAGGCTGTGCCACCAGTCGATCACCGCGCCGGAGGCCTGAATAAGCCGGTAAACCACACGTCCGAGCATGTCACCGAGCCAAAGAATGGCTTTGCCGCCCGTGGTGATGGCCTGCTCAATTTTCGGGAAGTTATCCAGGACCTGGCGACGAAGGCTGTCGATGGAGCCCGACAGACCGCCCGCAAGGTTTGAGCCGATTTTGTCCCGCGCCATGCCCGCCATTTCACCGAACGACCGCAGAGAAGTCATGAAACGGTTAGATCTCACGGCGGCCGTATCGGCGTTATAGCCAATGGCCTTTGCCATCTGCGTATACTGCGCGGAGAACTGGCCCACACCACGTCGCATGGCCATCAGCGTGTTTTCATCAATGCCCAGCATCTGTGCGTACTGGTTGGCGCGGTAATACGGCATATTGCGCAGCTTATCGCCGACGCCCGTGAAAATGCTGGCCATGTCGCGCATGTTGCCGCTGGCGTCCCGCGTCTGCACGCCCAGGCGGTTGAGAAAGCCCTCAGCGCCGGGATTGTTGCGCATGAAATGGGCGAGGCTTTCCAGCGATGACCGCGCACCGTCAACGGTACCGCCCAACTGCGACACGGCAAAACCAATCTGCTGGATGCCCGCAACCGTTGCACCAGTGCGCTGCGATGCCCAGTAAAGATTATCCAGTCCGCTGGCAATTTTAGCCGTGTAGGCCACAACCGAAAGTGCCGCCGCCTCAACCGCGGCTCCCAGCTTTACCGCCTGCAGGGTAGTGTTCGCTATCGTGGCATCAAATTTTCTTGCGCCGGACTCGTCTACCTGAAAGCCCAGCGAAATCAGAAAGTCCTTGATTACATCAGCGTTCATTATCTGCTCTCCAGCGGGCTATGCGGGCTTCATTGTCGGCTTTCAGATCCAGCCAGTCATTCATACGTGCAAAATCGGCAAGGTCTAACTTGCCGTCTGTGAGGGATTCATAGCGACAAACGCCCTCAATGACAGGGCGCATCAGAAAATCCTCGCCATCCGGCAGCGTATCGAGTATCAGCCCTGCTACTGCTGGCCCTCCGTCACGCTGTCTTGGGGTGCGGGCAAAAAATTTCCCAGGCTGTCGCCCACCACGCGACCGACAATCTGCAGCATGCTGAACAGGTCAATATCGTCGAATGCCAGGTCATTACCCTGGAGTACCGGCACCCAGCGGTCTTTACCGTGCGCACGCTGCACGACGGCCAGACATGGGAAGATGATCGCGTTGGTATCTTCTTCGCTCAGCCCCGCCACCGCATCGGCAATTTTTGGCAGCACCGTTTCGATGGTGCTGTTGACGTTGCCGCCCTGTGACGATTCACGCAGCGCCTGAAAATCCCCCAGCATACCGGCCAGCACTGGCAGCAGCTTGCGGGACACTTTCAACTGGTCGAACACGCTCAACTTTGACGCGCTGTAGCGAATACCTTTAATTTCGAATTGCATAGCTTCTCCGTTATGCTTTTGATTTCAGCAGGTCAGTAATCACGCTTACAACGGATTCGGCTGTGGTTTTTGCCCTTTCCCGTACTGCATCAGCGGGGAGCCCCTTCTGGACATAGTGTTCGGTAACGCGTGTCACTGCGGGGAGTACATCATTCAAAATGGCGTGGACGACATCCGCATCCACTTCAACGCCGCCAATAAAACTGGTTTTATTTTCCATCGGTTAAAACTCCCCTAAGATTTCGTCGATTTTGCCCGCATCAAACACCCAGGAGACGTTGCCGGCCACCTTCGGGTTGTTCCAGTCTGGCTGTTTCTGAAATGCACAGGCGCGTGCGGTCACGATGTCACCGGATGCCTTGTTGCGCAGAACAATGACGTTATTGCCCCACAGCGCGGACGAAAGAGACTGCGCGTTGTACATCAGGGACAGCTTCTTGTTCACGGGTGACGTTTTCTGCAGGTTGACGGTTACGGTACCGCCTTTGCCAGCATGCAGGCTGTGCATCACCTCACCGTCAGCGCCGATCGTCATGGTGTTTTTTGCCTCCGACATGGTGACCACAATCCCCTCATCGGAGTTTGCTGAACCGTATCCAAGGTCAATAACGCCGGTCGGCCCCGTCAGCGAGGCCGAAATATCCATAAAACTGTATGCACCACTCATTGATTATTTTCCTCAGCGCATGACGTTAATCTGAACGCTGGCGTAGTGGATTGCTCCCGCCAGCTTGCAGGCCACCTGAACCGGTACCGACTTACGCGCTTCGCGGTCAGCCTGGGCCTGAGACGAAATCGCGGGCATAAACACGTAATACCCTTTGGTCAGGGTATCGCCCGGGGAAAGCTGGCCAATCTGACCGCCGTTCCAGACACCGGGCGCAATAAGACCGTTGTTCACCGCCTGGTCCATAGAGGCTTCCACGTTTGCCATGATGCGCGTGTTACCCGCATCGGTCTGCGGCACCTTCGTTCCGCTGGTGTACAGCAGGTTAAAGAGGTTGGTCTGTACGTAGTTCTGCAGCCAGTCGAGGCCGTGGCGCTCATCAAAGAAATCGCCGTTGCCCATGACGCCCTGCTGCAGAATGGCCGTGTCGTTGGCGTAGTACACGTAAACGTTACAGTTCTTCGCATCCAGCGCGGCCGCCTGTGCAGGCGTCAGGCTTTCATAGGTGATACCGGGCTCCTGCTTGAATTTCAGCGTGATGGTGGTACCGAACCCGTTGAAATCCACGGTAAACGCACGGCCAAACGCCGAGATTGCCCCGTAATTACTGGTTGATGAATACTGCACGAACGTGCGGCTGTATTTCGCCGCTTTCACTTTCGACGCGATATCGGTGTTCACTGTAGTGAGCAGTGCATCTGTGTTTTTCGTAGTAACGGCAAGGATGCGGCTTAACGATGAGGATTCAATCGCGGCGCATACCGGCAGCAAATCATCGTCTTTACGGTCAGCATCATACGTCACGCCGAGACCGTACCAGTTGGTAAAGCCCAGACAGGCGTTCACGCCATCGAGTAAGGTCTCAACCTTACCGACCTCGGCCGCCGCCAGCGTTTTCGCCCAGCGCCCCACATATACCTGCGAAGGCGTCGGCGACTGCGAGAAGTACGCCACGGCGGCAAGGTATTCCTCACTGTTGGTACCGAAATCGGTTCCGATGCTGGCCGCCGAGGTATACAGGCGGATACGTTCGGTCAGCGGAATGATGGTTGCGCTACCCAGGATGAGCAGTGAGCCAAAGTTACGGCCCGCCGCCGCCCTTGGCGACATAATAATGTCCACGCTGGCAACGTTTGAAACGGGTAAGCCCTGCGGCATGGGTTATTCTCCTGAAATACTGAAAGGGGCGTCGGTCAGCGACTGGATACCCCAGGTGCTGATGACTTTGCGGCGCAGGCGAACCATCACATCGTAACGGCGTACCCACTGATTATTAATGAGTTCCGGCGCGGGCCGGATGCTGTCGCAGTCCGCCAGCGTTAATCCCCACTGGCCCAGCGTGTCGTTGTTCTGATTCACGGCCAGACCGTCACGAAACTGCGCGGCAACCTGCTGGCCGGCTGGCCCGTAAAAAGACGCCAGGCACTCCACCAGCTCATGCCGCCATTGTTCGGCGGTAGCGTCGGTCTGGTTAACGTATGCAGGACCGGCATCAGCAGCAATGCCCGTCACGCCAAACGCGCACCAGTTAACATCGGCTGGAGGGATTGCAAGCGGTTCCGGCTGCCAGCGTGGGCGAACCATTCCGTCACCCAGACCCGACAGCCCGAGTATCCATTCAGTAAGCTGGTCTTCCAGGGGCATATCGTAGACATTCGCTGCCTGCTGCGGGGTAAGCCAGCCGGGCTGTCCAGTGGTGTTACTGCTCAACGGGTGTCCCTCCGTCAAACGGCAGCAGTTCGCAGTGTGCCTGCACAAATCCCGCGCCGTATGCGGTGTACGGATCGACAAAGGACACGCGGTAATCGCGCCCCTGATACGTCACGATATCCGCATCACGTCCGGTCTGGCCCTGCGTCAGGCGTTCTGTGGTGACGATCAGGATTGCACCGTGAACTACGCTACCCGCTTCCAGTCGTCTGTTTTCCAGTGATTTATCGACCGTTACCACGCCCGCAAAAGGAACGGTTTCTTTTGTCGCTACCGCTCTGCCCAGCCTGCTGACGGTCTGCATACTGCGCGTGACAGTCAGGGTGGTGTCGCAGAAGTCGGGATCGAAAAGAATGTCTGTTACGTCAAGATCCGGCATTTTTATCCCTCACAACGTAGGTGATCGAGCGGAGCAGTTGCCCGGTGTCATACAGCGGTTTTGTGCCGCTGCGGCCCCGGCTTCGGCGGTCGCGCAGTGTGGCTTCGGCAAGCGGGGTAAGCTGGTCACCGGCCGTGATGACGTTTCTGGCAGCGTTCACCGCCTCCGTTCCGGCGCGGTTCAGCATGGCTTCGGCGGCTGACGCATTACCGCTCAGGACTTCAAAAGCGGCCTGCTTCATCAGGGCGGCCACCTTTTCACGCGACTGCGCAATACCCATGTGCAGAAACGGACGTGGCGGCAGCTGAACGCTGTAGGCAGCGACTTTATGCTGCGTGGCAAAGTTGCTTTTCGCCTGCTGCACAAACTGCCCGTTGCGTTTGAAACTGCCATCGTCAGCAATCTGGCGGTAAACGGTGGTCATGTGCTCCGGCACACGGATGGTGCCGCCAAAGCTGTGCAGGTAGCCCAGCTCGGCGTTGTTGATTTCCATCCCGTCTGAACGTTCGGCACGGTCTGACGGGATACCCACCAGCACGTCGCGGTTACCCAGCGTTTTGAGCGCATCGAGCACCGCCTGAGCATTGTCCGCACGGAGAACAAGACCCGATTTCATAACTGAACCCCCCCGGCACCGAACATCATCATCAGTTGCCAGAATTCCGCACCGTAGCGTGAATTGTTCCAGAAACCGGCATCGGCATTCAGCGTTGAGCCGGTGTCATAGCTCACGCTTACTTTGTCCACCGACTTGGATGCCTGCACGCCGTTGGTCGAGCCACCCGCGCCGCCCGTCAGAGAGGCGCGGCGATCGGCAGCAAACAGCACCAGGTAATGCGCCACGAACAGTTCAGCGAAATACGGGAAAAGCTCGCGGCCCGTCACGTTTTCATTAAGCAGGCGATCGGCAAGGGTCAGGCGAAAGGTGATCTGCGTATCGGGAAATTTCGCCTCGTCAGCAAACTGCGGGAAATCGCGCCGGAAATCAGCAACCGTGGGAAGTGAAACGTTTTTGCTCATAACTCACCAGGAAAAAAAGCCCCCGGAGGGGCTGGCTGTCAGAGTCCGTCAAGGTAGGCGATGGTTTCCGGGTAAACCGGCTCAACCGCGCCCAACTTGCCGTAGTAGGTCACAATTTGCCACAGGCCGCGGTACTGCACCGGAATGCTCTGCAGCGGCACCATCGGGAAGCGGACAAACTTGTGGTCTTTGGTGTAGGCCACGGCACGATCGGAACCGTTCGCACCCGCCCCTTTCAGCCATTTCACCGCGCGGATGTTCAGCGGCACGCCGTTCTGATGGTAGGCGATGGTGTTGGTGGACAGGTAAGACAGCAGCGACTGGTTACCGGCAGACGACACGATGACGCTTGCCAGGTACGCGAACTGCTCAGGTGGAAGCAGCAGGTCAGTCGGCACAACCGCATAGCCCGTAGACGCCCAGGCGGCGTTTAGCAATGTGTTAATGTCATTGCGAATGTCATCCGGCTTACCACCCGCCCACACCTTCGCAGCGGCCTGCGTGTTGAGGCCCGGCTGATTTACCAGACCCGGCACGCCGTTAGCGCCCAGCGTTTTGTCACCAATATACACCTGCTCATCGATGTCCATGTTCCACTTAAGCTGCATGCCCGCGTGCTTCTGGGTGTCGATCGGGCGACCCACGTGCTGCGCGGCGGCCAGCTCTTCAACCGTCCAGCCCAGCTCCATGCCCCAGGTGTTCAGGGCGCGGAAGCTGCGCTCGATGTTGACGCTAACGCCCGCCAAGGCGGTGGATTCCTGAGAAATCCAGTTTTTACCGTTGGGGTTTGCGCCGGTACCGACCGAGCCGAACTGGGTGTTGGTCCAGCTCGAAATCTGGTCATAAATCGCCACATCGGTACGCAGGTCAATATCGCGCGACCAGGTGTACTGGACCAGCGGTTCGTTCAGCGTCTGATCCAGGCGCTCAAGCTCACCGACGAGGAAAACGCCGGTGCTGTCATACGTAGCCCGGTCAAAAGTCTGCATGTTCTGCATGGATGTTCCTTAAATCTTGTAGGAGATTTCAGCGTTGCCGTCTGCATCACCGGCTCCGGTGAAGAAGGCATACGGCATGACCAGGGTGTTAATCTGGGGCTTGTCGGCGGTGCCGGTGTTTTCCGCTGCGGCCAGTACCGCACCCAGCGGGCTTGTCTGCGTCGGGTTGGCGTTGCGGATATACACCGGTGCGCCACGGGTAATGCCGCGTGCATCGCCGCCCACGTTCACCACCATGTAGCCGCGCTTTAGGATGTCGCCCACATAGCCAAAGCCCGCGCCCATCAGGTAAGCCCTGTCCTGGACGCTCTGGGTCGGATACGGACGCACAAACATCCCCTGGATTTTGTCAGCGGTGTCGCCCGCCGCCAGCGGTACGAAGTTCGGGCCATCGTATTTGCCCGCCAGCCCGTAGGCCGGGAAGGCACTGCCCGCATCGGTTTTCAGTACGGCAGGCTCCGTGGTCAGATCCTGCGGACGTGACACTGCGCCCGCAAAGCCCACAGACATGCGCAATAAAATTGAGTTATTCATGAATTATTTGCCCCGTTTGTCCCAGAATTCGCGGTTGCGCTGGTTGATGGACTCAATGGTGGATGACACTGTCCGGCTGGCGTCGGCCGTCCGGGTTGCCGTGTTGCGGCTTTTGGCCAGTTCGGCCACGGCGTTAAACGCCATGTTCACGGACGAACGGTTCATCTTGCGCACGTCCGCATCACCCACAATCTGGCGCACCAGCGCCTGATCGGCAGCGGCCAGCACGTCACGCTTGAACGCGGTGGGCTTCATACTGCGGTCAAGGTTAACGCCCGGCATGATGAGCTCAGCGCGGTAAGCGGAATCGCCGGTGGCTTTTTCCTCTTTCTCGTCCTTTTCTTCACCGTCACCGGTTTTATCTTTGTTTTTGTCCTTGTCTTCCTCATCGCTGTCGCCGGTGCGGCCTTCCAGCTTGTCCAGACGGGCTAGGATGGATTTCGCCCAAGGCGGCGCTTCCTCTTCTTCATCGGCGGTTGCGCCCACGATGGGCTTCGGATCAGCCGGTAACGGCTGCTGGGGTGAAAGATTAATGTTTACCACGCCCGGAAGGTCGTCAGAATCGCCGGTGATAGAGCGCGGGGCGGTCTGGGTCATTTCGGTAATGGTATCCATGTCGCCGGTTTTGACGGCGCGTTTCAGCCGGTTAAACCAGCTCTGTGATACTGTTGCCATTGTGTCGCTGTCTCCGATAGAGCAGATAATTCCGGCCCTGCCTTTGGGGACAAGAGCCACGTGATTGCCGGTAATATGGTGCTGATCTGCATTGCCCGGCCCTTCCTGGCGGTACTTCGCGTCATAGCCGCATGACACTTCGCGCAGGCCGCTTTCGATGGCGTCTATCGCCACCTCGTCCTTGATGATGAGGTCAGCCAGAAGAAGCTCCGACTGTTCACCCTCGCCGCGCCGCACGTCAGAAACGTGGCCAACGGCGAGTTCGCGCCAGTTCTCCGGATCGACGAACAGCAGATTGCCAAGATCGTCTTCGGGATGCAGGAGGGTGACGGACATTCCCTCGAATGAAGCCATAGCCTCCGGGCTGAACACTTCCTCGGGAGTGCGCGTGACGACGATTTCGCCGTCTCCGTCCGGTTCCAGTTCGGGAAAGTCCGCCTCTCCGTAAAGCTGTTTACCCGTCCGGGCGATCGGCACGTCCTTACACAGCAGTGAGCCATCGGCCAGCCGGTATCGCGTGTCACCCAGACGGGAATTAAAAAGGTATTTCATGGTTCACCTGCGGATTTCAGGCATAAAAAAAGCCGCTCAGAGGCGACCGCTGTTGAAAGGAAAATTGCCGGGGTTTCCGGCTTATTTAACATAATGATTCTTACACGCCCCTGGCATTTGGCACTCATTTGAAATGACACGCCAAAGGCCCATAAAAGTCACTTTTCAATACAATTTAGGGTGATTTACCCGTATAACATTTTGCAACAAACAACCACTATCAGCATTCACTTAAAATCGGTCATCAAGCGCCCGTTTATCCACGTTTATGCGTAAGCGTCGCATTCAGACCGTATTGACGTTCAGGCAGAGGGAAGCTCGACCTTCCATGGCAGCAGATCGCGGACCCGGTTCACCGGCCAGTCCTGTATATGACCGATGACGTAACGCAACCACGT
>NZ_VZPF01000066.1 GCF_008801695.1 Pantoea stewartii subsp. stewartii
GACGTGGTTGCGTTACGTCATCGGTCATATACAGGACTGGCCGGTGAACCGGGTCCGCGATCTGCTGCCATGGAAGGTCGAGCTTCCCTCTGCCTGAACGTCAATACGGTCTGAATGCGACGCTTACGCGCAAAAAATTTGATTTAGCAGAGCGGAAAGACAGGGGGATTTCGGTCAGGGAAGGGTTTTTTTGCCCGGCGCCGCGCACTGCCCAGAAAGGCGTTGCGTAATTATTATGCGTTTTGTCATACATTTTAAGGACGTTTAACATTTTGCGTGGGCGCTAACCGTAAAAAAGCCCCTCCCGGAGGAGAGGCCTGCATGAGGCGTGCATCGGGTCCGATGCGCCCGTATTAGCCGTTAAACGTATCCGGGTCAGGACCTAAACGCTTACCGGTATCAAGCTGGGCAATCTCACTCATTTCTGCCTTATCCAGGCGGAAATCGAACACATTGAAGTTTTCTTCGATGCGTGCCGGCGTGACGGATTTCGGGATAACCACCAGCCCGCTGTCCAGATGCCAGCGGATAACGATTTGCGCCGGCGTCTTACCGTATTTTTTGGCCAGAGACTTGATGATTTCCTGATCGAATACGCCTTCGCCGCCCTGAGCCAGGGGACTCCAGGACTCGGTCTGAATCTGGTGCATGGCGTTCCAGGCATGCAGCGTGCGCTGTTGCAGCATCGGATGCAGCTCGATCTGGTTGATCACCGGGGTTACACCGGTTTCTTCCAGCAGACGTTTCAGGTGCGGCTGGTTGAAGTTACAGACGCCGATGCTTTTGACCAGGCCTTGTTGCTGCATCGCAATCATGTTCTTCCAGGCGTCAACGTACTGATCTTTCTCCGGGCACGGCCAGTGCATCAGATACAGATCTACCTGCTCCAGCTTCAGTTTTTGCAGACTGGTTTCCAGTGCCTGCTGGACATTTTGCTGGTCAGCATTCCACAGTTTAGTGGTGATAAAAATATCCTCACGCGCGACATCGGTTTCCTGTAACGCCTGACCAATCGCTTCTTCATTTTTGTACGCGGCGGCGGTATCAATTGAACGATAGCCAACGTCCAGCGCTTTCAGCACGGCGTTGCGCGCATCTTCCATGCTGGCTTGCCACACGCCAAGTCCAAGCTGTGGCATCATGTTACCGTCGTGCAGTTTGATAATAGGTTGGTCTGCCATATCCTGCTCCTTACATTTGCAGTAAACCAGTGAGTCTTCGCTGTGCTTAAGTCTAGCTAACAATTTTCAGGCTGCCTGCGAACAGGCGAGGATAACCCTGCCTGATCCTGTAAACTTCTTGCCTGATTCTCCATTTTGCTGGCGATTTAACCAGGCGCGCGGCAAACTGCGCTTTTAATTTTCAGGAGTGATGATGCCCCACGACTTACTGTGTCAGCGGCTGGCTCAACAGGTGGTCACGCTGATGACGAACGGACGAGAACAACTGTGTCCGGTGGAAAATGTCTCACTGATTTATGCGGGGCAGCACCGACCGCGTGAGCCCATCATGTATCAGCCCGGCATTGTCATTTTGTTTCAGGGCAGCAAAACCGGTTATCTGGGCAGTACGGTTTTTCAGTACGACGCCACAAAATACCTGATGCTCACCGTGCCGCTCCCGGTCGAATGTGAAACCTGGGCGTCACCCGAGCAGCCTCTGGCCGGGATGTGCCTGCGCGTGGATACGGCCAGCCTGCAGGATTTGCTGATGGACATTGGTGATGACGAAGGGTTTCAGCCTCAGCCGTTGACCTCGGGCATTCACTCTGCCTTTCTCACGGAGCCGATGCTGTGTGCGGCAGAACGCCTGCTGGATGTGATGACCCAGCCTCGTGATGCAAGGGTGCTGGGGCCACAGATTGTGCGGGAAATTCTTTACTATGTGCTGACCGGCCCGATTGGGGGGGGCACTGCTGTCACTGGTGAGTCGTCAGACGCAGTTCAGCCAGATTGCCCGGGCACTGCGCCGTATAGAGAATCACTATGCCGACAACCTCAGCGTGGACACGCTGGCGGCAGAGGTGAACATGAGTGTCTCAGCGTTTCATCATAATTTCAAAGCGGTGACGCAGACGTCGCCGCTGCAGTATCTCAAGCGTTATCGCCTGCATCAGGCGCGTTTACTGATGCTGCAGGATGGCCTGAAAGCCAGCGTCGCGGCGGTGCGCGTCGGTTATGAGAGTCCGTCGCAGTTTTCGCGGGAGTTTAAGCGCTACTTTGGCGTGACGCCGGGTGAGGAAGTGAATCGGGTGCGTCAGACGGTGGCCGAACCGCCCGCCTGACGCACGCGTGATCAGGCTCTTTGACGACGTTTTTTCCAGATAACCACGATGCTACCAACCAGCCCGACGACCAGCAGCACCATCGGTAATACCATCAGGACAGCCATCACCTGATCTTCGTGCCGTTTGATAAACGGCACCTGGCTGATGCCGTAACCCAGCGTCACCACAATGCCCACCCACAGCAGACCGCTCAGCCAGTTAAACAGCTGAAAACGGCTGTTCTTCAGGCCGGAAATGCCCGCCATTGTTGGCAAAATGGTACGAATAAAGGCCAGAAAACGTCCCACCAGCAGCGCCATCAGGCCATGACGATTAAACATATTCCATGCGCGTTGGTGATATTGTGCCGGAAGCTGCATCAGCCAGCTCTTAACCAGTCGGGTATTACCCAGCCAGCGGCCTTGCAGGTAACTCAGCCAGCAGCCCAGACTGGCGGCGGTGGTCAGGATCAAAAGCGTGGGGAAAAAATCCATCACGCCTTTGGCTACCATCGCGCCAGCCAGCAGCAGCAGACTGTCGCCGGGCAGAAAAGAGGCGGGCAGTAAACCATTTTCCAGGAATAGCGTCATAAACATCACGCTGTAGACGATCCATACCACTTCCGGATTGGCCAGCGCGGCGAAGTCTTGATGCCAAAGCGCGTGCACAATCTCATGTAAAACACCCATTAGCTATCCCATTACGTCACAATCATGCTGAATTATAGTGTTCAGATCGGCCTGACCTCTTGGTTGTCGCCTGCCCCAGAGTGGGCGACAACCTTAACCTGCGGGGGTTCTTCTGTTCGCTGAACACTTTTATATTAAGAGAATTTTAACATCTATCTGGCTGTGGCCTGTCGATATATCACACGGGTCTGTATCTGGTTTATATCAGGTTTACTCTTTTAGCGCGTCAGGCGTGCAAAACCCGCGTCAAGATCAACCAGTAAATCATCCACATGTTCCAGACCGATGTGCAGCCGTACCAGCGTACCGCTGAAATCAACGCCGCCCGCCGGGCGAATAGCCGCCAGCTCTTCGGGTTGACTGGCTAAAATCAGCGACTCATAACCGCCCCATGAGTACGCCATGCTAAAGTGCTGAAAATGATCAAGATACATCGCTAACTGCTCGCGGCTCAGTTTTTCCTTCAGCACAAACGAAAATAATCCGCTGCTGCCGCTGAAGTCGCGTTGCCAGAAGGCGTGACCGGGGCATGAGGGCAGCGCCGGATGATTCACTCTGGCGACCTCCGGGCGGGCGGCCAGCCATTCCGCGACCTGAAGTGCACTTTCTTCATGCTGCCGCAGACGTACGCCCAGCGTACGTAACCCCCGGCTGGCCATGTAGGCGGTATCGGCATCCACCATCTGCCCCATCAGGTAGCTGTTCTCGCGCAGCTGCTCCCAGCAGCGGGCATTGGCGACGGCGGTCCCAATCATGGCATCGCTGTGACCAATCAGGTATTTGGTGCCAGCCTGAATCGAAATATCCACGCCCAGCGCAAGAGGACGAAACAGCACGCCCGCCGCCCAGGTGTTGTCGATCATAATAATCGCGTCCGGTGCTTTTGCGCGCACCGCCGCCACAATGGCGGGGACGTCCTGCACTTCCATCGTGATGGAGGCGGGCGATTCCAGGAACACCACGCGCGTGTTGGGCTGAATCAGGGTGGCGATCGCATCGCCGATGCCGTGATCAAACCAGGTGGTGGAGACCTGAAGTTTAGCAAGGATTTTGGTGCAGAAATCCTGGGTTGGTTCATACACCGCGCCGCTCATCAGCACATGATCGCCTGCTTCAACAAACGCCAGAATAGCGTTAGAGACCGCTGCGGCGCCGCAAGGATACAGCACACAGCCCGCGCCGCCTTCCAGCTCTGTCATGGCGTCCTGCAAGGCAAAGTGGGTCAGCGTGCCACGACGACCATAAAACAGTTCGCCCTTTGCCCGCCCTGCGGTCGCGCGTTTTTTCTCCGCAACGGTATCGAAAACCAGCGACGAAGCTCGCTGAATGACCGCATTTACCGAACCCTGGGTATAACGTTTATCGCGTCCTGCGCTGACGAGTGTGGTATCAATTTTTTTTGTGGTCATGAACTCCCTGCCTTGCCGCTTGCACCTGAGCCTTCACGTTAGCACGAATTCGGCGATGACGTTGAGGGGCAACACAGATTATTCGCGCAGCAACAGGGAGATTTCCCGTGCGGCCTCCTGCAGTAGCGGCAAATGGTGTTGACGCAGCGTATCCGCAGAAACCTGTCCGGCATGGACGCCGACGTTCAGAGCGGCCACGATGCGTCCGTCCGCGCCACAAAGCGGCACGGCAAGCGAACGCAGACCGATTTCCAGTTCCTGATCGTTAATGGCGTAACCCTGCTGCCGGACGCGGGCCAGTTCTTCACGCAGTGCGCTACTGCTGACCAGCGTGTGGCTGGTATAACGCAGCTGGGTCAGCCGCGCCAGATAGTCGTTCAATGGCTCAGCGGCAAACCCGCTCAGCAGCACTCTGCCCATGGAGGTGGTACTGGCGGGCAGACGACTGCCGATATGCAGGTCGATCGTCATGATGCGCGACGCGGACGCGCGGGCGATATAGAGAATGTCATCCCCGTCCAGCACCGCCATTGAGCAGGACTCGTTCAGCGTCTGGCTCAGCTGGCGTAAAACCGGCTGTGAGGCGCTGGCGAGCGGCGTGGCGCCCAGCCAGTTATGACCCAGAGTGAGCACGCGCGGACGCAGTTCAAAGTTTTTACCATCTTCGGCGTAGACAAAACCCAGCTTACTCAGGGTGTACAGACAGCGCCGCACGGCTGCGCGCGGAATACCGGTGCGCTGACTGATTTGCGACACGGACATCACGCGTCGCTGTGGGGTGAATGCCTGCAAGACCTCCAGCCCACGCGCCAGTGAGGCCATAAAGTTCGGATCCCCTTTCCAGGGATCGCTGCTGCCGCGCAGCGTCTGATCGTCATCCGTCATGCTTTTCTCCCGAGATTAACAGGATCGTCCTGCAACTGTGCGAACGATCACATTGTGCCATTTGGTTTTGCCAGTGACCGATAATCGCACACTATTTCGATAATCGGTATTGTTTGCACTCACAGAGCGATCTACTTTTTGGCTATTCACTACCAACCGGCTGATGCCGGGCTAAAGGAACAGCTAATGATCAATAAAAGTGTGGCAACACTGGCAGAGGCCGTGGCGGTCATCCCGGACGGGGCCAGCATCATGATTGGCGGATTTGGACCTGCCGATCAGCCGCTGGAACTGATCGATGCGTTGATCGAAAGCGGCGCTCGCGGGCTGACGGTGATCAGCAATAACGCTGGCAACGGTGACAGCGGCCTGGCCGCGCTGCTTAAGGCAGGCCGCGTTGATAAAATGATTTGTTCATTTCCGCGCCAGGTTGACTCCTGGGTATTCGATGAACGCTATCGTCGTGGAGAGATTGAACTGGAGCTGGTGCCGCAGGGCAACCTTGCCGCCAGGATGCAGGCCGCAGGCAGCGGTTTAGGCGGCATTTTCACCCCCACCGCCTTTGGCACGCCGCTGGCGGAAGGCAAGGAAACGCGGGAAATCGATGGCCGCCATTACGTGTTCGAAAAACCGCTCAAAGCCGATTTCGCGCTTATCAAAGCTCATCAGGGCGACCGCTGGGGCAACCTGGTGTACCGCAAAGCGGCGCGGAATTTTGGCCCCGTGATGGCGATGGCCGCCACCACGACCATTGCCCAGGTAGCAGAGCTGGTGCCGCTGGGCCAGCTCGATCCTGAAAACGTCGTCACGCCGGGCATTTTTGTCCAGCGCCTGGTGTGCGTTCCCCATCCCGTTACCCTGACCGTTTCAGCCTGAGGAGTCGGCAATGCAAAAACTCACCCGTGACCAACTGGCACAGCGCGTGGCGCGCGATATTCCGGAAGGGGCTTACGTTAACCTGGGGATTGGCCTGCCGACCCGCATTGCGAACTATCTGCCTGCGGACAAAGAAATCTTTTTGCACAGCGAAAACGGACTGCTCGGCATGGGGCCAGCGCCTGCGCCGGAAGACGCCGATCCGGAGCTGATCAATGCCGGGAAAGAGCTGGTAACCCTGCTGCCGGGCGGCTGCTTTTTCCATCATGGCGACTCCTTTGCCATGATGCGTGGCGGGCATCTGGATATCTGCGTCATGGGCGCGTACCAGGTATCCGTTAGCGGCGATCTGGCGAACTGGAGTACCGGTGCGCAGGATGCAATTCCTGCTGTCGGCGGCGCCATGGATTTCGCCATTGGCGCGCGCAAGGTTTACGTGATGATGGACTACCTGACGAAAAAAGGGGAATGCAAGCTGGTGAAGCAGTGCAGCTATCCGCTCACCGGGCTGGGGTGCGTCAGCCGGATCTATACGGATATGGCCGTGATTGATATTACGCCGGACGGTCCGCTGGTGGTCGAGTGCTGCCCCGGACTGAGTTTTGAGGCGCTCCAGGCGGTCACGCCGGTGCGTTTACTGCAACCTGAACTGGCGACCACCGCCTGAGGAACCGCGAATGCAACAGGCTTTTATTTGTGATGCGCTCCGCACGCCATTTGGCCGTTATGGCGGCGCGCTCGCGGGAATTCGGGCAGACGATTTGGCGGCCTTACCGCTGGCGGCGCTGCTTGCCCGTCAGCCTGCTTCTGTCGCGCAGGCGATCGATGATGTGATCTATGGCTGCGCCAACAGCGCCGCGAAGATCGGTGAGTCTGCGGCCTGGCAGCAGCGCGCTGCGCAGGTGAGTCAGTACGGTATGGCGGCGATTGCTGACGGGGCCGCCGCACGCTGGTTTACGCCGGCGTTCTGCGAACGGGCACCCGCCACCGTGCAGGCGTTGCTCACGCAACTGCGTGCCTGTGATGCAGAAAGTTATGCGGACTGCTGCGATGCGCTGGCTTCCGCAGATTTACGTCACGAACTGGCGGCCATTCATCTTCCTGTGCTGGTCATTGCGGGGCGGGACGATGCCGTGACGACGGTGGCCGACGCAGAAGCCATGGTGGCGCACATCCACGGCGCGCAGCTGGTGGTGTTGCCTGCGTCGCATCTCTCCAGTGTGGAGGTGTGGCTGGCGTTTAATCGTGCCCTGCAGCCGTTTATTGACGCGCAACTGACGCAGCAGCAGCGTTATCAGCAGGGAATGACGGTGCGCCGCGCGGTACTCGGTGACGCGCATGTGGACCGCACTTTGGAGAATCTGTCCCCTCTGAACGACGAATTTCAACACTTCATCAGTCGTTACGCCTGGGGAGAGATCTGGACCCGGCCCGGATTGTCGCGCCACACGCGCAGCCTGATCACCATCGGTATGCTGATTGCGCTTAACCGTGAAGCCGAACTGAAAATGCATCTGCGGGCCGCATTCAACAACGGGGTCAGTCGGGATGAGATCAAAGAGGTGCTGATGCATGCCGCGTTGTATTGTGGCCTGCCTGCGGCGAACGCGGCCTTCCACCTGGCGCAAAGCATTTTCGACGAGCGGGATAGTGCCCGTTAAATCGCGGTGTCAGACCGGGACATCCAGCACCCGCTGACGCAATGCCGCCACCAGATGTTGTTGTTCAGGGGGCGGTGTATGCTGCTGACGAGTCAGGATGCCCACCGCTTCGGCCATGCCCTGGTTCGGCAGCGGCAGAACCCGAAGCTGATTACTCGTTAAGTCGTCGCGCACCGCGCCGTAGGGCACCAGCCAGACGTAACCGTGGTTTTGCGTCAGCCGCCGCGCCAGCGTCGTTGACAGGGTTTCTACCGCGCCTTCGGGCAGGGTCAGCCCATGGCTGGTCATCAGCGATTCCGCATTTTGACGCGGTACGGTGCCGCGTGGCGAAAGGATCAACGGCCAACTGAGCGCTTCTGCCAGGGTCACGCCCGCATGCAGCAAGGGATGGTGCGGGGCCACGACCAGGCGCAGTGTTTCCAGATACAGCAGTTCAAAGTTCAGACCGTCCATCAGAACCGGTTCCGCCATCCGTCCGATTCCCAGCGTCATTTTCCCCGACTTTATCGCCATCAGCAGCGCGTCGTTCGAAAGCGTAGTGACCTGTATACGCCAGCCCGGATAGTGCTGCTGCAGGCTGGCCAGCACCGGCGCAACCACGCTGCCGATGGCGGTCGGCAAGGCACCGATATGCAGAGGCGCGAGATGTGGCGCGCTGTCCGGACGCATGACCTGATCGACCAGCGTAAGTGCATCCAGGATGCGAATGGCGTCATGCAGAAAGCGCGTCCCGCTGGCGGTCAGCGCTGTTCCCTGGCGGCTGCGCACCAGCAGTTGTTCACCGGTCAGGTATTCCAGTTCGCTGAGGGTTTTCGATAAGGCGGGCTGAGTAATACCCAGTTGGCGGGCGGCACGGCCCAGCGTCCCTTGCTGCGCGGTGGCAACAAAAGCGTGAAGATGACGCAGGCGCACGCGCTGACTGAACCGGGAAACACTATCCATGGCTCATGGTAAGAATTTGCCGCCGCAGCGGCAAGGACAATGTAGCGAGTTTGTTAAGCGTCAGACATCAAAAAACACGGTTTCGTTTTCGCCCTGCAGAACGATATCGAAACGGTAAACCGTTTCGCTGCCGCGTTGTTCACGGTGTGCCAGCAGGGTGTTGCGCCGCTTCTCCCACTCAATCAGATTCAGCACCGGATCCCGGGCATTTGCCGCCTGTTCATCGGCAAAATAGAGGCGGGTGTTCAGGCCGATATTGATACCTCGTGCCACAATCCATAAGTTGAGGTGAGGCGCCATGGGACGTCCGTCGCGGCCGGTCACGCTGCCGGGCTTGATGGTTTCAAAACGCCAGATGCCGCTGTCAAAATCGGAGCAGGTGCGCCCCCAGCCGCGAAACGCCGGATCCAGCGGCTTGTCTTGCTGCTGGTCAGCGGGATGCTGGTAGCGCCCGGCGGCATTGGCCTGCCACACTTCAATCAGCACATCGCGCACCGGCGTGCCAGAACCATCGTAAACACAGCCTTCAACGGTAATGCGCTCACCGCGCGTTTCCGGCTGTGTGAGCACCTCGCTGAAATTATGTTCAAAGATATCAAAGCCCGCAGCATGCGGTGCCAGGCCAATGTGCACGTAAGGGCCGGCAGTTTGTGAGGCTGTTTCAGGCAGATAGTTTTTCATGATGCGGCTCCCTGAGTGCGGTTTTCGAACCAGGTTGCGCGGTGACCCCGCAATACCAGATCAAAGCGATAGGCCAGACAGTCCAGGGGAATCGCCGAATGCGTATCCAGCTCTGCAATCAGGGGGCGGACGGCTTCTTCGCTGCCTACCGACTGCAGGATAGGACAGCGTCCTACCAGCGGATCGCCCTCAAAATACATCTGCGTAATCAAGCGCTGGGCAAAGGCTTCGCCAGAAAGGGAAAAATGAATATGGGCTGGACGCCAGTCGCTGACCTGGTTACGCCAGGGATAGGGGCCGGGCTTAATGGTCCGAAAGCAGTAGTAGCCGTTGTCGTCGGTCAGCATGCGACCACAGCCGCCAAAATTCGGATCGATGGGGGCCAGATACTGATCTTTTTTATGGCGATAGCGACCGCCAGCATTGGCCTGCCATACCTCAACCAGGGCATTCCGCACCGGCTGACCAAACGCATCGCGCACGTAGCCATGCACAATGATGCGCTCGCCAATCGGCAGGCCGTCCTTCGCATAATTAAGAATCAGATCGCTGTCCCGGGGGCCCAGCTCCTGACGGGTGAACACGGGTGCGGTGATTTCCGATAAGGAGTTTTGCAGCGAAATCAACGCATTGCGCGGCGAGCGTAGTATGCTGGTTTTGTACAACGGCGCAAGCGCCGGCGGGTGATGGCGGTAATCACGGTGTACCAGTTCACGGGCGGGCCAGTCATTTTTCATCCAGGCATCCTTATTGTTTTGTTTTTCGCGTACAGAGGAACGAGTGTAGGAAGCGTAACTTGTAAAAGAAAAGTGAAAAAACGTAGCTGTACTCATAACCAAAAATCATGACCTGTCACATTGACGAAATGTTCCATCTGGTTCATAACAATTGCCAATCTCCGTTAGCAGAACGCCTCGCTGCTGACTGGCTGCTTTAAGGTCACCCTGTGACCGTTTATCAGGAGGCAATAATGAAACGTTCTGTCGCAACGGTCTCGGTATCGGGCACGCTGCCGGAAAAGCTGCGCGCAATCGCGGCCGCCGGCTTTGATGGTGTCGAAATTTTCGATAACGATTTAGTCTATTATCCCGGCTCACCCGTGGAGATTCGCCAGCTGTGCGAAGAGCTGGGGCTGGAAATTTTGCTGTTCCAGCCCTTCCGTGACTTCGAAGGCGGCCCGCGTGACAGGCTGGCACAAAATCTGGCCCGTGCGGCGCGTAAGTTTGAGGTGATGACGCAACTGGGCTGCCAGCGGATGCTGGTATGCAGTAATGTGTCACCCGACTGCAGCGATGATTTCAACACCCAGGTCAGCGATCTGCGTGCGCTGGCGGAGCTGGCCGCGCAGTACGGTATTACCCTCGGTTATGAGGCGCTGGCCTGGGGCCGACATGTCAGCCTGTGGCGTGATGCCTGGGCCCGCGTGGAAGCGGTGGACCATCCCTCCTTTGGCATTGTGCTCGACAGTTTTCATATTTTGTCTCGCGGCGACAGCCTTGATGGCCTGGACATCGTGCCGCCCGAAAAAATAGTGTTCGTGCAACTGGCAGATGCGCCGCTGCTGAAAATGGACGTGCTTTCCTGGAGCCGTCACTTCCGCTGCTTCCCCGGCCAGGGGGAACTGAATCTGACGCAGTTTATGACGCAGCTGTCAGCACATGGCTATCGCGATGCCTGGTCGCTGGAGATTTTTAACGACGGATTCCGCGCTTAACCGGTAGTGCCGACGGCGCAGAACGGCTGCCGATCGCTGTTGTGGCTGGAGGAGCAAACCCGCGACTGGCTGGTCAGGCAACCGCTGCTGCCCAGCGCGCTGGCTTCGCTGGCGGGAGAAGAATTATTTCACTCAGCGCCTCAGCCGCCGCTGATGGCACTGGAGTTTATTGAATTTGCCGTCAGCCATAACGATGCGCTGGCGTTAGGGCAGTGGCTCACGCAGCTTGGCCTGGTGCACGCGGGCGAGTACCGTTCGAAACAGGTTTCGCTTTATCGCAACGGCAAGGTCAACGTCATTCTGAATGCGCAGCCCGACAGCCAGGCCAGCGGTTACTACCATCAGCATGGTATTTCCCTCTGTGCAGTGGCCTGGCGCGTACGCGGCGTGGAGAACCTGATTCAGCGGGCGCAGGATTATGGCTACGCTATCTGGCAGGGCGAAACCGGCCCAAATGAACGTCAGATACCGGCTTTATGCGCGCCGGATGGCAGCCTGATTTATCTGGTGGAAGACGAGCCCGCCGGTCAGGACGGTTACCACAGTGATTTCAATTTAACGCATCGCAGCGCGCCTCAGCCTGCGATGCAGACCCTGGATCATCTGGCGATCGCGTTGCCGGATGAAACGCGCGACAACTGGATTATGTTCCTGCGCAGCGTACCGGGCTTTGTTCAGGATACCGAATGGGAACTGCCTGATCCGCTTGGGCTGGTGCGCAGCCGCGTTTTACGCAGCCCGAATGATGCTATCCGTCTGCCGTTGAATATGTCGGTCAGCCGGGAAACGCAGATCGCCCGTGCGTTGACGACCTACCAGGGGGCGGGATTACAGCACGTGGCGTTTGGTTGCGACGATCTGTTCAGCGCAGTAAAAGCCGCCCGCGAACGCGGCCTGAAAACTTTGCGCATCCCCGCTAACTATTATCAGGATCTGCTGGCGCGCTTTGACCTCGACCCGGATTTTCTGGCGCAGTTACAGCGCTTTGACGTGATGTATGATCGCGATGAACAGGGCGGAGAGCTGCTTCACGTCTATACGGAACCCTATGAAAAAGGGCGCTTTTTCTTTGAACTACTGGAGCGGCGGCGTCGCTATCACGGCTTCGGTGCGGCAAACGCGCCGGTACGGCTGACCGCCATGCGGTAATCCACAGGGGCCAGGCTGACTGGCCCCGTTACCGCAATCCCGCGTTTTCTCACTTTCCCCTTGCTGGCATCACGCCGATCACGCTCACAATCCTCACCGGACAGTCCAGACAGACTTTCCAGAAAATTCCTTATTTTTAACAAGCCATTAACGCATTTCAGCTGCCCGCACGGGCGCAGGTTGCGCGATAAACGCACAAAATTTCGATTATCGCCATTTCTTGCCCTGCAGCGCCTGCATATAGTAACTGCACATTACTTATTTCACCGGAGAGTCACCGTGGCGGAAAGCAAAGCAATTGATGTTCGGGCGTTAATCGACAGCCGCCCGCTGGGGATGTGGCAAAAGATGGTGGTGCTGTTCGGCTTCTGCATCATCGCGCTTGATGGGTTCGATATCGCCATCATGGGGTTTATTGCTCCTGAATTAAAAGCAGACTGGGCGATCGCGAATCGCGAACTGGGGCTGATTATCAGCGCGGCGCTGGTGGGACTGGCGCTGGGGGCGATGCTCTCGGGGCCGCTGTCCGATAAGCTGGGCCGAAAAGTGGTCATCATTAACAGCGTGTTCTTTTTTGGCGCGTGGACGCTGATCACCGCCTTCTCGCAAAATATGGAACAGATGGTCCTGTTTCGCTTTCTCACCGGCCTGGGTTTAGGCGCGGCGATGCCGAATGTGGGGACGCTGGTGGCGGAGTTTGCCCCGGCCAGACGGCGCGCCTTTCTTATCACCGTCGTTTTTTGTGGCTTTACTTTTGGCGCGGCACTGGGCGGTTTCGCCGCCTCCTGGCTGATGCCGCACTTTGGCTGGCATGCTGTGCTGTTGCTGGGCGGTATCCTGCCGATCCTGTTTGTGCCGTTACTGCTTTGGGCGCTGCCGGAGTCGGTCTGCTTTCTGGTGGTCAGGCGCGCGGCCAGCCAAAAAATTCACCGTATCCTGGCGAAACTGGCCCCGGATCTGGATCTGCAACAGTGTACGGTGGCGTTGCCCCCGGTCAGTCGGGCTCACGCGCAACCTGTGAAAGTCGTCCTCAATGACACCTACCGCTTCGGCAGCCTGATGCTGTGGGGCGCCTATTTCACCGCACTGTTTCTGTTTTACACCCTGGGCAGCTGGCTGCCGATGCTGATTAAAGACAACGGCTTTAGCGTGGTTCAGGCGGCGGTTATTACGGCCCTGTTCCAGGCTGGCGGCACCTGCGGTTCTCTGTTTTCCGGCTGGCTGATGGATCGTATTGAATCGCATCGTGCCTTATCGCTGATTTACGGCGCGGGTGGACTGTTTACTGTTTGTATGGGGCTGTCGATGACGCATCCGGTGTTGCTCGGCGGCTGCGCACTGATGATAGGCTTTTGCATTGGTGGCGCGAACACGGGAATGAATGCCCTGTCAGCCAGCTTTTATCCCACCGAGGCGCGGGCAACCGGTTCCAGCTGGATGCACGGCGTCGGGCGCGTTGGCGCAATCCTGAGTGCGCTGGCGGGCGCGGAAATGCTGGCGCTGGGATGGGGCGTTACCACGATTTTCGCGGTATTAGCGATTCCGGCCTTGCTGACGGTGGCAATGATTGCGGCGAAAGGACGCTATCAGCAGCGTCAGCGCGCGGACAGCGGCACCGTCTCCCGCTGGGGCGTCAGCCCGGGGGATATCCATTAACCTGCCCAGCCGCGGTCAATGCAGACAGGGCAGTAAGCCCGCGTCCATGTCCCGTTGCGGCACAAACAGATTTTGCTGTGCCGCGTTGTCTGCCTGACTCAGGCAGGGCGGCAGCGGTTGCGCAGGGCGCTGACGCAGTAAGGTATCAGGCTGGAACAGGGGGGAGGTTGACGTACTTACCGGTGTTGGCGCTTCCCCGCTGTCTGCACGGAATGGCGGCCGGACGGACTTTTTACCGGCGTGATGCGCATAGTGAAAACGCTTCAATTTGCCCGGCGGTGCCGCATTGCGTGAAGCATGAATAAAGCGAATGAGCGCGACCGTGCGGAGCTGACGACTGAAACACTTCACCATACCGGATGAGGGCTTACCCGATTCATAGCAGTGTCTGAAGAAGTGCAACGTAATCAAGGTGTTCGTCGCGGCATAGCACGCCCCTGAACAGGGTGAAACCATGCCCGATCCCGGCAACAGCAGTGAGATAAGCAGGAAGACGCGCGACAGCCAGAGAGAGGCAGGGCGTCCCGGCATTTGTGGCGAGTCCTCAGCGTTTGGTACAGATACCAAGGGGACCGGCGCGCGCCGGCACTCAGTGACGCATCTTCCGCATGGGCCCGGACGGATTGCCGATCAGCGTGGCGATTGCAGGCAGCGATTCTGTTATGTGAAGCACAGCGGCCCTGCTGCTTTATTCGACGAAAAAACGTCATCAGGCTGGCGATAAAGAGGTTACTCATCGGCTGTTTTCATTATGTTTGCGCAAC
Organism: Pantoea stewartii subsp. stewartii; assembly: GCF_008801695.1. GTDB lineage: Bacteria > Pseudomonadota > Gammaproteobacteria > Enterobacterales > Enterobacteriaceae > Pantoea > Pantoea stewartii. The sequence goes on from NZ_VZPF01000066.1 coordinate 14,693, forward strand.
GGCCACTTACAACAGGCAAACCCTGACTGGCGGCCTCAATGTTTTACGTGCTGGCTTATCTGACAATGAAAATTCAGATTGATGCTGGACCGGATAAAATTATTTTTCTCGCGCCATTATGACGCCCGATGGCTTATTAAACGCCACAAAACACTTTCCCTGCGTCTGCGGTTAGCGTGCTCAGCAGGGCGGGCTGCGGATCAACTCACTCTTCATGCGCATCAGCCATCGACCAGGCAGTTTCTGACCGCCCTCATCGCTGCGTTGCATACTGTCCGGATACAGGCAACACGGTGCAACAGATACGGCTACGCGTTATCCCTTCTTCCAGCGATGTCCAGCTATTTGATTGTAAATACTAATGAGAACCACTATCAATTCGATTGATTTTTGCTATCATTTGCCCTTATTCCGCATCCTGTATATGAAGTTGGAGAAGCAGCGTGGTAGCCAGTGATTTAATGCAAGCGGACCTTTCCGTGTGGGGCATGTATCAGCATGCCGATATTGTGGTGAAGGTTGTCATGATCGGTCTGTTACTGGCCTCGGTCGTGACCTGGGCCATTTTCTTCGGGAAGTACGCTGAGCTGAGCGCCGCCAGACGTCGCCTGAAGCGTGAACAGCTGGCATTAGGCGAAGCCCGCAGTCTCAATGATGCCGCGCGCGCGGCCCAGAGCTTCCATGCGGCCAGCCACAGCGCGGTGCTGTTACATGATGCGCAAAACGAGCTGGAACTGTCCGCAGGCGTTGAAGAAACCGGCGGCATTAAAGAACGCACTGCGTTTCGTCTTGAGCGTCGGGTTGCGGCATTCTGCCGTCATGCGGGGCGCGGGAATGGCTTCCTGGCTACGATTGGCTCGGTGGCGCCCTTCGTCGGCCTGTTTGGTACCGTCTGGGGCATCATGAACAGCTTTATCGGTATTGCCAAAACCCAGACGACTAACCTGGCGGTCGTGGCACCGGGTATCGCCGAAGCGCTGCTGGCGACGGCCATTGGTTTAGTCGCGGCGATTCCGGCGGTTGTGATTTATAACGTGTTTGCCCGTGTAATCGCTAATTACAAAGCCTCCTTAGGCGACGTTGCCGCGCAGGTCATGCTGCTGCAAAGCCGCGATATCGACCTGGGAAACCTGGCTCAGCCTGAGGTCAGCCGTCCTGCCGCCGCGCAAAAACTGCGTCTGGGGTAAGCGTTATGGCAATGCGATTTAACGACAGCTCAGAAACCGATGGTGAAATGCATGAAATCAACGTCACGCCGTTTATCGACGTGATGCTGGTACTGCTGATTATCTTTATGGTGGCTGCGCCCCTGGCAACGGTGGATGTGCGTGTGAATCTGCCCGCGTCCACCAGTGCGCCGCAACCGCGTCCGGAAAAACCGGTCTATCTCTCGATTAAAGCCGATAAGCAGCTTTACGTAGGTAACGATCAGGTGAACAAGGACGCGCTTATCAACGTGTTGATGCAGCAGACGCAAGGCAACAAAGATACCACCATTTTCTTCCAGGCCGACAAATCGGTCGATTATGAAACCCTGATGAGCGTGATGGATGAACTGCGCACGGCGGGTTATCTCAAGATCGGCCTGATGGGGATGGAAACGGTAAAAAAATAACGCGTCGTTGATGTGCGCAGGCTAAACCCGTCCTGCACAGCCTTGCAGTGAGTGCGTTTCGCCTGTTTCTCCTTCATCCGTTTATCCCTTGTTTTGTAAGAAAGCGCGTTCAGCCAGACGCGCTTTTTTTATGCCTGAATTTTTGCCACATCTTGTCTGGCAAATCCTGCGCCGAGCAGGCAGTTATGCTGTTGTAACCCTTCTGTTAATTTCTTGTTACTTAAACCAGAGAGTTTGTAAAGTGCAATGGTGATGGAGGTCACATTAATCTCACCTCTGGCAGGCTAAAAGGGATAAAAAACCAAGGAAGCAGTTATGAGCCAAAGTGAAACTTTACAAAAGCCGCCAAAAGGTGCGGCCAGAACCATTTTCAATGTTACCAGCGGTAACTTCCTTGAAATGTACGATTTTATGGTGTTTGGCTACTACGCCACGGCCATTTCCAAAACCTTTTTCCCCGGAGACGATCCCTTCTCCTCGTTAATGCTGACACTGATGACCTTCGGTGCCGGCTTTCTGATGCGTCCTCTGGGGGCGATTATTCTGGGAGCGTACATTGACCATCATGGCCGTCGTAAAGGACTGCTGTTAACGCTTGGGCTGATGGCGTTAGGCACGCTGACTATCGCACTGGTACCGGGTTATGCCACCCTGGGTGCTGCCGCACCGATACTCATTTTACTTGGTCGCTTATTGCAGGGTTTTTCTGCCGGGGTAGAACTGGGCGGCGTTTCGGTTTATCTGGCCGAAGTGGCACCGAAAGGGCGTAAAGGGTTCTTTGTCAGCTGGCAGTCCGGTAGCCAGCAAATCGCGGTGATCTTCGCGGCTCTGCTGGGGCTGGGGCTGAATCATCTGCTCTCACATGATGAGGTGACCGAATGGGGCTGGCGTATTCCGTTTGTCGTGGGCTGCCTGATCGTCCCTTTCCTGTTCTATATTCGTCGCATGCTGGAAGAGACCGAAGCCTTTAGTCAGCGTAAACACCATCCATCAATGACCGACATTATGCGTTCCGTCGCCAGCAACTGGGCACTGGTGCTGGCCGGTATGCTGATGGTGGTGACCACCACGGTGATGTTTTACATGATCACCGCGTTCACCCCAACCTTCGGCAAGACCGTATTAATGATGAGTGACAAACAGGCCTTTATGGTGACGCTGTTTGTGGGGATTTCCAACCTGTTCTGGCTCCCGGTGATGGGCGCGCTGTCTGACCGCGTAGGTCGTCGTCCGCTGCTGCTGACGTTTACGGTATTGATGATTGCCACCGCCTGGCCTGTGCTGCACTGGATGGTTGGCGCGCCGAGCTTCGGCCACCTGCTTGCGGCGGAGCTCTGGCTCTCCTTCCTGTACGCCAGCTACAACGGCGCGATGGTGGTTTATCTGGCAGAAATTATGCCCGCTGAGGTGCGTGCCGCCGGTTTCTCGCTGGCTTACAGCCTGGCCACGGCGCTGTTCGGTGGCTTCACGCCCGCCGTTTCCAGCTATCTGATCCACGCCAGCGGCGATAAGGCGATGCCCGGCGCGTGGCTGACCTTTGCGGCCATTTGTGGATTGATCGGGACATTACTGATTGGCCGCATGGTGAAACAGTATCGCGCCCGCCATAGCGGAACCCCCGTCAGCGCGCCGCTCTAAAACGCGATATCCACCACGACGCTGTCGGTATAATTCCCTGCAGGCGGCGTATTTTGGGTGGTGAGGACACGCGCAGTGTAGTTGTAGCTGCGCGTCAGCCCATCGGTACTGACGGTATCCGCCGCCGTGCTGCTTACCCGTTCCGTGCCACTCGGTCCCCAGCGATTACTGGTCGTTCCTTTATAAATCTCGTAACTCAGTCGGTTCGTCCCACTCGCCATATTACGTACGCTGCTTACCGCGTTATTGCCGTTGCTTAACCCCACTGTATAGGTGCTGCCTTTACTGCACAGGACATTGATGGTTTGTGACACGCTGCCAAAACTGGCGACCAGCGGTGCGCTGCCAAAGCTGATATTGGGCGCGGTGATGGCGGTACAGTCGTTGCTGAGCACCACGGTAACAGTAATGGGAATGACGCCGCTGCCGGTTTGCGGTGTGAGACACAGGCCAACAGCCGAAACGCTGGTACAGATGTTGTAGGTGACCGTCATATTCAGCGTCACCGTGTAGGTCCCGGCGGCCACGGTTTGCCCGGTGAGGGTGCGTAAATAGACCGGAATGGCAAAGTTGAGGCTACCCAGCAATCCCGCCAGGTTGATTAAGGTGGCGGAGTTGTAGACAAACGCAGGTCCGCCAATGGTGAGCTCACTGGCACAGGCGCTGTCGGTACATAACCGCACCGGAATGTTGTCGCTGCCGGTATCGCCGCTCCGTTTGAGGATGCCGCGCGTCCCATTGGCATTGCTGGCGCTGGTCAACTGAAAGGTGATCTGGTTATTGCTCAGCAGCGACAGCGCACTGCCGGACCCGCAGTTGACGTCAGCATTGGTCGAGGTGCTGCTGACCGTGGTGTTAGCCACAAAGGTGGTCACACTGCCAAAGCTGGCGCTGGAGGCGGGCAGGGCACAGGCGGCGTAACTCAGCGAGGGTAACAGCAGCAGGCAAAGCAGCAACATTAGTGTTTTCATGGGGTGATTCCGGCAGTGGCGTTATCGGGATTAGGCACGGATGCGCCTCTGGGGAGCGGCGGCAACGGGCAGGTAAGCGGGCCATACGTTTTGAGTGCCTGCGGCTGACCGCCAGGCAACGTCAGGATCGTTTCGCAGGCGCGACCATCAGGGGCGATCACGCGGATGGGATTGGTGGCACCCAGTTCTTCCATCCAGACAATACCGTCCCAACCCACATAGCCCGTAGCCCGTCCCGGCCGGATCACCTGGCTGGACACGGGCAGCGGCTTATCCTGACCGTTATGCAATATCACGCTGGCGGCGCGCAACCGCTCGACCGGGAAGTTCAGCAAAAACCCACTTTGCCGTTTAACGGCAAAGCGCTGCTCGACGTTGGGCACCGTCATATCGGCGGGCAGATCGAGCGTATCGATGTCGTATTTAGCGGGATAGTAGCTGCTGATCGACGGCACCAGCAGATAGCCCTGGCGGTCGGTGCGTCCCATCGACTGATTTTCATAGCGCACATTCACGTCAGGGTAATGGGTTTTCACCACCACAAACGCATCGTTAATGGTGTTAGCGGCAAACACCTGGCTGTCCATTAACACCACCGAGCCGGACACATCGGCCCACTTGGTGAGGTTGTCGTCATCGCCGTAGAAGTCGGCAGAGGTATCGATCTTGTTATTGCGGTAACGCAGACTGCCCTGGCGATAGTCGCCACTGTTGCCGCCCTGGTTCGCCCAGGAGGCATCCCAGGCGAATCCGCCATCGCTGGGCATGGCGCGGGATAAATACGCCCGCTGGCTTTGTTGACCCTGTTGATCGCGTTCGACGCTCAGGGAAGCATTACTGTTTTCACCAAACGGAATCACCAGCGAGACTGCGCCGCTCCATTCTCCCTGCTCTCTGTCGCGGCTGGCGGAGACATACAGGCTGGCATTGCCCCACAAATTTTTACTCCAGGAGAGGTTCCACAGGCGGGTACGCTGGTTATCGCCGCTGGCAATGTCGATCCAGGCCGCGCCCAGACTGCCATAGCGATTGCGCGACACGCTGGCGGTGTACTGCGCCGTGCGCCGTGCCAGGCTGTAGCGGTTATCTGCATAGAGGGCGTTGCTCTGGCTACTCACCAACGCCAGGTTGCCAAAGCCCGCGCTGCGCACCGTATGCTGAGTGCCCAGGCTGAAACGGCTGGTGTTGTATTGATAACCCCAGCTGTACTGATTGCCCGACTCGCTGTCCAGGTGGCTCTGTGCGGCGGCTCCGTTCATCACGCCCCAACTGCCGACTTTAAACAGGGCACCTGCGCCGCCCATGGCCAAATCGCGGCTCCCTTCACCATGGGTTTCCAGTGTGAGCCAGTCTGTCAGGCCATAGCGCCACGAGCCGCTCATCGCGGCCGCACCGTAATCGGCGTTTTTGATGCCGTAATTTTGCCGAAGCGCACCGGCTGAAAAGGCTTAGTCAGACAGGCCTGGCTTGAGCAAGTTACTGGACACATAGAACGGCAGCGTCGTGACGACCTGACGACCCACCGCATCCGTTGTTGTAATCACGGCGTCACCGGCACCGTTAACGAAAGGCACGTTAGTGAGCGACCAGGGGCCAGGCTGGACATTCGCCTGAGTAGAGCGGTAGCCATTGACAAACAGATCCACCGTTGACGGCACCGCCGCCTGGCCAAAAAAGGCAGGCAAGGGATAGGTGATCAGATCCGGCCGCACGCTAAAGTCGCGGGCAATCTGGATGCCGCCAAGCCGCACGCTGCTGCTCCATGACAGCGCATCGGTAGTCAGGTCCCCAACCCGCCAGCTCAGGATGGCGTTTTCATCTTCATTGCTCCACCAGGTGTCGTAGCGAATGTAGCCGTCATTCTGGTAGCGATTCTGTCCTTCCAGCTGCTGTAAAACGCCATTGCTGGAGAAGTGCCCGGCGGGACCAAACACGCGCAGCTCATTAAAGGCGGCCAGACGCGTGCCTGCCACATCGGTGCGCGTGGCATAGAGATCGTAATTGAACAGCGCCCCGGTACTCACACGTCCGGGGAAGCGCGACCCGTTCCTTTCCTCACCAATGGTCTGTTCAGGCAGCCAGCCGGGCGGCACGGTCAGCAACAGGCGCTGACGGCGATCGTCGTACTCCACGTTGACCCCGGCGAGCTGATTCACATCGACCTGCTGTTGCCCCTGAATCTTCTCCGCCGGGATTCCCGCGCGTTGTAAGTCGCCTGCCCGCACCAGGAAGTGGCCGTTTTGTTGCTCCACGGGCACAATATCGCCACGTGACAGCTGATTCACCACCAACTCCAGCATATAGCGCTGGCCCGTGGCCCCGTTGTCAACGGGCGGCGGCGGGGGAAGCGACGTAAACGTTTCTGCCCACACAAACGTGGGCACCAGACAACACAGACTCGCAATGGCGAGCGCAACGGGATGCGGGGAATACGGCTTCATTGCGATTTACTGCGCCGCGGCGCTGCGCCACTGTCCGGTGTTGGTCTCTGCGCGCAGTTCACCGCTGACGGCGGATCTGAGCGGAAAGCGCTGTGTGCTGTTCGCCAGCACATAACCATAGAGGCCGTTGCCGAGCCGCTGGCCACCAATGGTGACATTGCTGAGTCGGGCATGGCCGTTACCGCGATTCGTCAGTTCCAGGTAGCGCTTACCGCCCGCATTCACCTGACGCCAGCTCAGGGCGGGTTTTGCATTGTCGCGCACCAGACCGTTGCCATAGACAAAGAGCGGCACCGAATAGCGCATCTGAAAATTGAGCCCGGCCTGATTATCGCCAACGGCACGTGGCGTGGGGATTTCATCCAGCACAACGCGATAGGCCATCTCCTGTCCTGCGGCAGGCGGGATCTGTTTAATCAGACGGACCAGTTGCTTTTGCCCCGGTTCAATGCGCACTAACGGGGGACTGGCAACAATCTGCTGCTGGGTCTGATACTGCTCCTGGTTGTTCGTTTGCTGCCAGGCAAAAATGCGCACCTGCATCAGCGTGGTAGTATTGCCTCGGTTTTCCAGCCACAGTTCACTGGCCTTATCTTCCGGATCGATGGCCGGATCGATGGGCCAAATCATTACGGAATTTGCACCCTGAGCCTGAGGCAACACCAGAAAAGCGAACAGAAAAAACAGGGCACGCAGGGATGGCATGGTAAAGCTCCTTTTTCATCACCAGGTCAGCGTGACGCTGAGGGTGTCAGAATAAACCCCGGCGCTTGTCGGACCGGGTAATTGCAGCAAGCCGTAAATAGGTAACGTAATGTTGTTCGCGTTGCTGTAACTCAATGGCACGGCTGTGTTCACCGGAATCGGCGTGGTGTGTGCAGCATTGCTGTAGAGGTAATAAGGAATCGTGTTGGTATTGTTCGCCAGCTTCAGGTTACGGGCCGTGGTGTAATTGCTGCCGCCGTTGATGGTCATGCTCAGCGTCGTACCCGGCGTGCAGGCCAGGTTAATCGTGGAACTTTGTACATAGCTGGCGCTGACGCTGCTACTGGCCAGCCCCGACTGGGTGCCAAAATTGAGCGTGCCGAAGATCCCCGTATTGGTGCCGGAGATCACGCAACCTGCCACGATTGACGCTGAAACCTGGAATGTTGTGGAGCTGGTCGTAATGCTCCACCCATTCATACACACGATCAGCAGCAACCCGCCAGCGGTGAACGAAACAGGTGACCGTCTTACCGTCATCTGCATCTACGCCAACACAGGCACTTAATAGTTCACGGCAACGTTAATCGTGTCGGTATAAGTCCCGGCCGGGATCACCGGATTAAATCCGCCGCCTACCACACGTCCATAGATCGCGTAATTGGTGCCGAGGGTCGGATCGGTCGTCCCGCTGGGCGCAATATTCGTGTTGTTGGCGATGGCGGTCGTGAAGGACGCATCGCTGTAGAGGGTATAAGCGATGCCTTGAGTATTATCGGCGCCCAGCACCAGGTAGCGTGGCGCAGAAGAAACGGTACCGTAGACGGTTCCCGGTGCTGCGTTACTGCTGGTCACCTGAACGTTAAACGTTTGGCCGGTCGTACAGCGCACATAGATGCCGTTACCCGCCGCGCCGACCAGCGTAGCGTTCAACGTACCAAAGGTGGCTGCGCTGCTACCGAAGTTCAACGAACCGAAATTGACGCCAGAGGTGGCCGACTGGCCGTTCACCAGACATCCCGTGGTTAATGTTAGCGTAGCGTTAATTGCACCCGTAGTAGTGGCAGCAAACGTCGCGGACGGCAGGGTGGTAGCAACACCGGCAGCTAACAGAAAAAGCTTGAATTTCATAACCATTCCTTACTAATTATTTAGGGTCAGTGCTTTTTCACCTGATGGTATAATGCAAAAACCTCGAAAAAATAACATTAAATCGCCAGATAACAGCAACCTGCCGTCACTCTCTCCAGCGCCCCAGAAAAAAGGGGTGCTGATTTATATTAGTTTTTTTTACTATACATCAGCGCAGGCAAAGTGGCGAAACTCATCGATAAATTTTTTATTATTTTGTTACATTGCCTGCCGCAACGGCGAATCGACAGGCGATCACGGGCTGAAGACGCAGAGCCGCAGAACTGTTTTGCCTGTCTGTGGTGTCGCTGTTATGTCTCCGTCAGTTTGGTATGAGAAAGAAGCGCATGCGGGATGTGAGGCTGAAAAGCGGCAGATGCGCTATCTTTGAATAGCTGCTGTCTGCCCGTGCGGTAAAGGTCGTCAGTGCAGGCATAACGTTGTGGTCAGGCAGCAAAACGGCGGCTCATATGCCAGCTAAAAGAATTGATTGAGCCGGACGCTTGCAGGTATCGGAAAGCGCTATTAAAAAAGCCTAATTTAGTCGTTTCCCGCGCCGATAAAAGGGTAACAAGGCGAAAATTCCTTTTCATCATCTCTTTAACAGCGGCGTGTTCGGCGCTATTCGGAAATCACTATGTTAGTGGCCTCATACAACTCATTCATTGTCGTCATTTCGGTCTTAGTGGCGATGCTGGCTTCATTCACCGCGCTGGATATGGCGGGACGGGTTGCGACCTCAACCGGTAAAGTTGCCCTGGCGTGGCTCTTTGGCGGTGGCTTTGCCATGGGGATAGGGATTTGGGCCATGCACTTCATTGGCATGCTGTCCATGGACCTGAACATGATGATGAGTTACGACGCCTCGCTGACGGCGCTGTCCGCCGGCATTGCGGTGTGCGCATCCATCTTCGCCTTGTGGCTGGTTTGCCAGGGCAACCTGCCGCTGTTCCGCTTGCTGGGCGGCGCGATTGTCCTGGGCTGCGGCATTGTCGCGATGCACTACACCGGCATGGCCGCGCTGATGCTTTCACCGGGTATTCGCTGGAACTGGGGCTGGGTCGCGGCTTCAGTCATTGTTGCCCTTGTGGCCTCGGTGGCCGCACTGTGGCTGGCTTTTAAACTGCGCGAAGGCCCACAGGGGCGAATTGCCGCCTTGCGGCTGTGTGCCTCTATCGTAATGGGGGCCGCGATTGCCGGCATGCACTATACCGGCATGATGGCGGCGGAGTTCCCGATGGGAAGCCACACGATGTCATCCGGCGTCAACAGCAACTGGCTGGCGATTGTCGTCACGGTAGTAACCCTCGCCATACTGGGGATTACGCTGCTGGTTTCCATGCTGGATGCCCGTATGCAGGCGCGCACCTCGATCCTGGCCAGCTCGCTGGCTGAAGCCAACCGTGAGCTGGCACAACTGGCGCTGCACGACAACCTGACCCGGTTGCCAAACCGTATTCTGCTCGAAGATCGCCTTGAGCAGGCCATCAATAAAGCGAATCGTGAAAGCACGCAGTTTGCGCTGATGTTTATGGACCTTGATGGCTTCAAGGCCGTAAACGATGCCTTTGGTCACCACATCGGTGACAGCCTGTTGATCAGCGTCACCAAAAGAATGAGTGACCAGATGAAAGGCTACTACACGCTGGCACGTCTGGGCGGCGACGAGTTTGTACTGCTGATTGAAATTACCGAGCCGAATGATGCGGCGGCGGTCGCCGATCAGCTGGTTAAGGCCGTTGACCGCCCGTTCCCCATTTCGCGTTACGATCTGGTGGTGTCACTGAGCATTGGCATTGTTGTCTATCCCGGTGATGGCGAGGATGAGCGCGAGCTGATGTTTAATGCCGATGCCGCGATGTACCACACCAAAAACAATGGCCGAAACGGTTACACCTTTTTCCAGCCTTCTATGAATCTGCTGGCACAGAGCCAGTTACAGTTGAACAACGACCTCTGGCATGCGCTGGACAATGATGAACTGCGCCTGTTTTATCAACCCAAGTACTGCGCACCACACGGCCCGATTCTGGGCTTCGAAGCGTTGCTGCGCTGGCAGCATCCCCAGCATGGCCTGCTGTCGCCGGATCGCTTTCTGCCGATAGCGGAAAAAACTGGCATGATTGTGAATATTGGGGGATGGGTCATTAACGAAGCCTGTCGCCAGCTGCATCAGTGGCACCTGCAGGGCCATCAGACGTGGTCAGTCGCGGTCAACCTGTCGGCGCTGCAGTTTGAGCAAAGCAATCTGATCGACACCGTTAAGCTGGCACTGGCGACACACCAGATTCCGGCGGAGCTGTTGACGCTGGAGGTGACCGAAACCACCGCCATGCGCAATCCCGATGAAAGCGTGCGGATTCTGACCGAACTGACGCAGTTGGGCGTGAAAGCCTCGATTGATGATTTTGGTACCGGCTATTCCAGCCTGTTGTACCTTAAACGCCTGCCTGCAAGTGAGCTGAAAATTGACCGCGCCTTCGTCAACGAACTGGAGCATCATTCTGAAGATGCCACCATTGTGTCGGCCATTGTGGCGCTGGCGCAGTCATTGCAGTTAAAGGTCGTGGCAGAGGGCGTGGAAACGTCGGAACAGCAAGCGTTTCTGACCCAGCTTGGCTGTAATACGCTGCAGGGCTATTTGCTTGGCAAACCGCTGCCACCCGATCGGATCGATGAGCTGAAGGAGTTTGTCGGCCCGCACGCTACTGAGCCTGCCGCACTGGAAGTGTAAGGCCCACCAGGGATTTTTGTTAGCGCTGATCAACATGATAAAGTGACGCCTCTGCATCAGGAGCGACAGGCCGTGGCGAAATATCAGCGATTAATGGATGACATTCAGCAGCAAATAGAAGCCGGTATCTGGCCGCCGGGTACCCGGCTCCCGTCGCTGCGCCAGCAGATCGCGCGTCAGGGGCTGAGCCTGATGACGGTGCTGCACGCCTACGAACTGCTGTAAAGTCAGGGCTGGATCGTTTCGCGTCCGCAGTCAGGCTATTACGTCGCGCCCCGTGCCCTTGCCGCCGCGCCGCTCAGCGTTGCCATCAGCGAACGGGTCGATATTAATGACTTCGTGTTCGATGTGTTACAGGCCTCGCGCGATCCCGCCATTGTGCCGTTTGGCTCAGCTTTTCCCGATCCGGCGCTGTTCCCGCAACGTCCGTTGATGCGTTCGCTGGCAAATGTCTCGCATCAGCTCACGCCCACGGATGCGCTGCATAACCTGCCGCCGGGCAACGCGACATTGCGCCAGCTCCTGGCTCAGCGCTATGCCCGCCAGGGCATCACCTTGTCGCCCGACGAAATCGTGATAACCAGCGGCGCACTGGAAGCCCTGAACCTCAGCCTGCAATCGCTCACCGAACCGGGTGACTATGTGGTGATCGAACAGCCCAGTTTTTATGGTGCCCTGCAGGCCATTGAGCGCCTTAAGCTCAAGGCGCTGGCGATCCCGAGCGATACCCAGCACGGCATCGACCTGCAACAGCTTGAAGACGCGCTTCAGCGCTGGCCGGTTAAAGCCTGTTGGTTAATGACCACGCTGCAAAATCCCCTCGGCGTGACCTTAACGCCGGCGCGTAAAGCGCAACTGGTTGCCCTGCTGGAACGCTATCAGGTGCCATTGATTGAAGATGATGTCTACGCAGAGCTATGGGACGACAACAGCACACCGCCGTTACCCGCTAAAGCCTGGGACAGCCAGGGGAATGTGCTGCACTGCGGTTCCTTTTCGAAATCGCTGGTGGCGGGGTTCCGTGTCGGTTGGGTCGCGGCCGGGCGGCATGCGCAGCGAATTCAGCGCCTGCAACTGATGAGCACACTCTCGACCAGCGCGCCGATGCAGTTAGCGTTAGCCGATTTCCTGGCGACCCGACGTTACGATAATCACCTGAAACGGCTGCGGCAAAGTCTGGCTAAGCGTCAGCAACTGGCGCGCCAGGCCCTGATAAAGGTGCTGCCTGCGCAGTCAACGGTCAGTGACGCGGCGGGGGGCTATTTTTTATGGGTGACGTTGCCAGACAGTATTAATACCACACAGCTGTATCAGCGTGCGCTGGCAGAAGGGATCAGTATTGCACCGGGACAGATGTTTGCCGCAGGCGAACAGTTCAGTCACTGTTTTCGGCTTAACACCGCCTGGCCGTGGGATACGCGGGCCGAGGCGGCGGTGGTCACGCTGGGCAGGTTAATGGCAGAGATGGCGCAGGATTAAACCTGAGCGGCCTGACGATGTCCCCAGGTCAGGTAATACACATCGTAAAAGTCCACTTCACCTTTCTGCTTCAGCAAACGGGTAATGCCGCTTTTTACACGCTCTGGCGCATCCGGCAGTGACAGAATGCGGGAGACCGCCTGTTCAGGGACGGGCTCCACGTAATACCATTCGCCGTTGTAGCAAACCCGCAGATCCAGAGCATCAATATCCTCAAAACGGTATTTAGGATTGATGTCCAGCAACATCAGAAAGCTCATCACCAGCACAAATGCCGTCGCAAACCAGAACGCGGGCCAGCCCAGCATATCCGTGGAAAAAATCAGCGCGACGCACAGGCCATAGCACAGGTACATCACTGCCCACAGTCCGGGATGGGTTTTTAAAAACGAGAAGCTGAAACGCGGCAAATTATCGCGGCGTCCTTCACGGTTTAGCGTATTAATTTCGTCGATTAAGATCTGTTTAATGGCGTCCATCGTTCCCCTCACTTTCAACTGATAGCGATTAGAACAGATAACAGTCAACTTGTTCAGACACAGATTACACCCGTTTTTCTATAACAGTTGCGCCAATGCCTCCTTGCGCGTCGCAATCCGGCGTAGGGCGTGCGGAGCCAACTGACTAAAATAGTCGACAGCCGGTCCCATCAGCGCTTCGTCAGGATTAAAGGCCGGATGATGAAGCCCCGATTCACTGGCACTGCCAATACTGACAAATGCCCCCGGCACCTGCTGCAGGTAAAAGGCAAAATCCTCACCTCCCATCAGCGGTATTTCAGCCCGTTCGGCGCGATAACCGCTCTGGGCAGCCTGTTGCAGGGCAAAGTCGGCCCATTCCGGGGTATTCAGCAGCGCAGGCGGTCCCGTTATCCACGCCAGTTCAGCGCGCGCGCCAAAGCCCGACGCGATGCCCTGAATCAGCGCGGTCATGCGTTCAGGCATGTGCTCACGTATGGTCGCATTGTGCGTACGTACCGTACCTTCCAGTTCCACCTGCTCTGGCAGCACATTCCAGGTATTGCCGGCGGTAAAGCGGGTGACGCTTAATACCACCGTGTCCAGCGCGCTAAAGACGCGAGCCGGTAGCGTTTGCAGTGCCGAAACGATATGACTGGCGATCACGATGGCATCAATGCCTTCCTGCGGTCGGGCGGCATGCGCACCTTTACCCAGCACCCGAATGGTGAAGCGGTCAACATTGGCGTAAAACACGCCGGGGCGGGTGCGCAGCGTACCCAGCGGCAAATCCGGCGCGTTATGCAGACCAAAAATAGCCTGTACGCCCGTCAGTGCACCGGCATCAATCAGCTGTCTGGCACCGTCGAACGTTTCTTCTGCGGGTTGAAAAAGAATTCGTACCCGGCCAGGCAGGGCGGCTTCCTGCTGTTTCAGCTGATGCGCAACGCCAAGCATGACTGACGTATGAATATCATGTCCGCAGGCGTGCATGACGCCGGGCCGCTGAGATTTCCAGGGCACGTTCACCGCCTCGTCAATGGGAAGGGCGTCAATGTCGGCGCGAAAAGCAATCAGCGGCTCGCCCTGACCAATCTCCACCACCACACCTGTCGTTAACGGCAGGGGCAACAGACGAATATCCGCCTGCTGTAACCAACGGGTAAGACGTTCCGTGGTCGCAAACTCCTGATGAGAGAGCTCGGGATGCTGATGCAGTTCACGCCGCCACTGCACCAGTTTTTCCGTTAAAGAAGTCATGATTCTCCTGATAACACAGACTGAGACCCGGTCAGCAAAAGGGGCCGCGTTGTCTTTAAATATGATTGGGCTGCCAGCGATAATCCGGTAATACCGTAAGGGCACTGTCGTTCCGCGATAATGGCGTTTGGATAAAGGCTTGCTGCACGTTGTTCTTTTCACTCGCCTCAGGGGCAGGAATATTATTCAGGCATGAACCGCTGTCAGAATACGTCTGATTAGATGCGCGGTCTGGCAGGGCAGGCGGGATAGCCGACAGTCTTTTTTTTGAAAACCCACCCGGCTTCAGAACGTTTTCCCGTATCAGGCCAATGATGTTATTCATCCTTATCTTCCTCTTGAAACGCGGTGTTTTTACAATGGTTTCATCATTAAACGTTCTGTCTGACAGATAAAATAAGGAATAGCGCAAAGCTTAGTGAAAATACGCAAATGCCTGAGATATATTGCCGGGTTTATTTCCACAGGTCGTCTAAACAGGGAGGCGGAGATAACGTTATTCTCTGCCTTCTTTTTATTCTTTTAAATTCTATTGCCGTTTTTTAACTTCATATTCTCATAATTGTTGTTTTACGAAATATAACGTTCTCGCCACACTAAATAACTGCTCGGAATAGTAGATCCCTTAGAGGGAACTCAGTCCGGTTTATGCGATCTGATCAATCGCTGAATATCCCAAATCACCAGCCGGACTGAGCAATGTCGATCATAGCACCAATACCCAGAACCGAACGACGCCTGATGCAGAAAACTATCCATAAAACAAAGGACAAAAACCACGCCCGGCGGCTCACCGCCATGCTGATGCTGCATCGTGGTGACACCGTCAGTCATGTTGCCAGAACACTCTGCTGTGCCCGCTCATCGATTGGT
>NZ_VZPF01000067.1 GCF_008801695.1 Pantoea stewartii subsp. stewartii
GCGGAGAACGTGCGGCGATCCTCTACTCTCTGATCGTCACCTGCCGGCTTAACGGCGTTGACCCCGAGACGTGGTTGCGTTACGTCATCGGTCATATACAGGACTGGCCGGTGAACCGGGTCCGCGATCTGCTGCCATGGAAGGTCGAGCTTCCCTCTGCCTGAACGTCAATACGGTCTGAATGCGACGCTTACCCTCAAAACAGTTCATCCTGATCGTACTGGACAGTACCAATACCAGTGAAATTCAGCTGCTGGACGCCGATTTGCCGGATGCCCTCCCACAGGTCTTTCTGCCACGGCGACGCGGTCACGAGTACAGCCTCGACCACTATGACTTTACGTTTTTTATACGCTCAAACCGTGAAGGCAAAAACTTTGGCCTTTACCGCACGCGTTACCTCGACGAATCGCGTTGGGAAACCGTGATCCCCGCGCGTGACCATGTGGTGATGGAAGACTTTCAGCTCTTCCGTGACTGGCTGGTTGTCGAGGAACGCCAGCGCGGCCTTACCAGCCTGCGGCAAATGAACTGGCACACGGGCGAAACCAGCGGTATCGCATTTGACGATCCTACGTACGTAACCTGGCTGGCTTACAACCCCACGCCACGCACCAGTAAACTGCGCTATGGCTACTCCTCCATGACCACGCCTGCCACGCTGTTCGAACTGGATATGGACACGGGTGAACGCCGTATTTTAAAGCAGAGCAGCGTCAAAGACTTCAATCCGGATGAGTACAAAAGTGAACATCACTGGATTACCGTGACTGACGGCACCGAAGTGCCGGTCTCGCTGGTCTATAACCGCAAGTACTATCAGAAGGGACAGAACCCGATGCTGGTTTACGGTTATGGTGCCTATGGCAGCAGCATGGATGCGGACTTCAGCGTCAGCCGGCTGAGTTTGCTGGATCGCGGTTTTGTCTATGCACTTGTGCATGTGCGTGGCGGCGGTGAGCTGGGGCAACAGTGGTATGACGGCGGTCGTCTGCTCAACAAGATGAACAGTTTTACCGATTTTATTGACGTTACCCATGAACTGGTGGCAAGGGGTTTCGGGCACCCGGACCGGCTTTATGCCATGGGCGGCAGTGCGGGCGGACTGCTGATGGGGGCAGTCATCAATCTCGCACCGACGCTGTATCACGGTGTCGTTGCGCAGGTGCCGTTTGTCGATGTGTTAACCACCATGCTTGATGAATCAATTCCGCTGACCACGGGCGAGTATGACGAATAGAATGGGGCAACCCAAATGAGGCGAAGTATTACCACGCTATTCGTCAGTACAGCCCGTACGACAATATTGACGCCCGGCCCTGTCCTCATCTGCTGGTTACCACAGGCCTGCACGATTCACAGGTGCAGTACTGGGAACCGGCGAAATGGGTCGCAAAACTGCGTGAACATAAAACGGATGACACACTGCTCCTGCTCTGTACCGATATGGACTCGGGGCATGGGGGCAAGTCAGGGCGTTATAAAGCCTACGAAGGCGTCGCGCTGGAGCTGACCTTTATCATTGCACTGGCCCAGGGCAGTCTGCCCCCGCCTGACCTCAGGGAAGCTGACTGAGATATTTACGCAGCGCCTGTCGCAATGGCGGGCGCAAATCTTTAACGTTCTCAAGCATCCATTTCAGATAACCCGGATCTTTGCGGGCAATGACGGCCAGCACCTGGCCGCGATACTTACCAAACGGCAGTACATCATCGCGCTGGGCGGCAGGCTGAGAGCGCTGGCTCATTTCAGCGGCGCTCCAGCCAGACAGGTCCATAATGCGGATCAACAGGGCCGCCGTAACATAGCAGTCGTAAAGTGCGCGGTGAGCATGTAAATCTGCGGGCGGCGTCACTTCCAGCTTCAGACTGTGCCGCAGCGCCTGATTACCGTATTTGATCCCTGGCCACAGCTGGCGTGCCAGCGTCATGGTGCAGATCCAGTCGCCGGCCATCTCAGGCAACATCCGGCGGTCGAAGCTGGCATTGTGCGCGACATAATATGCACTGCCGTGGTAGCGCGTAATGGCATCTTCAATCGGCGGCTTACCCATCACCATCGCTTCAGTGATGCGATGAACGGCCATCGCCTGGCGGCTGATAGGGCGGTCGGGTGAAACCAAATCGCTCATAGGATTGACGATCTGGCCGTCAATCACATCCACGGATGCCACTTCGACAACGCCGCCTTGCAGCCCGCAGGTTTCTGTATCAATGACACGTAACATTATTTCTGTTTAGGCTCGTAGGGCAGACGGGACAGATTCAGAGAGGCCTGGCGATAGTGCATTAAGCGCTGACGAAACCAGTCGCGCAGGGCTTCGGGTTGTTCACTGGCCACCATTTCAGCCACCACAGGCATGTTATAGCGTTCTTTAAATGCAACGCCTGCCGCCGCCAGATCAACGTTGACTTTGTCTTTCTCTTCCTGCGACAGCAAGGCAAGGTTATGACTCATGATATTCTCCTGATATGCGTGCGCAAAAGTAATGTGTTCCTCCGCCATACGCAAGGTAAAGGATAGCATTGCTGGCCTCGACAGTTAAATTGCAGCGGCGTATTCGTGCGCCACGTTTATGGTCTTACCAGGCGTTAACAGAATGATGTTATGAAGAAAACATTACTTTCGCATGGCGCAATGATCGCGTTTGCGACCTCGACACTGGCTTTTAGTCCGTTCGCGCTGGCGCACGCGCATCTTACGTCCTCTGTCCCCGCCGCAAAAGCCGAAATATCGCCCGCGCCGCAGCAGATAACCCTGAATTTTACGGAAGATGTTGAGCCCGCGTTCAGCGGCGTTAAGGTGGTGGATGCTCAGCATAAAACGATTGCGGGCAAGATCAGCCGCGATAAAGCCCGGCATAACCAGTTACGGGTTAACTTCGCTCAGCCGCTGACTCAGGGCGCGTATCAGGTAAACTGGCATGTGCTGTCCGTGGACGGGCATAAAACAAACGGAAATTATACGTTCACCGTGAAGTAATCCTGTGACGACCCTGTGGGTGGTGCTGCGGGCACTGCATTTTACGGCGGTTATAGTACTGGTCGGCAGCCATTTCTGTACGACGCTGCTGGCGCCCGTTTCGTTACGGGCGGCGCTGATATCGCGCCTGTCACGCCTGATGACAGGCAGTGCAATCCTGGCACTCCTGACTGCGCTGTGTATGCTGGCCGCGCAGACGGCATTGATGAGTGGCGACTGGCACAACCTGGCCGTGCCGGACGTATGGATGGCGGTGCTGTCTACACACTGGGGCGCGGTGTGGCAATGGCAACTCCTCTTTTCGTTGTGCAGCGTAGCCGCTATCCTGATGTGTGACCCGCAGCGGCAGTGGATCGGGTGGCTGACCAGTCTGCTACAGTGTGGTTGTCTGGCGCTCATCGGCCATGCCGCGATGCGGGAGGGGCTGGCTGGCATCGCGCAACAAGGTAATCACGTTGTACATCTGATCGCCGCATCTTTTTGGACGGGTGGCCTGGTGCCGTTACTGGTGTTGATGCAGATGGCACGGAACATTGCCTTCCGAACCACCGCAATCCGCACGATGATGCGTTTTTCCCGCTACGGGCATCTGGCTGTGGCCCTGACGCTGGTCACCGGACTGGTAAACAGCCTGCTGATTGCAGGCTGGCCGGGTGACTGGTCGCTTAACCGTTATGTTGTACTGTTGCTCTGTAAAGTCGCGCTGGTGGGCCTTATGGTGATGATTGCGCTCTGGAACCGCTACCGATTAGTTCCGCGTTTTCATGTCGCTGGCCTGGGCGCACAGCAGCAGTTTATTCGCATGACTCAGCTGGAAATTGTGCTGGCATGCGGCGTAGTGGGGTTGGTGAGTGTGTTTGCTACGCTGTCGCCAACCTGAAATGACCGACATTCAAGAAAGGAACGTTATGTTGCTGAAAAAAGCGATCCCTGCATTGCTGTTATTCACACTGGCTGGCCAGGCGCTGGCGGCACAAATTATCACCGTCAGCCGCTTCGAAATTGGCAAAGAGAAGTGGCCCTTTAACCGTGAAGAGGTGATGTTAACCTGCGAGAAAGACGGCGCGCTGTTTGCGATTAACCCCAGCACGCTGATGCAGTATCCCCTCAACGACAAAGCGGATGCGCAGTTCAAGGCCGGTCAGGTTAAAGCGCAGCCGATCAGCGTGATTCAGGCCCCGGATAAAGCCCATCCGGGTCAGATGATGAGTCTGCAGCCCATCGTCGATCGTGCTCAGGCGCTGTGCGCGAAATAACACGCGATACGGCAGGGTTGTCGGCAAAATTGTTTAGCCGATCACAAACCTGTCGGTTTTTTGCACAGCGCCGCTGCGCTGGCTGGAAAATCTCCTGTCTTGGCCTACGCTTTACAGGCAAGGCGAAAGCCTGAACGAATGCCAACTTTTAGCGCACGGCTCCTTGAGAGCCCTTTCCCTGGACCGAATACCTGGAATAGTGTTCGGTCTTTTTTTATACCCGACGCGTCTTAATATCCATCCCGGTCGCCAATAAGCCGGAACGCACCAGGCACTGTCATCTTCCCGCCCTTGATCTCCCCCTGTAATCCCGCCACATTAGCGCTTCGCATTCTGATTTTCGTTACGGAGAGAAGCATGTCGTCTGAACAGCAAATCGCCTTACTGAAACGCATTGATGACCGCTACCGGATGCTGACCGGCAACGGGTTATACTGTCCTGAGCACGTAGCCGATCGTTACCGCTGGCTCCACGAGGATGCGCCGTACAGTATTCTCGCGCATAACCGTGAAGCCGATCCGGTTTTTGTCTATGCCAACCGCTGTGCGCTGGATTGTTTTCACTACAGCCTGGCGGAGATGCTGCAACTGCCCTCACGGCTCAGCGCCGGGCCTGCCGACAGGGCGGAGCGGCAGGGTTTGCTGGACAGCGTGAGGCGCAATGGCATCGCCACAGGTTATAGTGGCCCGCGCGTCAATAAACAGGGTGAGACCTTCACCATCTACGAGGGTGAAGTCTGGCAGTCAGAAGAACACGAAGCGGACTGGGGGCAGGCCGCCTTGTTCTGGCCTCGTCCCCGTCAGTCGAGAAAGTAAAATAACGTCGTGCCACGTCATACCTTACCTGCGATGACGTGGCGCAATGGCGTGCGTTACACGCGGAAAGCTTCTACCATGCCGCGCAGCGCATGGGCCTGCTCGGACAGGGATTGTGAAGCCGAAGACGATTCTTCAACCAGTGCCGCGTTATTCTGCGTTACGCTGTCCATCTGACTCACCGCGACGCTGACCTGTGAAATGCCCTGCATCTGTTCGGCGGAGGCAAGGGAAATTTCATCCATCGCACTCGCGAGGTCGCCCACCATGCTGACAATTTTCAGGATGCTTTCACCCGTACCGTTGGCCACTTTGACACCGCTTCCCACTTGCTCCACCGCCTGCTCAATCAGGGATTTTATTTCTTTTGCGGCAGTGGCGCTGCGCTGGGCCAGCGTGCGGACTTCGCCTGCCACGACCGCAAAGCCGCGTCCCTGTTCACCCGCCCGCGCGGCTTCAACGGCGGCATTCAGCGCAAGAATATTGGTCTGAAAAGCAATGCCTTCTATCACGCCGGTGATGTCGCGAATTTTGGCGGCGCTCAGGGAAATATCGTTCATGGTTTCTGACATCCGGTGGACATCACTCTCACCGCTGCGCGCCAGCTCTGCCGTTTCACGCGCCGTTAAGGCCGTAGTTTGAGCACCGGCGGTATTACTTTTTACCGTCGCAGTTAACTGCTCCATGCTGGCCGCCGTTTCCTGCAAGGCAGCAGCCTGCTGTTCAGTACGCGAGGAGAGTTCGGTATTTCCCTGGGCGATTTCCTCTGCCGCCAGGGCAACATTGCCCGACGTTTGTTTAATTTCTGAGACCAGCCCGCGCAGCTTCGCCTGCATGCCATCCAGGGACGCAAGCAGGCTGGTGGTGTCATGGCGACGCAGCGAAACGCTGGATGTCAGGTCACCTGCCGCAATTGCAGCGGCCAGCGCCTGCGCCTGGGCGGGCTCACCGCCCAGTTGACGCATCAGCACACGCGTAATCACATAGCCGGTTGCTACCGAGAGCAGGACAGAAAGCACGGCTAACAGCACCAGCGTTACCGACGCCCGGCTGGTGGACTGGCTGTTAACTTCGACGGCGTTACGGCTGCTATACATCAGAATATCGGTGGCTTTATTAAGCGCATCCAGCATATTGCGCTGCAGTGGACGCAGGGTCGTCATGAGATAGCGCGTCGCTTCTGTTTGCTCATTTTTTAGTCCCAGTTGCCCAGCCGTCACGAAGGACGCCATCATCGGTGCTTCAAGTTCCCTGATATGATTCAGGGCAGCCTGTTCTTCCGCTGTAGACTGATTCTGCATCATGGTTTCAAGCGTCTCGCGGTTTTGAATGAACAATGCTTTCTGCGTATTAAGGCGCTGTAACTCTGGCTGCATTTCTTTGTCGTCGGTGAGCAGGGCCAGGTTTCGCACGGCTATCGCCAGATCGCGCAGTCCGCCACACATATCCAGAATAAGTTGGTATTTTCTCATTTTGCTGTTCACGACATCGTCCATGCCTGTTTTGGCATGATGCAGGGAGGTCAGAGAAACGGCAGTACAGAGGATCAAAAGGAGAATGAGCAGGCCGAAACCCTTCGCAAGCCGTGTAGAGATTTTCATAATAAGATTCCTGATAAGGAGCGGTTTCGTTCTCTATCGGCATCAGAAGCATAAATAATTAATGGAAAATGCAAAATTTACATAAATATCGTTAATATTTTATTTTGCACCATTGAAAATGATCTTAATCAATAAATGGTCAGATAAAAGGATTTCATTGCGAAGGAGGGGGTAAATGATGAAAAAACAAAGAATTTCTTTATGTATTACATCGGGAAAGCATGTGTTTTTGAGGTGATAGATAAATATAAATGGTGATTCCTCCCTAACTCTGATGCGCCGCACAGCCTGGGCCGAATCCGGACCCGAAAAACGTTAAGCTCAGCACGTTTTTGCGATGCGTAAGGGGGACGCGCTTGTCTTTTTGCTGAAGCATGAGGGGCGATTATCCCGAGCCCGCACAGGGCCGCGACCGTCATGCGTTTCCCTGGATCACTGAAAATATGTGAGGCAGGTAACAATATTGACGAAAATTTTAAGTTTATCAGACACTCCCTTACCCTGATTTCTTCACCATAGCGACTCCATTCACAGCATGGGATAGCACAATGCGGAAATCATTAGCAGTGGCCTGGATGTTTTTGATTGTCTCGTTTGGTTCTGCCGCACAAAGCCTGGTACACAGCAGGCACGATCCGACGCATCTCGTCGGACTGAAAACGTACAGTAGCCTTGCCGATACGCCGGAATCACCGGATGAGCATGTGAGGGAAAAGCAGCATGATGTAGGCAATGCATTATGATGTGAGGATAAAAATGGCTCGCCCCGGCGAGCCATATTGGTATTACAGGGCAGGTTTGGGAGACAGCACTTTTTTGCCCAGTCTGATGCCCGGTTTCTCAACATACTGGTACAGCAAAGAGGCCAGGCCATACGTCAGCGGCAGAGATACGGCACAGACAATCAGGAAACGCGTGACATCACTCTGGTAAGCAATATCCGTTTGTTTCAGCAACAGCGCGATAGCCGGAATCACAATCAGCAGATGCAGCAAATACACGGAAAAAGAGACATCGCCCAGCCATGTACTCAGGCGGTTGTTTAACACCTTACGTGGAAGCTGAATGAGCCGAGCCATCAGACTGTTTTCCTGATACTGCCACAGCACCGCCGCCATGCCGATAATCATCAAGGCTTCCATCACCACCTGAAGTTTGATCGCGCCTAACCCGATAAACACACTGACCACCGGGCCAGCAAGGGCAAAGACCACATAGAGCAGGGACCTGCGCCGTACGGCCTCCGCCAGCAGCATGCCCGAAATAAACATATTGAGTTTAATCAGAATCATGGACGGCCTTTCAAAGGCTTCGTAATAGTCAGGCAGCAGATAACGGCCGGCACAGCTCAGCGCCATGATGCACAGCAATGCCGGGGCATAACCGAAGCGCATAACCGCCAGCATGATAAAGGGAAACAGCAGATAAAACTGCATTTCCAGCCCGATACTCCAGTCGGGCAGCGTGGTGTTAAAGCCATAGGCGGGCAGGACGCCAAACAGAAAAGAGAAATGCGTCACGACATTCATGAGTGACTGATCGGCATAGCGTGAGGCATCGGTCGCTGTGCCCGAATAAACATGTGCGATCGTGTCGCGCATCTCGCCAAACCAAGGGCCAGAGATGAGCGCGACCGCCAGCAGCAGATAGTAAAGCGGGGCGATGCGAAAAAAACGCCGTAGCCAGAATTTCTTGATGGTTTCCGGACTTTGCCACGGCTCTTTTTCCTGACGTTCGACATAGTTTTTTGCCATCAGGTAGCCCGAAAGCAGGATAAACAGATCCACGCCAATCCCCGGAGAAGAGAGTAAAGTGATATGGCAATGGATAAGCAAGCTTATGTGTCCCAGCAGTACCCAAAGAGAAGCAATCCCCCGTAACCCTTCCAGTTCCGTGGACCATCCTCGCGTTGCAGACATGGTAAAACCTCGTTAATCAATTATTTATACTGGATCCAAAGGCATCACTAAGCCCTAACAGTCGGATCAAGTCCACCTGCAATGATAAAAGTAAGAGGATTCTGACATTATGATGAATAATCGATCTGCGTGATAATACACACACCTTTGAGTGGCTCAGAAGTGACTGTCGATGACAAAGGTCAACCCCTTTCTCTGACGGGCCTGCCACTGCGGATAAGAGGGACGTATTTTCATAAACAGCAGGGCAGGACGGCATTGCAGACGTACGGGTAAAGGGCGGAAAGGGGACGTCTGCGTCCCCTGTTCTCAGGCCAGTTTCAGCATAACCATGCCCAGCAACAGCAGAGCCAGGCCCGCCCAGCCTTTGCGGTTCAGGCGCTGACCAAAGAGAATGCCGCCTGCAGCAACGGTGGCGACGAGACCAAACCCGCCCCAGAGCGCGTAAGCCACGGAAAGATTGATACCTTTCACGGCCTGCGACAGCGCACTGAATGCCAGCAGCACACAGCCCAACGACGCGATGCCGGGCAGGGGCTTTTTAAAACCGTTGCTGTACTTGAGCATGATATTGGCGGCAATTTCCAGCAGGACAGCCAGTGCCAGCCAGGCAAAATGAATCAGATCAGGCAGGGTCATGATCGGCCTCCTTCTTGCTGCCGGTTTTCATCAGCAGAATGCCGACAATCAAGGTGACCAGACCGCAGATTTTCAGCGGCGATACGGTTTCATCAAACAGATGCACGCTAAACAGCGTGATCAGCATAATGCCGATACCTTCCCAGAGGGCATAAGCGACCCCCAGTGCGATACGTTTGATGGCAAAACTCAGGAAGATATACGAACAGGCAATCATGCCCAGCATAATCAGATAGCCGCTCTGGCTTTGATTCAGGCTGGACCATTTCATGGTCAGGGTACCCATGATTTCCGCAACAATAGCGAGTGCTAATAATCCCCATGCGCGCATGGTTTTTCTCCACAACTAGCGTCGTAATTAACCCACCGTGATGCCACGGCAGAAAGGAATAAACGAGTGGAAAGGGGACTAAAGCGCGCTGCGCCAGTGCTGATCGAGGGCGTTAACGCTGAGTAATGCGAGGAACGAAAGGGCAGTAAAACGGGGAATGAACATCCTGCTCATAATTTCACAATGCATCCACGTTATTGCTTCTCTTCAGTGGACGGGTAAAGCCTCCGGTAATGAACACCCACACTTTATACCACTAAGGGCGTTAAAAGCACAGCGCGATATTGTAAGTTGAATTGACATAAATCAGAGCAATCATGCTTATTATTCTGATTAATGCAGGTGATAAGTGCAGAAAAAAGAAATAAGCCGGACAGTTGTCCGGCTTAAGGTCAGGGAGGCGATCAGGTTGACCGCTCAGGTGCCTTACGCACTGGTGCATCGCCTGCAACATAGTAGTCTGCGGTACTGCGCGGCAGCGGTTGACGACCACGGATGCAGTCGGCGATTTTTTCACCGATCATGATGGTGGTCGCATTCAGGTTGCCCGTAATAATTAAGGGCATTATGGATGCATCGACCACGCGCAAACCTTCCAGTCCATGTACGCGGCCTTCGCCATCAACCACCGTCATCTCGTCGTTACCCATCTTACAGGTTCCGCAAGGATGGTAAGCCGTTTCGCCATGGTTACGCACGAATTCATCCAGCTCCTCGTCCGTCTGGCATTCAATGCCCGGGCTGATCTCACGGCCACGGTATTTATCCAGCGCGGGCTGATTGATGATTTCACGTGTGATACGAATCGCATCACGGAACTCATGCCAGTCCTGTTCATGCGACATATAGTTGAACAGAATTGCGGGATGGCGGCGCGGATCGCGGGACTTCAGGCGCACATGTCCGCGGCTGGGTGAACGCATTGAACCTACGTGACACTGAAAACCGTGCGCATCGACCGCATTCGAGCCGTTGTAGTTAATCGCTACCGGCAGGAAGTGGTACTGAATATTCGGCCAGGTAAACTCTTCACGGCTGCGAATAAAGCCACCTGCTTCGAACTGGTTACTGGCACCCACGCCCGTGCCGTTAAACAGCCACTCTGCGCCGATCTTCGGCTGATTCCACCACTTCAGTGCGGGATACAGAGAGACAGGCTCCTTGCATTCATACTGCAGGTACATTTCAAGGTGATCCTGCAGGTTCCCACCTACGCCCGGCAGGTCATGGACGACCGGGATGTCAAACTGCTGTAACAGTTCGGACGATCCCACACCCGAGCGCTGTAAGATTTGTGGCGAAGCAATGGCACCCGCACACAGCAGCACTTCGCGTCGCGCATGAACGGTGTGCAGCGTATTACTGTCACCGATCATATATTCCACGCCAATTGCACGCTTGCCTTCAAACAAAATACGGTCAGTGGTGGCATGGGTTACGATTTTCAGGTTCGGACGGCGTTTCGCCTGGTCAAGATAACCGCGCGCGGTGCTGGAACGTCGACCTTCTGGCGTGACGAAGCGGTCCATCGGCCCAAAGCCTTCCTGCTGATAACCATTCAGGTCATCTGTGCGCGGGTAGCCGGCCTGAACGCCTGCCTGAATCATTGCTTCAAACAGCACGTTGTTGCCTTTCTTCGGCGTGGTCACGCTGACCGGACCATCGCCGCCGTGGTAGTCATTGGCACCGGTATCGCGCGTTTCTGACTTGCGATAGTAGGGCAGACAGTCCAGATAGCTCCAGTTTTCCAGGCCGGGCATGCTTGCCCAGTTGTCCAGATCCATCGCGTTACCCCGGATATAACACATGCCGTTGATCAGCGAAGAACCGCCCAGGCCTTTACCCCGACCACACTCCATGCGGCGGTTGTTCATATACGGCTCAGGCTCAGTTTCATACGCCCAGTTATACCGTTTTCCCTGTAAAGGGTACGCCAGGGCCGCGGGCATCTGCGTCCGAAAATCGAAACGATAATCAGGCCCACCCGCTTCCAGCAGCAGAACATTCACGCTACTGTCTTCAGTCAGTCGGGTGGCCAACACATTCCCTGCGGATCCGGCTCCAATGATAATGTAATCAAATTCCATTCGTCGCTCCTCAGGTAAGGGGATTAAAAGACAGACTGAAAGCGCGTCAGCTCAACCTGAACCGACTTCACCTGGGTGTAATTCTGCAGCGTCATCAAGCCGTTTTCACGACCGACGCCAGAATGCTTGTAACCGCCGACGGGCATTTCAGCGGCAGATTCACCCCAGGTGTTAATCCAGCAGATGCCCGCTTCAATCTGATGAATGACGCGGTGCGCACGATTCAGATCCCGGGTCACCAGACCCGCGGCCAGACCATATTCGGTATCGTTAGCGCGACGTATCACTTCCTCTTCCGAGGTGTAACTCAGGATCGACATCACCGGCCCGAAAATTTCCTCACGGACAATTTTCATGTCGTCGCGGCAGTCGCTGAATACGGTTGGTGCCACCCACGCGCCCTGATCAAACCCGTCACCGGTTAAGCGTTTACCGCCACACAGCAGACGGGCACCTTCTGCAATACCGGACTCAATAAAGCGCATCACGTTGTCACGGTGGCTGAAGCTGACCAGCGGACCAAAGTTTGTCTCGGGATCGCGCAGATCGCCCGCTTTGATACGGGCAACACGTTCTACGATTTTGGCTTCGAACGCAGACTGCAATGCGGCCGGGACAAAAACGCGGGTACCGTTGGTACATACCTGGCCGGAACTGTAGAAGTTAGCCATCATGGCGATGTCGGCGGCCAGATCGAGATCGGCGTCATCAAAGATGATCAGCGGGGATTTGCCGCCCAGCTCCATGGTGACGTCCTTCAGGGTCGATCCTGCCGCATTTGCCATGACTTTTTTGCCGCTGACGACACCGCCGGTAAATGACACTTTATCGATACCCGGATGCTCGGTAAGCAGTTGACCGGTAACCGCGCCGGTACCGGGCAGCACGTTGAAAACGCCGTCCGGCACACCGGCTTCGGTGTAAATCTCAGCCAGTTTCAGGGCCGTCAGCGGTGTGACCTCGCTGGGTTTGAAAATCATGGCATTGCCTGCGGCGAGGGCCGGGGCAGATTTCCACAGGGCAATCTGAATCGGGTAATTCCACGCGCCAATACCGGCGACCACGCCTAAGGGTTCACGGCGGGTATACACAAACGCGGTATCACGCAGAGGAATTTGCTGGCCTTCCAGCGCAGGGATCAGCCCAGCGTAATACTCCAGCACATCGGCACCGGTAACGATGTCGACGCTGGCGGTTTCACTGAACGGCTTACCGGTATCAAGCATTTCCAGTTCAGCCAGCTCATCATTGCGCTCGCGCAGAATATCTACGGCCCGACGCAGAATGCGTGAGCGTTCCATGGCGGTCATGGCTGCCCAGATTTTTTGCCCTTTTCTGGCCGCCGCCACAGCGCGATCGACATCCTCGCGCCCGGCAATCTGGACATCAGCCAGTACTTCGCCGTTGACCGGATTAATCGTCTGGAAGGTTTCTCCAGACGTCGCGGCAACATAAGTACCATTGATGTAGAGGTGTTGTTCGGTGAATCGGGACATAATTTCTCCTGGTTCCGTTACGCGTGTTCGCCTGCTAACTGCTGGCGAATAAATTGAGTGGTCAGTGTCCGTGCTGTCGTCGGGTCAAAGGGCTTGCCGCTTAATGCTGCGCGTAGCCACAGGCCATCAATCATGGCGGCCAGCCCGTGAGCGGCAAGCCTGGCCCTGTCCCTGGGCAACTGGCGGCGAAACTCCACGGCCAGCGATGAAAAAAGACGGCGATGACTGACCCGTTCCAGACGTTGAAGCTGAGGCTGGTGCATACTGCTTGACCAAAAGTCCAGCCAGGCTTTCATCACTGCGCGTTCGACCTGACTTTCGTCGAAGTTTCCCTCAACGATTGCGCGCAGTCGTTCTTCGGCGGGGGCGTTGGCTAACGGCTGCAGGCGACGGGCAACTGCCTCACGTAGTTGCCGGGTGACGTCGCGCATCGTGGCTTCCAGCAATCCGTTCTTGTCCTTGAAATAGTGGCTGATGATGCCAGTTGACACGCCCGCGCGTCGGGCAATCTGAGCAATGGTGGCATCATTAATACCTACGTCATTTATCGTTGCCAGCGTCGCATCGATCAGCTGTCGACGTCGTATTGGCTGCATCCCTACCTTTGGCATTGCGTTCGCTCCCACCCAAAATCAGTCCCCTATTTAATCTTTTTTTGATTGTATGTTCAATATAAATAGAAACCTTGTTAGGATGCTGTGTCTTAAAAGTTGAGTAAGTGAAGCGGTAAGTGTGGCAGATTCGTTAGTTTTGACCAGAATGTAACGGCAGGAAACGAAGCGTAAAAAACACTTACCCCTCGGGACACCGGATGTTTTTACCGGTTTGAACTCTTGCAAAATTGATAAGCCAACAACCAGAGGTAAACGATGATGAGTCCACCAGCGAGTGAAAAAGACAGAATCAACCCCGTGGTGTTCTACACCTCCGCAGGATTGATTCTGACCTTTTCACTCATCACTATTTTATTCAGCAGCGAAGCCGCCAACTGGATACTGAGGGCGGTAAACTGGGTGTCCGAAGCGTTTGGCTGGTATTACATGTTGGCCGCCACGCTTTATATCGTGTTCGTTGTGTATATCGCCTGTTCCCGTTTTGGCTCCATCAAACTCGGGCCTGAGCAGTCGAAACCGGAATTCAGCATACTGAGCTGGTCGGCAATGCTGTTTGCTGCCGGTATCGGGATAGACCTGATGTTTTTTTCGGTGGCGGAACCGGTTTCGCAGTATATGCAGCCGCCGGAAGGGGCAGGGCAAACGCTTGAAGCGGCCCGTCAGGCGATGGTCTGGACTCTGTTCCACTATGGCTTAACCGGCTGGTCAATGTACGCCCTGATGGGGATTGCCCTTGGCTATTTCAGCTACCGCTACAATCTGCCCTTAACCATCCGTTCCGCCCTGTATCCCATTTTTGGTAAACGCATTAACGGTCCCATCGGCCACAGCGTAGACATTGCCGCGGTAATTGGGACGATCTTTGGTATCGCTACCACGCTGGGAATTGGTGTGGTGCAGTTAAACTATGGGCTGAAGGTCCTGTTCGATATTCCGGAAGGATTAACGGCGCAGACGGCATTGATTATTCTGTCGGTGATCATTGCCACCATTTCCGTGACGTCGGGCGTTGACAAAGGCATTCGTATTTTATCGGAACTGAATGTGGCGCTGGCTCTCGGCCTGATTCTGTTCGTCCTGTTCGCTGGCAATACCGGCTTCCTGCTTAACGCACTGGTGGGCTTTGTTGAATAAATGGATTTTATGCTGTGGTACTATGAAAACGGTTGTTTCAGATAACATAAAATCAATGCATTACATGCTTGCGTATGACGGTGTTCTGTCTGGCATCAGCGTTTTCTACCAAAACAGTGCAGACAAAACAGAATGATTACCTATTATTCAACAAAGCCGCACTGGTGCTCAACGTAGGGGATTACATCAATCGCTTTATGGGCATGACGCTGAATACGTTTGCCTTTGACCGGCCAACAGAGTGGATGAACAGCTGGACCCTGTTTTTCTGGGCCTGGTGGGTGGCCTGGTCGCCGTTCGTGGGCCTGTTTCTGGCACGTATCTCCCGTGGCCGTACCATTCGTGAGTTTGTGCTCGGTACGCTGGTGATTCCTTTTACCTTTACGCTGCTGTGGCTGTCGGTCTTCGGTAACGCGGCCCTGTATGAAATCCTTCATGGCGATGCGGGTTTTGCACAGGAAGTGATGGGCCATGCGGAACGCGGTTTCTACAGTCTTTTGGCGCAATACCCGGCCTTCAAGCTGAGTGCTTCCGTCGCGACCATTACCGGTATGTTGTTCTATGTGACCTCGGCGGATTCCGGTTCGCTGGTGCTGGGTAATTTCACCTCCAAACTGAAAGACATCAACAGTGATGCGCCGAACTGGCTGCGTATATTCTGGTCGGTCTCCATCGGCGTCCTGACGCTGAGTATGTTGATGACCAACGGCATTACGGCGCTGCAAAATACCACGGTCATCATGGGGCTGCCGTTCAGTTTCGTCATCTTCTTCGTGATGGCAGGGCTGTATAAATCGCTCAAGGTGGAAGATTATCGCCGCGTGAGTGCGACGCGGGATACGGCGCCTTATCTGGCACATGCTACTGACCGTCTGACCTGGAAAAAACGGCTGTCGCGCCTGATGAACTATCCTGGCTCGCGCTACACCCTGAAAATGATGGATGACACGATCTTTCCCGCCATGGAGGACGTGGCAAAAGAGCTGGAGCTGCGTGGCGCGCGCGTCACGCTGGACCGCGTGGCCGCCGACGGGGAGCATCCCCTGGGTTATCTGGACCTGCGCGTACAGCTGGGCGAGGAGCAGGATTTCCTCTATCAGGTCTGGCCACAGCAGTATTCCATTCCGGGCTTTACCTACCGCGCGCGCAGCGGGAAATCTACCTATTACCGGCTGGAGACGTTCCTGCTGGAGGGCAGTCAGGGTAATGACCTGATGGATTACAGCAAAGAGCAGGTGATCATCGATATACTCGATCAGTATGAGCGCCACTTGAACTTTATTCATCTGCATCGAGAGGCACCGGGCAGCAACATTACGTTCCCCAGCGCCTGATCCCACAGCCCGTTAGCCGCCAGGTTAACGGGTTTTTTATGGCTGACGGAAAACCCGGCCGCGTAAACATGGTCCACAGCCAGTCAGGTTTTGCCGGAGGCCTACGATACATCCGGGGACAGGGAAATGTGTCATCACTGCCGTCCACGTGACAACGGGAGTTTACTGTCGGAATTGTCCCGACCTAAAGCGGGGCAAATTCAACTATCTTTAAACTTTACAGGACACCAATGACTGTTGTGGACAGGGAGTCGTATGCGAAAAATTCTCAGAACATTTCTGCCGCTTTACACCACCACGTTGTTGATGCTGTTGGGCTCAGGGTTACTCACTACCTACGTGTCACTGCGTCTGGCCCATGATCAGGTTAATGGTGCGCTGATTGGGGCCATCATTGCGGCAAACTATATTGGCCTGGTGATCGGTGGCAAGGTGGGTCACAACCTGATTGCGCGCGTCGGTCATATTCGTGCCTATGTAGCCTGTGCCGGCATTATCACGGCGTCAGTGATCGGACACGGGCTGACAGATTTTATCCCCCTCTGGGTTTTCCTGCGCCTGATCATCGGGCTGTGCATGATGTGCCAGTACATGGTGCTGGAAAGCTGGCTTAACGACCAGGCGGAATCGTCACAGCGTGGGCTAATCTTTGGCTTCTATATGGTGGCGACCTACCTTGGCTTAAGTAGCGGTCAGGTGGTGCTGACCTTACAAAGTGACTTTGGTCTTCAGACGTTGTTAATCGTGGCGCTCTGTTTTGCCCTCTGTCTGGTGCCGATTGCGCTGACGACGCGCACGCATGTTCGCGCGATGTCACCTGCGCCGATGGAACTGGGCTACTTTCTTCGCACCATCCCTAAATTGCTCAGCACCACCTTATTAACCGGTATGGTCGTCGGCGCCTTTTATGGCCTGGCGCCGGTGTATGCCAGCAGCAAGGGATTCAGCGATGCGCAGACCGGTATTTTTATGAGCCTGACGATCTTTGCCGGGCTGGTATCGCAGTTTCCTTTAAGCTGGCTGTCCGACCGTTACGATCGTCAGCGGCTGCTGTTTTATATTGCGGCGCTGCTGGCGCTGGCCTGTTTGCCGCTGGTGTTGCTGCCCAGGCTGTCATTTCACTGGGTGCTCGGCATCGCCTTTCTTGCCAGCATGGTGCAGTTTGCCCTCTATCCTTTGCAGGTGGCGCTGGCAAACGATCAGGTGGCGGCGGAGCAGCGCGTTTCACTGACGGCCTGTCTGCTGATGGCGTTTGGTATCGGAGCCAGTATCGGCCCGTTGCTGGTGGGCTCGCTGATGCAGCCTTTCGGCAGTAACATACTTTATCTGTTCTTCACGGTGTGCACCCTGTTGATTGCTGTGCTGAGCTATGTGAAGAAAGCGCCGCTTCCGTTACCGACTACCGAGGTACCTTTGCCCCACGTGGTGTTACCGGACAGCCTGGCTACCTCGCCTTTAGGCGCGGCGCTTAACCCGGTGCTGGAAGACGAGGCGATTCAGGCGGCGATGGTCACCAGTGATGAAGAGGGCGCAGAGGACGAGGGTGAGAATGAGGACGAAGGCGACGTGATCCAGGCGCGCGACGATGAAAGCCGCAGCAGGGCCACGTCGGGTTCCACATCTCCTGACGGATAAGCGTTACGGGTGATGAAAATCCTCGACACGCTGCATGGGTTTTGCCACGCTGAAAGCCGTTACCGCAAGGGGGAATGTCATGCTAGAACTGCGCCCAAACTGTGAACGTTGTGATATCGATCTGCCTGCGGCATCGCGTGATGCGCGCATCTGTTCGTTCGAATGTACCTTCTGCGCGACCTGCGCTGAGCAGCATCTGCAGGGGAATTGTCCCAACTGCGGGGGAGAATTAGTGCGACGTCCCATCCGACCCGCCGCCAAATTGCTGACCCATCCGGCGAAAGCGCGCACCGCCTGAGTTATCGCCGGGCATCGCGCCAGAATGCGCCGGCGCGATGCCTGCCGCTTGTGCAGGTCCGTCCGCGCTGAGCCACATTTCTGGCGCTGATATCAGCAAAACAGCGCTGCATGCGTGACAGTGTCACTTGCAGGATGTGACGGCTTAACGGAACAGCCGACCGTCGCGCACCAGTTCGCGCGGATAGCTGTTTTTAATCCGGCTACCAACCCGTTTTGCCAGCCCCAGCGGCTGAGCCTGATAGGTCACAATCATCTCATCAATGGTGGGCGGGTTTTCAGGGTAGATATCGCGACCGCGAAACCACGCTTCCGCTTCCGCCTCATTCAGTTCCACTGTCTGCGCTGGACGCGGTGACGCCAGCGCGACAACGGCCTCATGTTGCCAGCGATAACCCTTCGCAAAGGTTTCAGCCAGTTTCAGGCCAATCCGCGAGAAACGGACCTGTCCTAACAGCGGAACGATGTCGGCGGGAAACAGCCAAATTTCTTTATCGCGTTGCCACAGTTGCAGGCGTTCATCCCACTGAAGCGCCACCTTCGCGGCCGCCTGAACAATATCGTTTTCCAGTTTGCGGTTTACGGGGGTAAACGGGAGCTTGCCGACTTTGTATGTCGGCGCAGGCAGCCGCTCAACAGAGGCGGTTTTGCGTAACCGCGCGACAAAGAAGCCTTCACTGTCAAACAGCTGAGGAAAGACGTGCAGGTAACCTTCGGGCGTGGCTGCCTGTTCTGCGCCTGGAAACAGCGTCGTCAGCGGCGCAACCTCGACGGCTGCGGGGTAGCGCGCCAGCAGCCAGGCCACAACCTGTTGGTTTTCGATCGGATTGAGTGTGCAGGTGGAGTACACCAGCGTACCGCCAGGCTTCAGGGCATGAAACGCGCTGTCAATCAGATCGCGTTGGGTCTGGGCGATATCGTGGGTGCTGGCAAGCGACCAGTTTTTCAGCGCATCCGCATCTTTACGTATCACGCCTTCGCCAGAGCAGGGCGCATCCAGCAGGATCGCATCGAACTGTTCCGGCAGTGCAGGCCCAAAGACGCGGGCGTCAAAGTGAGTCAGCGCGGTATTGGTCACGCCACAGCGGGTAATGTTCGCGTGCAGCACTTTTACCCGGCTGGAAGAGAACTCATTAGCAAGGACAATTCCCTGGTTGTGCATCCGGGCGGCAATCTGTGTTGTTTTCGAGCCGGGGGCGGCCGCCATATCCATGAAATGCTGCGCATCGGGACAGGCATCAAACAGCGCCGTCACCGGCAGCATCGAGCTGGCTTCCTGAATATAAAACAGGCCACTCAGATGCTCTGCCACGCTACCCAACGGTAAACTTTCATCCTCCCGGCTGATCCAGAAGCCGTCTTCACACCACGGAACCGGCGTAAGCTGCCAGCCGTAGTGAGCCGTTTGGGCCAGAAACGCGCTGACGCTGATTTTTAACGTATTGACTCGCAGGCTGCGGCGTAACGGCTGCTGGCTGATGTCGATAAACTGCTGCAGGCTGGCCTCATCGGGCAGGCTCTGGCGCATAAGGTCAAGGAAATCGGCAGGAAAACGTGAAGCGGCGTCGGACACGGATAAGTTCTCTTTGAGGCAAAGGCGGGAGTGTAACACGCGGAAAGAAAACGGGCAGCCTGGCTGCCCGTTTTGGGAGGATTAAGGTTGGTTCGGGTCAGGAATGGCCGTACCCCAGTTACGCCACTCTTTCGGCGGTTCGTCCTGCAGCAGGAAGTGCTTGTTCGCATTCGCCTGCGGGGCCAGCGGGACCGTCGGTGGCGTAGCAAACTGAATGCCGCCGCGGATAAATTGCTGGAAGGTACCGGTTTTCACCACACCGCCAATCAGCCCAAAGTCCAG
This sequence comes from Pantoea stewartii subsp. stewartii, assembly GCF_008801695.1. Classification (GTDB taxonomy): domain Bacteria; phylum Pseudomonadota; class Gammaproteobacteria; order Enterobacterales; family Enterobacteriaceae; genus Pantoea; species Pantoea stewartii. The sequence continues at coordinate 19,997 of NZ_VZPF01000067.1, forward strand.
GTTATAGCCGGAGGCGAGCCAGAACACCGAGTTATTACGTACCAGATGCTGATATTTCTTACTGATGCGCAGGGCGATTTGCACGCGATCCGCCATATTACCCAACGAGGTGCCGGTCACGGTACCGACTTCGACGCCCCGGAACAGGACCGGCGTTCCTAATGACAGAGAACCCGCTTCGGTGGCATCCACATAGATGTTCAGGCCGTTGAGGTAACGCGTGTCGGTGATGGTGCTTTCCTGCAGCTCAAAGGTCCGCGCGCCGCGTCCTTTACCCGGGTCAACGTTAACGTAAGGCTGCAGGATCGTTTCCAGATGATTCACCCCGGCGGCCGAAATCTCGGGCGACACCACGGAGAAACGACTGTCAACGCGCGCGAAGTTCTGCACGTATTCCGGGTAAAGTACGGCTTTGGCTACCACCTGATTATTGTCATCACTCAGCGACAGCGATTCGATCTGACCCACGTTAATGCCCAGATAGCGAATCGGCATGCCCGCGGACAGTTTGCTGGCATCATAGGTGTGCAGGGTAATCTGGCTGCCCACCGCGCGAGCGGCCGTTTCGGACGGATAAAGCACGCGTTTTACGCCTTTATCCACTTTCGCCCCGGTCAGGTTGTCAAAGCTGATCGCGCCTTTTAAAGCCCGGTTCAGCGGGGAGGCCTGCACCGTTAATCCGCTGCCGTTAAGCTGCACGCGTGCGCCGCCTTCCGCCCAGAAGACACTTTCGTTGGTGAGGAGCTTACGGTATTCCGGTTTGATATGAACAGCGATATCAAACGCATCCGCGCGCGGTGTGACTTTCGTGATTTCGCCCACCTGGAACTTGCGGTACAGCACGACAGATCCCGCCTGAACATCCGGCAGACTTTTCGCGGTCAGCATCAGCGTGGTCGACGGACCGTCACCCACAATACCTTCCTCCGCACGTTCCGCATCCGCAAACAGCGGATAGGCGGCTTTTGGCGCGCCGCGCTTGCCGGGATCCAGACGAATACCGCCATCGACCCATTCACGTGCGCTGGCTCCCAGCACCTGCATGCCGTCCAGACCGAATTTCACATCAAGACGACTGTTCACGATGAATTTACTGTCGCTGTGCACCAGTTGCCGGTGGTCAGGATTGATTGCCACAACAAAATTCACCCCATTTTCATCCAGATCGCGCGAGATGACCTGGCCGATTTTCATACCGTATAACATCAGCGGTTGCCCCGCATCGATGCCATAGCTCTCCGGCGCGCTGAGTTTTACGGTGAGCACATTGGGTTGCTGCAGCAGCGTTTTGTCAGGCGCAACCACGGTAAAATGCTGTACGGGTGGACCGTCGCCGGGCACCAGTTCAAAGGTATTGCCGGTCAGCAGACTGCTCAGGCTGGTGTCAGTCAGGCTGAGTTTCGGACTGTGCATTTCAATGCGTGTGCCTTCGCGCATCAGGCCGACCACAGACGGATCAACCGTCATCTCGCCGGTGACTTTGCCGCCGTCCTGCAGATTCAGTTTGGTGAGCGTACCGACTTCCAGACCCTGGTACATCAGCGGCGTTCGGTTAGCCGACAGGTTATCGCCGTTGGGCAGATCGAGGCTAATCAGCACACCGCGCTGGCTGTGAGCCAGATCAGGATAGAGGGTGTAATTCTGGACGCTCTTTGCGGCTTCCGCGCCTTCGGGCGAGTCAAAGGCAATTGCGCCATTGACCAGTGCCGCCAGGCTTTCCAGCTGCACTTTGGCACCGCTCAGGCTGACATCGGCGTTCAGGCCGGACACGTTCCAGAAACGGCTGCTGGTTTTCACCAGGTTGACGAAGCGACGTTCGATAAGCACGTCAATTGACACGCCGTTGTTTTGACCGTTGATACTGTAGTCGTACACGCGGCCTACCGGAATTTTGCGGTAATAGACCAGTGAGCCGGTATTCAGCGAACCCAGATCCGGTGCATGAAGGTGAATCATCAGCTCGCCGGTATTGACACGGTATTTCGGTTGCGTATCCAGGGCGGTGAAGGTGTCGCTCTCTTTACCATCGCCCGGCATCATGCCGATGTAGTTACCGCCGACCAGCGCATCAAGGCCGGAAACCCCGGCCAGCGAGGCTTTCGGTGTCACCAGCCAGAATTGCGTATTCTCACGCAGTGCATCACGCATATCACTTTTGATACTGGCTTTGATCTGGATCTTGCGATAGTCGTCGCTCAGGTTGATGCCCTGCACGGTACCGACTTCCACGCCCTGATAGCGCACAGGCGTGCGCCCGGGCACAATCCCATCTGCCGTCTGGAAATTAATGGTGATTGTGGTGCCGCGCTCCTGAAAATTCGTCCATAGCAGCCAGCCCGCAATCAGCATGGCGATAACGGGCAGCAGCCAAAAAGGGGAAATTTTACGCTTATTACGCAGCGTAGCATTAGTCGGTGTAGTCGGCGTTTCCTGTTGCATGTGCATCCCAGAGCAGGCGGCTATCCAGCCACTCAACGGCCATAATGGTCAGGATCACAGCCGCGCCAAAGTAAAACGCGGCAGGTCCCATGGTAAAAGCCAGTAACTGGTCACGATTGACCAGTGACATGGTTAACGAAATGACAAACAGATCCAGCATAGACCAGCGACCGACCCAGGTTACAAAACGCAGGAGACGGATGCGGGTTTTCAGGCCTTGCTCGCAGCGAAAATGAATGCTGAGAAGCAACGCCAGCATGACCAGAACCTTGGTAAAGGGCACTAAGATACTGGCGATAAAGACGATGGCGGCGACCGGAATATTACCGGATGCCAGGGAAAGAATGCCGGAGAAGATCGTATCTTCCCGCCGCGAGCCATTGAGGTACACCACCGAAATGGGCAGCAGATTGGCCGGGATCAGCAGCACAATGGAAGCGATGAGCGCAGCCCAGGATTTTTGCAGGCTGTGACGGCGACGGAAGTCGAGCGGTGTATGGCAGCGGGGGCAACGGCCTCGTGCGTCGGGAACATCGGTATAATGGCAGTTGAGACAAACCTGCAGATCCTCCCGTCGCGTCACCTGAGGCTGTTGCGGATAAAAGTGTTCCCATAGCTGCTCAATATTGAGATGAATCAGCGTCATCACGCTCAGGACGGTCAGGGCAATGTAAGCCACCAGACCGTAGCCCATTTCGAGATCGGCGTATTCCTGAACTTTAATCGACGCCACCGCGATGCCAATCAGGAAAATGTCCAGCATGACCCACTCTTTCAGCTTCTCCAGCATCAGCAGAACCGGGCGCAGATTCATGCCCAAACGCTGGCCCAGCGCCAGGTAGCCAATGCCAGCCACAAGCGTGACGGGCGCACCGATAGTGCAGAACGCCACCATGGAGGCCGTTAACACGTTGCCCTGTAGCGTCATCTGCACAATGCCTTCCAGCAGGCTGGCGTTAATGCGCATACCCAGCAGCCGGATATAAATCAACGGCATGCTGAAGGCGAACGGCATCAGGACCAGCATGGTGGCCGCCATCGCCAGCAGACGCGTCATCGACCAGTCATAGCCGCTGACAATTTGTGCATTACAACGGGGGCAATGTGCCGACTGATGCGATTTCACATCTGGTAAGGAAAAAAGGGTATCGCATTGCGGACAACGCTGATAACGTGCGTGGGGCAATGTCTCGCTAATCGCGTGAATTTTCATAAAGAGTGCAGGGTTCGCTTATTGTTATTTACGCAAAGGGTTGTTAAGACATTGCTGTGTACCTGTTTCGGGTATCACGCTTCGATCCACAGAATGTTAAGGTTATAGTAACTAACGCTATGATTCACCTTATGGCTATGGATTTTTAGTGCTTATTTTTAACTGGCGGAGTGGTTAGCCGCCCGGATGTCACTGGTAACGGTTGAATAATGAACAAAACTGCCTTTTACGCCGATTTAGATCGCGATATGCGCGCCTTGCTGGCGGGAGAAACGGCGTTCCTCGCCGCGATGGGTAACTTTAGCGCGCTGTTGTATGAAGGTCTCGAAGGCGTGAACTGGGCAGGCTTCTACCTGCTGACGGAAGCAGACACACTGGTGCTTGGCCCGTTCCAGGGTAAAATTGCCTGTGTGCGCATCCCCGTGGGTAAAGGTGTCTGTGGTACAGCGCTGGCGCAAAATCAGGTCCAGCGTGTAGATGATGTGCATGCGTTTCCGGGGCACATCGCCTGCGATGCGGCCAGTAATGCTGAAATTGTGATTCCTCTGAAAGTAAACGGTCACGTTGTGGGCGTGCTGGATATCGACAGTGTGGAATACAATCGCTTTGATAGTGATGATGAAAAAGGGCTGGTAGCCTTGACTGACGGGCTTTGCGACGTGCTCGCGAACACGGACTTAGAAAAATATTTGCAGCTGACGCGTAGCTAATCGACTGGATTGCATGGCATTTAGCGATGTTGTCATTATAATGTCGCCTGTTCATGCCTGCTCTGGTCGGCAAACCCGTAGTAATCAGGAAATTTCATGGAAAATCAACCTAAGTTGAATAGCAGTAAAGAAGTCATTAGCTTTCTGGCGGAGCGCTTTCCGCACTGCTTTAGCGCTGAAGGTGAAGCGCGTCCGCTCAAAATCGGTATCTTTCAGGATCTGGTCGAGCGCGTTCAGGGCGAAATGAACCTGAGCAAAACACAGTTACGTTCAGCATTACGTCTTTATACCTCCAGCTGGCGCTATCTGTACGGTATTAAAGCGGGTGCGACCCGCGTGGATCTCGACGGCAATCCGTGCGGTGTTCTCGATGAGCAGCACGTTGAGCATGCCCGCAAGCAGCTGGAAGACGCGAAAGCGCGTGTTCAGGCGCAACGCGATCAGCAGCGGGCTGCGCGTCGTGAAGCCGGTGAGGGCGAAGAAGGGGCCAGCGCGCCACGTCGTCCTCGCAAACCTGCTCCGCGTAAAGCCGCAGAGGGTGACGCCGCGCGTAAGCCGCGTCCGCAGTCTGCTGAGCGTCCTACTGCATCGCAGCATCGCAAACCGGCACCCCGTCCGGAGCAGCAGCAGGCTAAACCCATCACTGATACCTCAACTTTGCAACCCGGCCAGAGTATTAAAGTTAAAGCAGGCAAAAGTGCAATGGACGCAACCGTTCTGGAAGTTTCTAAAGACGGCGTCCGGGTACAGCTCGCTTCCGGCATGGCAATGATTGTGCGCGCAGAACACCTGCAGTTCTGAAACGGAGGCTGACCCCGGCATGAACACCTTGTTAAAAGTTGGATTGATCGCGGGCCTGCTGTTGTCAGGCCCTTCCTTTGCCGCCGAGAACATCACTCGTGCCGATCAAATTCCTCAGTTGCATGAAGATCCCCAGGATCCTACCGTCAGCGAGCGCGTCACCTCACGGTTCACGCGTTCTCACTATCGTCAGTTCGATCTGGACGGGGCGTTTTCCGCCAAAATTTTTGACCGCTACCTCAACATGCTCGACTACAGCCACAACGTGCTGCTGGCGTCGGATGTAGCACAGTTTGCCAGCAAGAAAACGCAGCTGGGTGACGAACTGCGTAGCGGTAAGCTGGATATTTTTTACGATCTTTATAATCTGGCCCAGAAACGCCGCTTCGAACGCTATCAGTACGCGCTCACGGTCCTGGCTCGCCCGATGAACTTTACCGGTAATGACACCATCGATATTGACCGTTCCAAAGCGCCCTGGCCGAAAGACCAGAACGAATTAAATGCGCTGTGGGATGCCAAGGTGAAATACGATGAGTTGAGCCTGAAGCTGGCCGGCAAAGACGAAAAAGAAATTCGTGACGTGCTGACCAAACGCTATAACTTCGCCATCCGTCGCCTGGCACAGAGCAACAGCGAAGATGTGTTCCAGCTGGCAATGAATGCATTTGCCCACGAAATCGATCCGCACACCAACTATCTGTCGCCGCGCAATACCGAGCAGTTCAATACTGAAATGAGCCTGTCGCTCGAAGGGATTGGCGCCGTACTGCAGATGGATGACGATTATACCGTGATCAATTCTATGGTCGCGGGTGGCCCGGCGGCGAAAAGTAAAGCCATCACCGTTGGCGATCGTATTGTCGGCGTCGGTGAGCCAGGCAAGCCAATGGAAGATGTGATTGGCTGGCGTCTGGATGATGTCGTCGCCAAAATTAAAGGACCGAAAGGCAGTAAGGTTCGCCTTGAAATCCTGCCTGCCGGTATAGGTACTAAAACCCGCATTGTGACACTGACGCGTGAGAAAATCCGTCTGGAAGATCGCGCCGTTAAGATGAGTATTCACAATGTGGGCAAACAGAAAGTCGGCGTACTGGATATTCCGGGCTTCTACGTGGGCCTGACCGATGATGTCAAAGTGCAGTTGCAGAAACTGCAAAAGCAGAATGTCGACAGCATCGTGATTGATCTGCGGACCAACGGCGGTGGCGCACTGACCGAGGCGGTCTCACTGTCTGGCCTGTTTATCCCAAGTGGCCCCGTGGTGCAGGTGCGCGACAATAACGGTCGCATCCGTCAGGACAGCGATAACGACGGCATTGTGTACTATAAAGGGCCGCTGGTGGTGCTGGTTGACCGTTTCAGTGCGTCTGCCTCTGAAATCTTTGCGGCGGCGATGCAGGACTATGGGCGTGCGCTGATTGTTGGCGAGCCGACCTTTGGTAAAGGCACCGTTCAGCAGTATCGCTCGCTGAACCGCATTTACGATCAGATGCTGCGTCCGGAATGGCCTGCGCTGGGATCGGTTCAGTACACGATTCAGAAGTTCTACCGTATTAACGGTGGCAGTACACAGCGTAAAGGCGTCACCCCCGATCTGCTGATGCCTACCGGCGTTGAAGCGGCGGAGACAGGCGAGAAGTTTGAAGATAACGCCTTACCGTGGGACAGCATCACGGCTGCCACCTACGCGAAAACCGGAGATGTGAAAGCGCTGGTGCCGCAGTTGACGAAAGAACATGATGAACGTATAGCGAAAGATCGTGAGTTCCAGTACATCATGAAGGACATTGCCCGCTTTAATGCCATGAAGGACAAGCGCAATATCGTGTCGCTCAATCTTGCTCAACGCGAGAAAGAGAACCACGAAGACGACGCGCTGCGTCTGGAACGCATTAATGCGCGCTATCAGGCCGAAGGCAAAAAGCCGCTGAAGAGCCTGGATGACCTGCCTAAGGATTACAAAGAACCCGATCCTTATCTGGATGAAACCGTCAAGATTGCCAACGATCTGGCGCAGCTGGAAAAGACGCTTCCCGACGCGTCCGCAGCGAAAAGCAACTGATACGTTCTGGTTTAATAAAAAGCACCGCACTGCGGTGCTTTTTTTATGATAAGTCTGGCAAGGATGCGTCACGTTAATGTGTTGTACTGCGCGCATTCAGTAGGGTTGCGGTAAAGGTTATGTCATATTGTAAAGTTATGTCTTTTTAGGCACTTAAACGTTAAGGTCGCTTGAAAACCCGCACAATGCTCATAGGATATGTATCCGCGCATGAGCGCATGAACTACTGAGGATGATTAACCGTTATGATGCGTATTGCTCTTTTCCTGCTGACCAACCTGGCAGTGATGTTGGTATTCGGGCTGATTCTCAGCCTGACAGGAATTCAGTCAAGCAGTGTTCAGGGCCTGATGATTATGGCAGGTCTGTTTGGCTTCGGCGGTGCGTTTGTCTCACTGCTGATGTCGAAGTGGATGGCGTTGCGTTCGGTCGGCGGTGAAGTGATTGAACAACCACGCAACGAAACCGAGCGCTGGTTGTTAGAGACCATTAGCCAGCAGGCCCGGCAGGTCGGTATTGCGATGCCGCAGGTCGCGATTTACCACGCGCCTGACATCAACGCCTTTGCAACCGGTGCCCGCCGTAATGCGTCACTGGTGGCTGTATCGACCGGGCTGCTGCAAAACATGAGCCGCGACGAGGCTGAAGCGGTGCTGGCGCACGAAGTCGCGCATATTGCCAACGGCGATATGATCACCATGACCCTGATTCAGGGCGTCGTGAACACCTTCGTGATTTTCGTTTCGCGTATTCTGGCGCAGATTGCGGCAGGCTTCATGTCTGGTAACCGCGATGGGGAAGAAAGCAGCAACGGTAATCCGCTGGTGTACTTTGCCGTTTCTATGGTGCTGGAACTGGTGTTTGGTATCCTTGCCAGCATCATTACCATGTGGTTCTCTCGTCACCGTGAGTTCCATGCGGATGCCGGTTCAGCGAAACTGGTGGGCCGTGAGAAGATGATTGCGGCACTGCAGTGCCTGAAAACCAGCTACGAGCCGCAGGAGCCCAGCAGCATGATGGCGTTTTGTATCAACGGTAAAGGGAAGTCATTCAGCGAGCTGTTTATGTCGCATCCCCCGTTAGATAAACGTATTGAAGCGCTGCGTAGCGGCGAATACCTGAAGTAACCCGGCAAAAAGGCGACTGAGAAGTCGCCTTTTTTTATCACTGTACGCGCGGTGTTTTTATGCGCGACAGACTGAGCAGGGCCGCTGCGGTTGAGAATCCAGCCGCCAGTAACAGCGCCGCATGGGTGCCGTCATTGCCCAGCCAGTTGAACATCAGCGCTACCAGTGCGGCACCGCTGCTCTGACCCAGTAACCGTGCCGTGCCCAGCATACCGCTGGCACCACCGCTGCGTTGACGCGGAGCGGAGGTAATAATGGTGTGGTTATTCGGGGACTGAAACAGGCCAAAGCCCGCCCCGCACAGCATCATGCGCCAGATAATGTCCATGTCGTCTGGCTTCGCAGGTAAGTGAGCCAGCAGAAAAAGCCCGATGGCAAACAGGGCCAGCCCTAATCCCCCGAGTAGTAAGCGTCACATTTAAACCGTCTGTGCAGCGGGCTCCGGTTCCGGGAAAATAGTGTCCATCATTTTTTAATGGACACTATCGCGTGAAACACCGGACATGGCTCCTTGAGGCGCTTCGCCTCCATT
>NZ_VZPF01000068.1 GCF_008801695.1 Pantoea stewartii subsp. stewartii
ACCAATCGATGAGCGGGCACAGCAGAGTGTTCTGGCAACATGACTGACGGTGTCACCACGATGCAGCATCAGCATGGCGGTGAGCCGCCGGGCGTGGTTTTTGTCCTTTGTTTTATGGATAGTTTTCTGCATCAGGCGTCGTTCGGTTCTGGGTATTGGTGCTATGATCGACATTGCTCAGTCCGGCTGGTGATTTGGGATATTCAGCGATTGATCAGATCGCATAAACCGGACTGAGTTCCCTCTAAGTGATCTACTATTCCGAGCAGTTATTTAGACTGCGGCCTTCTTACTCAGGAGGCAAATATGCACTATCAACAAGGATTTACGTTGGTTGAACTAATGATTGTGGTCGGCATCGTGGCGATCCTCAGCGCTATCGGGCTGCCTGCCTATCAAAATTATCTGCAGCGCGCCGCGCTGACCGACATGCTGCAAACCATGGTGCCCTTTAAGACGGCCGTTGAGCTTTGCGCGATTGAACGCGGCGGGCCTGAACAGTGTCAGGCCGGGCAACGCGGTATTCCGCAGGGCACAACATCACGTTACGTGTCGGCGATCACCGTGGTCAACGGCATGATTACCCTGACCGGGCAGGAGAGCCTGAATGGATTAAGCGTAGAAATGCTGCCCGTCTGGGACAGTAACGAAGGCACGCTCGTCTGGCAGCGTACCTGTACCAGCACTAACACCACGTTACGCGACAACTGTCAGGAACAATTCCGCTTTGACAGTCGTGGGGGCACAAATGAGTAAACCCGACGATGCGATAGCGCTGATCTGTCAGCGCTACCGCGCCATCATCCTCGACCACAACGCGACGCATTTACGTCTTGCTGTCGCTGAGCAGGTTCCGCCAGGACTGGCCGAAGCCCTGCAATTTGCCAGCCCGTGTCAGATCGCTATTGAGTGCTGGCCGCAGGCCCGGCTCGAACAGGCTGAAGCTATGCATAGCCCCTTGTGTGCTAAAGAGGGTGCCGCCACAGAATCGGCAATCGATACCGCCAGCCAGCTTCTGCATCAGGCCGCACAGCGGCGGGCCTCAGACATCCATATTGAGCCTTATCAGCACAGCCTGCGTATTCGTCTGCGCATTGACGGCGTGTTGCATCCCCTTCCCCTGCAACGGGACATACAGCCAGCGGCTCTGCTGGCGCGGCTTAAAATTTTGGCCGGACTGGATATTGCCGAACGTCGTCTGCCACAGGACGGTCAGTTCAGCCATGAGATTGACGGTCAGGTCGCATCCTTTCGGCTCTCAACGTTGCTGACGCAGGGCGGAGAGAAAGCCGTCGTACGTTTGCTGCAGCGGGAAGGCGCTACACTGTCCCTGGACTCGCTGGGCTTACCCGCGGCTCCGCTGCGCCTGCTCAAGGCTGCGCTGGCACAGCCCCAGGGCCTGATTCTGGTCACGGGCCCAACCGGCAGTGGAAAAACGTTTACCCTTTACAGCGGACTGAGCGCGATTAATCAGCCCGGAAAGAACATTTGCAGTGTGGAAGATCCCATTGAGATCCCTTTGCCGGGCATCAATCAGACGCAAATTAATCCAAAGTATGGGCTCGATTTTAATCGCGTGTTACGCGCGCTGCTTCGCCAGGATCCGGATGTCATCATGATAGGCGAAATACGGGACGGCGAGACCGCTGAAATTGCCGTAAAAGCCGCGCAAACCGGTCATCTTGTCCTCTCGACTTTGCACACTAACTCAACGGCTGAAACGCTAACGCGCTTACGCCAGATGGGCATTCCTGGTTATTTACTGGGCTCAGCGTTGCGCCTGATTATTGCTCAGCGCCTGGTCAGACGCCTGTGTCCGCACTGTCGTGAACCTGGACAGGCCGTGGCACATCTCCCGGCGTCAGTCTGGCCAGGCACGTTACAAACCTGGCGGGCACCGGGTTGCGATCACTGCTTTTCGGGTTATTTTGGCCGTCTGGCTTTATTCGAACTCCTGCCCGTTACAGCCAAACTGCAAAATGCTATCGCCGCCGAAATGCCTCTGGAGGAGGTATTGGCGCTGGCAAAACAGCAAGGGATGCGCACGCTACAGGCTTCGGGGCTGGACGCTGTCAGCCGCGGCGAAACCTCTCTGGAGGAGATGCAGCGCGTTATTGGGCTCGAATCATGACGCACCTTTTTCTTTATCGCTGGTATGCCGTAGATACACAGGGCAGACTGCAAACGGGTTATCATCTGGCCCCCGACAGTGAGACGCTGTCTGACGACCTTTCGCGCCGGCACTTAGTGCCGGTGAGCGAGAAGCGGGAAAAAATGATGCGCCGACGTGACTGGCGGTCACAGCATAAAATTGATTTCATTCGCCAGCTCGCCACCCTGCTAAAGGCGGGCCTTCCTTTATCGCAAAGCCTTGATCTGCTGGCATCAGGTCACCCGCATGCCGCCTGGCGGGCGTTGATGCAGGCTTTACAGCATCACGTCTTGCGTGGCGAGCCATTTTCGCAGGCATTACGCCAGTGGCCAGAGGTTTTTCCGCCACTTTTCGCTGCGCTAATGGCGGTCGGCGAGCTGACCGGTCAGTTGGATATCTGCTGCGAACAACTGGCGCAGCAACAAACACGCCAGCAGCATTTGCGCGCCAAGGTTCTGAAAGCCCTGCGTTATCCCCTGTTTATTCTGTTCGTGGCGTTGGCCGTCACCTGCGGTATGTTGCTGTTTGTCTTGCCGGAGTTTGTTTCCGTCTATGCCTCGTTTGACGCGCCTTTACCCGCCTTCACCGCCGCCGTTATCACCCTGTCCGACGCATTACAGGCGGGCGGATTGCCGCTAATCGGGGGCATTGCCCTGCTGGCGACGGGCTGGTACCACGCGCGGCGGCGCTCTGAAAACTGGCAGCGCTGTGAGCAACGCGCCCTGCTGCGTGTGCCGGTTATCGCCGGGCTATGGCAGGGTAGTCAACTGACGCAAATCTACAGTGTGTTGCAACTGACCCAGCAGGCAGGATTAACCCTGCTCCAGGAACTTGATGCGGCCTGTGTCACGTTGTCATCGCGGCTGTGGCAGGATGCCATCAGGGCTATTCAGCAGCACATTGCGCAAGGCAATCCTCTGCACCAGGCGTTGCACTCGCATCCCCTGTTTACGCCACTTTGTCGTCAGTTGATTCGTGTGGGCGAAGAGTCAGGCGCACTGGATGTGATGCTGGCGCGTCTGGCTGAATGGCATGAAAGAGAAACGCTGACGCGGGCTGATAATCTGGCCGCCTCGCTGGAGCCCGTGATGATGGTGGTGATTGGCGGCATTGTCGGCACACTGGTGATCGCCATGTATCTGCCTGTGTTTGGGCTAGGTGAGGCCATGCAGTAAAGGTGCTCCGTTCCTTTACTGCATGCTGAGCAGGCGGGGTTAACGGGAAAAGATGCGGTTTTCCTGCTCGGCCACCCGAATAAACGTGGTGCGCTTGGTTAACTCTTTTAGCCGCTCAGCTCCCACATAGGTGCAGGCAGAACGAAGCCCGCCGAGAATATCGCGAAGGGTTTCTTCTACTGGTCCGCGCAAGGGGAGTTTCACTGTTTTCCCTTCTGCCGCACGATATTTCGCCACGCTTCCCGCATGACGTTTCATTGCGGATTCTGAGCTCATGCCGTAAAACAGCATAAACCGCTCGCCGTTTTCTTCTGTAATTCGGCCTTCGCACTCATCATGTGCCGCCAGCATGCCGCCCAGCATGACAAAATCCGCGCCGCCACCAAACGCTTTGGCGATATCACCCGGCACAGCGCATCCGCCATCGCTGACGATTTGCCCACTCAGGCCGTGCGCCGCATCGGCGCACTCAATCACGGCAGAGAGCTGCGGATATCCCACGCCGGTTTTGACGCGCGTGGTGCAGACTGAGCCCGGCCCAATCCCCACCTTCACGATATCGGCTCCGGACAGGATTAACTCTTCGACCATTTCCCCCGTGACGACGTTACCCGCACAAATCGTTTTGCCCGGGAAGATCTCACGCGCACGCTTCAGGAAATCGACAAAGTGCTCAGAATAACCATTGGCAACGTCAATACAGATGAACTGCAGGTCATCGCAAATGGCCATGACCGCGATAAGTTTGGTGAGATCGGCGTCTGAGGTGCCGGTAGATACCATCACATATTTCAGTACTGATGCCGGTACGCGTTGAACAAACGTCCGCCAGTCTTCCACACTGTAGTGTTTGTGTACGGCTGTTAATACATTGAAACTGGCCAGCGCCTCGGCCATTGAAAAAGTCCCCACCGTATCCATGTTGGCCGCGATAACAGGTACGCCGCGCCAGTCCAGGCCGGAGTGTTTGAACGTAAAGCTGCGATCCAGTTCGACCTGAGATCGGCTTTTCAGCGTGGAGCGCTTTGGACGAATCAGTACGTCTTTAAAGCCCAGTTTCAAATCTTCTTCAATGCGCATACATAGTGTCCTGGTAAGAGGTTATTCATCGCCATGAAGGGCGTTATCACAAAGCCAGTCACCTCATGATACGCGCGATTTGCACCGCAACAAGAGTGCGAATTTCACTTTATTTACGCTACAATCCATCAGATTCGACGGCGTCTTTCTAACGAAATCGGACGCGCAACATGATCGTGTCGTAACGCTTTGGCTTACCTGTGACTGAACGACCAAGAGAGTGAGAGTGAGAGATACGCCCTACACGGTGGCGCTGACCGGTGGCATTGGCAGCGGCAAGAGCACTATTGCCGCGTACTTTGCTGCAGAAGGCGTGACGATCATTGACGCTGATGTCATTGCCCGCGAGGTCGTCGAGCCGGGCACGCCTGCTCTGCAGGCGATTGTTGCACGCTATGGTGACAGTATTCTGACCGATCAGGGAACACTGCAACGTGCGCGCTTAAGAGAGATTATTTTTGCGGCACCTGATGAAAAAAACTGGCTAAACGCGCTGCTTCATCCCCTGATTAACGCCCGCACACAGCAGCTTAAAGCGCAGGCGACCTCACCTTATGTCCTGTGGGTCGTGCCGTTGCTGGTTGAAAACCAGCTCCAGCATCAGGCCGATCGGGTTTTGGTTATCGACACCGATGAAGAAACACAGCTGAAACGTACGCTCGCACGCGACAACGTTTCTCCTGAGCAGGCTAAACGCATTCTTGCGGCACAGGCGACGCGCCAACAGCGCCTCGCGTGTGCCGATGATATTATTGATAACAGTGGCGCGCCTGAAAATGCGCTACCCCAGGTTGCCAGACTTCATCAGCGTTATCTGAAGCTTGCGGCAGCGAAACAGGATTAATCCATGAGTACAGTCGTTCTGTTTGAACATCCACTGAATGAAAAAATGCGCACCTGGCTGCGTGTCGAATTCCTGATCGATCAGTTGCATCAGGTTACGCCATTGGAAAATACCGCCACGGCACTGACTTTTTTTCGTCTGATCGGCGAACTGCTGGATATCTTTGAACGCGGCGACATGCGCACCGAATTGCTGAAAGAGCTTGAGCGTCAGCAAACCAAACTACGCGCGTGGGCGGATGTGCCCGGCGTGGATATGTCCGTGGTGGATGCATTGCGCGACAAACTAAAAGCACAATCTGTTCTGCTTAACAGTGCGCCGCGTATGGGGCAGCAACTGAGGGAAGATCGTCTGATTGCTCTGGTTCGTCAGCGGCTCAGTATTCCGGGCGGGTGCTGCAGTTTCGATCTGCCTGGTCTGCACATCTGGCTGCATCTGCCGCAGACAACACGTGATGCGCAGGTTACAAGCTGGATGGAAACCCTGATACCGCTGCACAGCACACTGGCCATGTTGCTCGATTTAATCCGTCAGTCGGGCACTTACCGTTTACAAACCAGTCTGAACGGTTTTTATCAGGATAATGCCGAAGGCGCCGATCTTCTGCGTCTGCAACTGGACATAGAGGACGCACTTTATCCTCAGGTATCCGGTCATAAGAGCCGTTTTGCGATACGTTTTATGCCACTGGACAGTGAGCGCGGTGAAGTCCCTGCGCGCCTCAACTTCCAACTGGCCTGTTGTTAGAGGTGAACATGCAGGAAGAAATTATGACCGTTAACTGTCCGCAGTGCGGTAAAACGGTTATCTGGGATGAACTGAGCCCGTGGCGGCCGTTTTGCAGCAAACGTTGTCAGTTAATTGACCTTGGCGAATGGGCTGCGGAAGAAAAGCGCATACCCAGCAGCGATGAATTGAACGACAGTGACAACTGGAGTGAAGAAGAACGCTAAGTCACGCGGTGGGGCATAATGCCCCACCCTGTTACAGTTCGCCTGCCACCAGACGCGCTATCAGTTCATGATTTGCCGCCGGAAATTCTTCAGCGATCAGCGCCCGCTGTTCGACCCAACGCTGTGGCTGACCTTCTTTGCCCCAGGGTTCACCTTTCCAGCCTTCGACCAGGAAAAAATGCAGCGTCACACGCAGATCGTCATAGGTATGATCTTTGATGCCAATGGCGCGGGCATCAGTCACCTCAATGCCGGTCTCTTCGAGCAGTTCGCGCACTAAACCCTGCTCAGGGCTTTCACCCGCTTCAATTTTACCGCCGGGAAATTCCCACTTATTGGCCATGTAGGAGGAAGCCGCACGCTGGGCAAGAAAAATGTGTTTATCGGCATTGCGGATAATGCCGACGGCAACCTGCAGGTGCTTCATGAAGGTATCCTGAAGAGTGGGTGAATGAGCGCTGATTCTAAAACATGTTAAGCGGGTTGTTAACCGCGCCATCGTTCAGCGGACAAAAAGCCAAAAAAAAGGAGCCAGAGGCTCCTTTTCAGTCAATACGTTATCAGGCCAGGCGACCATGACACTGTTTGTATTTCTTACCTGAACCGCATGGGCAAGGATCGTTACGTCCGACTTTACGCTCGCCGCCCTGCTGGGCAAGCGACTCGGCCGCCAGCACATCTTCGCTGACATGGCTGAGATGCTGCTGCTGCGCCAGACGCTCTGCCTCTTCGCGACGTTGCTGCTCCATCGCTTCCACTTCTTCTGGCATTCGCACCTGCACCTTGCTCAGTGTGCTGATTACTTCATACTTCAGCGTTTCAAGCATGGCGGCAAACATGGCAAACGATTCACGTTTATATTCATGCTTCGGATCTTTCTGCGCGTAGCCACGTAAGTGGATGCCCTGACGCAGATAATCCATTGCCGCCAGGTGCTCTTTCCACAGGGAGTCCAGCGTTTGCAGCATCACGCCTTTCTCAAAGTTACGCATCATCTCCGCGCCCACGATCTCTTCTTTCGCCGCATAGCTATCGGCAGCGTGTTTCATAATGCGCTCACGCAGCGTCTCTTCATGCAGGTCCGGTTCTTTATCCAGCCATTCACTGATTGGCAGATCCAGATCGAAATCGTTACGCAGGCGCTCTTCCAGTCCCGGTACGTCCCACATTTCTTCCAGTGACTGCGGTGGAATGTAGCTGTCGATAATCGATTTATAGACGTCTTCGCGAATACTGTTGATGGTATCGGAGACATCAGAAACATCCAGCAGCTCATTACGCTGGCTATAGATCGCGCGGCGTTGGTCATTCGCCACATCATCGTATTCCAGCAGTTGCTTACGAATATCGAAGTTACGGCTTTCCACTTTACGCTGTGCGTTGGCAATGGCTTTGGTTACCCACGGGTGCTCAATGGCCTCGCCCGGTTTCATTCCCAGCTTGCGCATCATGTTAGAAACACGATCAGAGGCAAAAATACGCATCAGCGCATCTTCCATTGACAGGTAGAAACGTGAAGAACCCGCGTCCCCCTGACGACCCGCACGACCGCGCAGCTGGTTGTCAATACGACGCGATTCATGGCGTTCCGTACCGACGATATGTAAGCCACCTGACGCCAGCACGGCATCGTGACGAACCTGCCAGGCCGCTTTAATCGCCTCGATCTGCTCTTCAGTCGGATCCTGCAGCTCAGCGACTTCGGCATGCCAGCTACCGCCCAGCATAATATCGGTACCACGGCCCGCCATGTTGGTGGCGATGGTTACTGCACCCGGCTGACCAGCCTGAGCAACAATATCCGCTTCGCGGGCGTGGAATTTGGCGTTCAGAACATTGTGCTTAATGCCTGCGCGTGTCAGCTCGTTTGATACAACTTCTGACTTCTCGATCGAAATCGTACCTACCAGTACCGGTTGCCCTTTCGCGGTACGTTCGCGAATATCCTCAATAATGGCATCGATCTTCTCTTTCTCTGTCATGTAGACCAGATCGGCCAGATCTTTACGCACCATCGGACGGTTGGTTGGCACAACGATGGTATCGAGCTTGTAGATGGAGCTGAACTCAAACGCTTCGGTATCAGCCGTACCCGTCATACCGGCCAGCTTTTCATAGAGGCGGAAGTAGTTCTGGAAGGTGATCGATGCCAGCGTCTGGTTTTCGTTCTGGATTTCAACGCCTTCTTTGGCTTCAACAGCCTGATGCAGACCATCAGACCAGCGACGTCCTTGCATGGTACGACCGGTATGCTCATCGACAATGATGACTTCGCCATCTTTAACGATGTAATCAACATCGCGCGTGAACAGCGCATGTGCACGCAGCGCAGCCGTCACGTGATGCATCAGCATGATATTCGTCGGTGAATAGAGGGATTCACCTTCCACCATAATGCCCTGGCTCACCAGCAGCTCTTCGACTTTCACCAGGCCGCGCTCGGTCATGTGCGCCTGACGCGCTTTCTCGTCAACCCAGAAATCGCCTTCACCCTGGAAGTGGTCAGAATCTTCTTTTTCCTGACGGATCAGGTGAGGAATGATTTTGTTCACTTTGGTATAGAGTTCAGAGCTGTCTTCTGCCGGACCTGAGATGATCAGTGGCGTTCGCGCTTCGTCAATGAGGATGGAGTCGACCTCATCCACCAGCGCATAGTGCAGTTTACGCTGTACGCGCTCTTCAGGGCTGAACGCCATGTTGTCGCGCAGATAGTCGAAGCCATATTCGTTGTTCGTACCGTAAGTGATGTCCGCTGCATAGGCTTCACGTTTGGCGACGGAAGGCAGACCTGACATGTTGATACCGACACTCAGGCCAAGAAATTCAAACAACGGGCGGTTATTTTCCGCATCACGCTGGGCCAGGTAATCGTTGACGGTAACAACATGAACACCTTTACCGGTCAGGGCATTCAGGTAGGCTGGCAGCGTTGCCGTAAGCGTTTTACCTTCACCGGTACGCATCTCAGCAATACAGCGGTTGTTGAGTACCATACCGCCAATCAGCTGGACATCAAAGTGACGCATGCCAAAGACGCGTTTACTGGCTTCACGCACGGTTGCAAAGGCTTCCGGAAGTAAACTCTCCAGCGACTCGCCTTTTTTCAGGCGCTCACGGAACAGTTCCGTTTTCGCTTTCAGTTCTTCATCAGAGAGCTTTTCAAAATCCGGTTCCATCTTATTGATGATATCAACGGTTTTACGCATGCGGCGCAAAGTACGATCATTGCTGCTACCAAAAACCTTGGTTAACATTTTGATTAACATAATAAATATATTCTCAATTCAGCCGAATCGTCGGACTGCGAAATCTAAAAGGGTGTAATGAAAGTGATTAGCAGAACAATGAAGCGGGGCCGGCACGGATACCGTGCACTTTGCCATGCCAGGCTGCTCGCGTCAGGGCAGGCGCGTCAGACACAGGCAGCAGAGACAAACCAAAGGCGTCGTATGTCTGTGCTGTCTGGGAGGTCAATAAGGCATGAAGTGAATCGATTAACGCCAGCTTTTGCGCGGCCAGCGGATGTACCTGCTCTTCCGCCTGAGAATGCGGCGTCAGCGTGAAAGAGAGGTGGCGGATAACCGTGCGAATGGCATGCTGGTGCCAGTAGTCAACCGTAAAACTGGGACGTCGCGAGGCTTCCTGAAGACGAATAAGATGATCGAAACGAACGGCATTGCCGATGAACAGGCTGCTGGCTGAGGATTCGGATCCGGTGTTAAGTTCCGCTGTTTGCGCACACGCCGGCAAGCCGAGACTGGCCGCCACCATTCCCAGCAGGAAATGAGGCCAGAAATAGCGTCTACCTATTTGTCGCAAGCGTAGAAGGATTCCGATCACAATTGTTCCATTGCACATAACAATTTCATTATTCACTGCTGTTTTCAGCAGCATGCAGCCTGTAAAAGCGCCAGAGATAGTAACACTAATGTGGCGTGCCGACACCTGCGTTTAAAGCGACAACGGAAGAAATCGCACCTGATTGTGCAGCAATTCAGCAATTGTTTGCTTTAGCATGTGAAGAGTGTCGCAACACACAGAGAGCGAAGGCGGGGCAATAAAAAACGGCCGGCGCGACTGACCGGAGAGAGTGTCAGCGCAACCAGCCGTTTTTACGTTCTGATCAGGAATTAAGCCAGAACCAGATTTGGTGCTTTAAACGCCAGCGGCAATTCAGCTTCGTCTTCGAAGGTCGCCCATTCCCAGGCTTCCTGCTTAGCCAAAACGGCCTGCAGCAGTTTGTTGTTCAATGCATGGCCCGATTTGTACGCGGTAAACGCGCCGATAATGTTATGGCCACACATAAACAGATCGCCGATAGCGTCCAGCATTTTGTGACGGACAAACTCGTCTTCAAAACGCAGACCTTCTTCATTAAGCACGCGGAAATCATCAAGGCCTATCGCACAATCTAAACTACCGCCCAGGCACAGGCCTTTAGACTGCAGATATTCGATTTCATGCATGAAGCCAAAGGTGCGTGCACGGCTAATCTGACGAACAAACGCTTCGGCAGAGAATTTCATCTGGTAACGCTGAGAGCTGGCATCGATAGCCGGGTGTTTGAAATCAATAGTGAAATCAAGCGAAAAACCGTTATACGGTTTAATTTCCGCCCATTTATCACCATCTTCAACACTCACGGTTTGCTTAACGCGCACAAACTTCTTGGCGCTGCTGAGCTGCTCAATACCTGCATCCATCAGCAGATAGATAAAAGGCGCTGCGCTGCCATCCATAATCGGGATTTCAGGTGCATCGACTTCCACAATAATGTTGTCGATGCCAAGGCCCGCCAGTGCGGCATTTAAGTGTTCAACTGTCGAAATACGCACGCCTTCATCATTCACCAGGCAGGTACTCAGCATGGTGTCGCGCACGTATTTTGCATCAGCCGGAAAATCAACCGGGGGATTCAAGTCGGTGCGACGATAGATGACCCCGGTATTAGCCGGTGCAGGGCGCAACGTCAGGCTGACTTTCTTGCCGGTATGTAAACCGACACCTGTCGCCTGAACAATACGTTTTAATGTCCTTTGTTTGATCATCGTAATTATCTCGCAATATTACTTTCCGACCGCCAGTATACGTTACCAGCGGGTGAACACTTTAGCACAAAGAGCGGGAAAACCCAATTATAAGGTTATTCCTAGTCGGCCTGCTTACGCAAAAACGCCGGGATATCAAGGTAATCTGGCTCTTTGTTCGATTGCGCATTCTGATCGTTCACCACTTTCGCTGCAGGTTTCTGCTCCTGCGGCAGCGGCGACATGCCGTGCTGCTGGTAACGGTGATCCATCACTGGCTGGCTGGCCGGTTTGTTGGTGACCAGCGTGATTTCAGGACGCTTGTCCATACCAATACCGGTTGCCACCACGGTGACGCGCAGTTCATCGTTCATTTCTGGATCCAGAGAGGTACCGATAACCACGGTGGCGTTGTCTGAGGCGAAGGCGCGGATGGTATTACCCACGGTTTCGAACTCATCCAGACGCAGGTCAAAGCCCGCCGTGATGTTGACCAGCACGCCACGCGCACCAGACAGGTCGATATCTTCCAGCAGTGGGCTGGAAATCGCCATCTCAGCAGCTTCTTCCGCACGATCTTCACCGCATGCCACGCCAGAGCCCATCATGGCATAACCCATTTCTGACATGACGGTACGCACGTCAGCAAAGTCGACGTTCATCAGGCCAGGGCGGGTAATCAGTTCAGCGATACCCTGCACTGCGCCTTTCAGTACGTCGTTGGCTGCGCCAAAAGCGTCGAGCAGCGAAATGCCGCGCCCAAGCACTTTTAACAGCTTGTCGTTAGGAATGGTGATCAGTGAATCGACGTGCTTAGACAGCTCTGCGATCCCCTGCTCGGCAAACGCCATGCGCTTCTTGCCTTCGAAGTTGAAAGGCTTGGTCACGACCGCAACGGTCAGAATACCTAAATCTTTCGCCACTTCAGCTACAACAGGCGCTGCACCGGTACCGGTACCGCCACCCATACCCGCTGCGATGAACACCATGTCTGCCCCTTCCAGCGCAGAACGCAGTGCTTCGCGATCTTCCTCTGCAGAGTTACGGCCCACTTCCGGGTTCGCACCCGCACCCAGCCCTTTGGTAATGTTATTACCGATCTGGATGGTCTGGCCGACCGCTGTTTTACGCAACGCCTGGGCGTCGGTGTTAACAGCGAAGAATTCCACACCTTCGATACGCTCGCGTACCATGTGCTCTACGGCGTTGCCGCCGCCACCGCCGACGCCGATGACTTTAATCACCGCGTCATTGGTTAATTCCATAGGTTCAAACATGATTTCTCTCCGTTATGTGCCTGTCGCCTGGAGATCACAAAAGAAAACAGCATGATCCCCTTTTACAAAAATTAAAACTCTTTTTTTAACCAACTATTGATACGTTTAAACCAGTTGCCGACTGAAACCCGCTTTTCCGCCTCTGCGTCACCGTTCATGTGTGACTCTTTGCCGTAATGCAACAGCCCTACCGCCGTGGAATAGTAAGACTCCTGCGCGTAGTCCGTCAGGCCAGTAATGTTCAGCGGCTGTCCAATGCGCACCTGCGTATGGAATACGCGCTGCGCGCAGGCGGCCAGACCTTCAATCTGCGCCGCGCCGCCGGTTAATACAATCCCCGCAGCAAGATGGTGTTTCACTCCCTGCTGGCGAAGCTGCTCTTGCAACTGCAAAATCTCGTCATTGACCAGATTTAAAAGTTCGGTGTAACGCGGCTCAATTACCTCAGCCAGCGTCTGGCGCTGTAAGCTCCGTGGCGGACGTCCGCCAACGCTCGGCACTTCAACGTTCTCATCTTTTCCAACAATCGATCCCAGCGCGCAACCATGCCGGACTTTAATCGCTTCCGCATCGGTAGGCGGCGTGCCAAAGGCGTACGCAATATCGCTGGTAACTACATTGCCCGCATAGGGAATGACCTTCGTGTGGCGCAGTGCACCGCCAGTATAGACGGCGATATCCATTGTGCCGCCCCCGATATCCACCACGCAAACGCCCAGTTCGCGTTCGTCTTCGGTCAGTACAGCAAAGCTGGACGCCAGACCGGCAAAAATCAGTTGGTCAACTTTGAGGCCACAACGTTCAACGGCTTTAACAATATTTTTCGCCATATCATTGTGACAGGTGATCAAATGAACTTTCGCCTGCATACGTACACCGGAAAGGCCGACCGGGTTCTTAATGCCTTCCTGGTAATCGATGGCATATTCCTGAGGAATAACGTGCAGAATGCGATGCTCGTCACGAACGCGCACAGACTTTGCCGTGTGCACCACATTCTCTACATCATCCTGAGTCACTTCCTCTTCTGAAATCGGAACCATCCCGATTTCGTTCTGGCAGCTGATATGTTTGCCCGATAATGCAAGGTAGACGGAGGAAATCTGGCAATCCGCCATCAACTCAGCCTGATCAATGGCGCGCTGTACGCATTTCACCACCGACTCAAGATCGTTAACGCCACCTTTATCCATACCGCGGGACGGACAACTGCCGACCCCAATAATATTGACCATACCATCGGGCAGAATTTCCCCAACCAGGGCGGCGACTTTCGCAGTGCCAATTTCGAGTCCAACTACCAGTTTTCTGTCCGTTGCCTTGATCATTGTTGTTTAGCCTGTGCCTGGTTTTGTTGCTGATTACTGTCCTGTGGCTCCATCACTATCGGTGTCCAGCCAACTGAGGCGCCAGAGTCATAGCGTAAATCAACGGAGTTGATGCGCTTGTGTTCATTCTCGCCTTGTTGCTGCAACACCGGATAAAGCTCAATAAAACGATTCAGACGCTTCATGGTATCGGTACGGCCCAGTTCGATACGTACATCGTCACTGGTCACCAGTTGCCATGAACGTCGTGCCGTCATCGACGCCACCTTCAGGGTAAACTTCCTGGCTTTCAGCACATCATCCATACTGTGATAGCCCGCCAGGACCTCTTTTTCACTGCCTTCTGGCCCATACAACATGGGCAACGCTTCTTTGCCCATATGATTGGCCGGTACGCTAAATGACACGCCGTCGCTGTCCACCATATGCGCGTCGTTCCAGCGTGCCACCGGCGTGTACTCAACCAGATGAATCTTCAGTTCATCAGGCCACTGTTTGCGCACACTGACCTGTTTAATCCACGGCAACCGTTCAATCTGCTGCTGGATAATGTTCACATCCTGCGACATAAAGGTGCCGGGTGGCCCCAGGGATAAAATCGCCTGGCGGATGTCGTCGTGGGTGGTGTAATGCAACTCACCGGTGACCACCAGTTTCGACAGGGGTAAGCGGGATGCATCGTTCATCCACTTCAGCACCACTAATCCACCCGCAATCATTATGCCCATCACCATCAGCAGAAAGACGATGCCAAACAGCCGGGTACCGTTACTGCGACCGGTGCGTGCCCGCTCCTGCGCCTCACGATTGCGTACATTCATCGCCGCCTGTGACATATCAGTCGGCCAGTTCCAGAATGCGTACGACCAGTTGAGAAAAGGTCAGTCCCGCCTGCTTTGCTGCCATCGGCACTAAGCTGTGGCTGGTCATGCCCGGGGAAGTATTGGCTTCCAGCAACTGAAAGCGGCCTTCACCATCGGTCATCACATCGACACGACCCCAACCCTGACATCCCAGCGCCTGCCAGGCAGACCACACCAGCTGTTGTAATTCTGCTTCACGCTCTGCACTCAGCCCTGCGGGACAGAAGTACTGAGTATCGTCAGAAATGTATTTAGCTTCATAGTCATAGAACTCGCTGGCAGTCTTTATTTTTATCGCTGGCAGAATCTGATCGCCCAGAATGCCCACGGTATATTCTTCACCACTCAGAAACGCCTCGATAAGCACGTTATCGTCGTGACGAAATGCCTCTTCCAGCGCGGCCATCAGATCACCCTGCTGATTAACCCGGCTGATGCCAACGCTGGATCCTTCACTGCTCGGTTTAACAAACAGAGGGAAGCCCAGTGCGGCAATCGCCGCCGCTGTCGCGGCGTCCAGACCCGACTGCATCTGTGCACGGGTCATCCAGACAAACTTACCTGCCGGCAGTCCCCTGCCCTGCCACAGTAATTTGGTACGCAGCTTATCCATGGTCACCGCCGACGCCATGACCCCGCTGCCGGTATAAGGCAGTTGCAGAAATTCAAGCACGGCCTGAAGCGTGCCGTCTTCGCCACCGCGACCATGCAGCGCGATAAAGACTTTGTCGAAGCCCTGCGTTTTCAGATCCAGCACAAACTGCTCGCGTGTATCAATACCGTGCGCATCAATGCCCGCTTCACGTAAACCGGCCAGTACGGCAGCCCCGGACATCAGGGAGACCTCGCGTTCGGCTGAGGTGCCACCCATCAAAACAGCCACTTTAGACATGACGGCCCTCCACTTTGCGCTCTGGCTGCAGTTTGCATTCCGCCAGTTTACGCGCCACTTTCCCGACGTTGCCTGCGCCCTGAACCAGAATCAGATCGTTACCTGATAATAACGGCGCCAGCATCTCGACTAACGCATCATGCTCCGGCACCAGAATGGGGTCGACTTTACCGCGGTTGCGGATTGCACGACACAGCGCACGGCTGTCAGCACCCGGAATCGGCGTTTCGCCGGCGGCATACACATCCAGCATCAGTAAAACGTCGACCTGTGACAGCACGTTGGCAAAATCGTCAAACAGGTCGCGCGTGCGGGTATACCGGTGCGGCTGAAAGACCATCGCCAGTTTTTTATCCGGCCAGCCTGCGCGCGCCGCTTTAATGGTGGCATCCACTTCCGTTGGGTGATGGCCATAATCATCAACCAGCATAGCCGTGCCAGGCGTGCCGTTGACCGGTTCGGTAGCAAACTCGCCCAACTGATCGAAACGACGGCCGGTTCCCTGGAAGCTCTCCAGCGCAGCCAGAATCGCGCTGTCTTCAATGCCTTCTTCGCTGGCAACCGCAACCGCTGCCGCCGCATTCAACGCGTTATGCCGTCCCGGCGCATTCAGCGTGATCGCGAGTGGTGCCTTGTCCTGACGAATCAGGTTGAAATGCACCTGAGCGCCACGCTGTTCAAAATCTTCAATGCGGAAGTCCGCATCCTCGCTGAAACCATAGGTCGTAATCTGACGTCCTACACGCGGTAACAAGTCGCGAATCACCGCATCATCAACGCACATCACCGCACGGCCATAGAAGGGCAGGTTGTGCAGAAAATTGATAAACGTCTGCTTCAGGTTTTCGAAATCACCCTGATACGTGTCCATATGATCGGCTTCGATATTGGTCACGACGGCAACCATCGGCTGCAGATGCAGGAAGGACGCATCGCTCTCATCCGCCTCGGCGATCAGATAACGGCTGCTGCCCAGACGCGCATGCGTGCCCGCCGCTTTCACCAATCCACCGTTAACGAAGGTCGGATCCAGGCCACCTTCGGCATAAATGCTGGAGACCATCGCCGTTGTCGTAGTTTTGCCGTGCGTTCCGGCGATCGCAATGCCATGACGAAAGCGCATCAGTTCTGCCAGCATCTCAGCGCGACGAATCACCGGGATACGTTGCTCGCGTGCCGCAACCAGCTCAGGGTTATCCTGAGAAACCGCACTGGAGACCACGACGACACTGGCATCCGTCACGTTTTCCGGGCGGTGGTTGAAGTAAATCGTTGCGCCCAGATTGATCAGATTTTGGGTTACCGGGTTAGGCGCCAGATCAGAACCGCTAATATGGTAGCCTTCATTCGCTAACACTTCGGCAATACCGCCCATGCCAGCACCGCCGATGCCGACAAAGTGAATGTGCCGGACGCGACGCATCTCGGGCACGATTGAACGCAGTTTTGCCAGTTGTTGTGTATTCATTACGCTTTCTTATACCTACTCATTCAGTTTGTGCTCAGGTTGTTGAGCACGGGCCAGCCAGGCTGACCTGATTCTTTAACGTGCGGCGCGAGCCACTTCCTGTGCAACCCGTTCGGTGGCATCAGGTACCGCTACCGCGTGGGCCTTTTCTGCCATCGCGAGTAATGTTGGACGGTCCCAGTGACGCAACGTTTCCGCTACCGCCTCCGCAGTAAACTGCGGCTGCTCAAAAATTTTGGCTGCCCCTGCGCCTTCAAGCGGCAGGGCATTCCAGTACTGCTGGCGATCTTTGTGCTGAAACGGCACGAAAATCGCCGGTAAGCCTGCGGCAGCGATTTCGCTTACCGTTAATGCGCCAGAGCGGCAAATCACCACGTCGGCCCAGGCATACGCAGCGGCCATATCATCAATAAACTCGGTCACTTTATGCTGCGGCTGACCGGCTTGCTGATAGGCCTGTTGGACTTCTTGCAAGGCGCCCTTACCCGTCTGATGCCAGAGGGTAATGGTCTCGCCCAGCCTGGCGGCAATCTGAGGCAACGTCTGGTTCAGAATGCGCGCGCCCTGACTGCCCCCGATAACCAGAATACGAATCGGTCCACTGCGGCCAGCCAGCCGTTGAGCCGGTGACGGCAGCGCCAGCACATCGGTACGCACCGGATTACCCACAACTTCCGCGTGCGGAAAGGCACCCGGGAAGGCCTGCATGACCTTGGTGGCAATTTTAGCCAGCCATTTATTGGTGAGCCCGGCAATACCGTTCTGCTCATGGAGTACCACTGGCACCCCGCAACTCCAGGCGGCCAGACCACCGGGCCCCGATACATAACCGCCCATGCCCAGCACCACATCGGGCTTCCAGGCTTTGATAATCTTGCGCGCCTGACGCCAGGCGTTGAAGATGCGTACCGGCGCTAACAACAGCGCTTTACTGCCTTTACCGCGTAATCCACTGATGCGGATAAAATCAATGTCGATACCGTGCTTCGGTACCAGGTCGGCTTCCATACGATCGGCCGTGCCTAACCAGCGCACCTGCCAGCCCTGCGCCTCGAGATGATGGGCCACAGCCAGCCCCGGGAAAACATGCCCGCCGGTTCCTCCTGCCATGACCATCAATCGTTTACCGCTCATCGACCACCCCGGGTAAACGCCTGCGCTTTAGCCAGACGCGTTTCATAATCAATACGTAACAAAAATACGATGGCCGTCGACATAATGAGCAGGCTCGAGCCACCGTAACTAATCAGCGGTAATGTCAGACCTTTTGTCGGCAACATCCCCGCCGCCGCACCCACGTTGACCAGCGCCTGAAAGCTGAACCAGACGCCGATTGAGCAGGCCAGAAAGCCGGAGAAACGTTGGTCAAGTTCAAGTGCGCGGCGGCCAATCGACATGGCGCGAAAAGCCACGAAGAATACCATTAACAGGGCTAAAACCACACCGATGTAACCCAGTTCTTCTCCGATAATCGAGAAAATAAAGTCGGTATGTGCTTCCGGCAGGTATTCCAGTTTCTGTACCGAATTGCCCAGTCCCTGGCCCCAGAATTCGCCGCGGCCAAACGCCATCAGTGACTGAGTAAGCTGGTAGCCGCTGCCGAACGGATCTTCCCACGGATTCCAGAAAGAGGTCACACGGCGCATACGATAAGGCTCGGCGATGATTAACAACACCACCGCGAACATGCCAGAACCGATAATCGCCAGGAACTGCCACAGCTTTGCCCCCGCCAGGAAGAGCATCGCGAGCGTCGTGACAAACAGCACCACCACCGTACCCAGATCGGGCTGAGCGAGCAGCAGCACCGCCAGCACGACCATCACCCCCATCGGCTTACAGAAGCCCCAGAAGTTATTGCGGACTTCCTCAACCTTACGCACCAGATAACTGGCGAGATAACAGAAGAGCGTGAGCTTAGACAGTTCCGCTGGCTGAATACGCAGTGGACCCAGTGCAATCCAGCGTGATGCCCCGTTTACGGAGCTTCCTACGACCAGCACAATCAGCAGCATGACGACCGACGCCATCAGCATCACGTTGCTGTAGCGTTGCCAGAAATCCATGGGTACGCGCAGCGTGACCAGCGCGATACCAAACGCCAGCGCAATATAGAACGCATCACGCTTGGCAAAGTAGAACGGATCGTCATTCAGACGCTGTCCCACCGGCATTGAAGCCGATGTCACCATCACAAACCCGATTGCAGCCAGCCCCAGGGTCAGCCAGAGCAAAGTCCGGTCATAGAGCACCTGCGAGGTATCGTCGCTCTCACGCGCCCCCATCACCCAGTTACTCAGGCGACCTGACAGATAATTCACAATACCCGCTCCAGGAATACGCATCAGCTTAACTCCCTGGCCAGTTGCGCGAAGACATCGCCGCGCTGTTCAAAATTGCGGAACTGGTCAAGGCTGGCGCAGGCCGGGGAAAGCAGGACCATGTCGCCTGGCTGTACCTGTTTTGCAATCTGCGCCATTGCCTCCTGCAGCGTTTCGGTCCTGACCGCCACGTCAGGGCGGAGCGCGGCCAGTGCATCACCATCGCGCCCAAAGCAAAACAGCCGGATACGATCGCCCTGCAGATACGGTTGCAGTGGAGAGAAATCCGCAGATTTGCCATCGCCTCCCAGCAGTAACCAGAGCGTACCGTCAACCTGTAATCCCTTCAGAGCCGCTTCCGTACTGCCCACATTGGTTGCTTTTGAATCATTGATCCAGCGCACACCGCGGCTTTCATGAACCAGCTGGAAACGGTGCGCCAGACCTGAATAAGCCGCCAGTGCGGACAGACTGGTCGAGCGTGGCAGACCAACCGCATCGGCCAGCGCCAACGCGGCGAGCGCATTGGTGTAGTTATGCTGTCCGACCAGCGTCATCTCGTCTGTGTTCAGGACTTTTTCGCCTTTCGCCCGCAGCCAAACACTGCCCTGCTGTTTGTTCAGGTGATAATCGCCGATATCGATACCGAAACTGACACAGCGTGCGTCGGCGCCGCGTACCGGCATGGTCATGCCATCGTCGGCATTCACCACGCAAACCTGAGCGTTCTCGTAAATCCGCAGTTTTGCCGCGCGATACTGCTGCATACCTAACGGATAGCGATCCATATGATCTTCGGTCACGTTCAGGATCGTGGCCGCTGCGGCCTTCAGGCTGTAGGTGGTTTCTAACTGGAAGCTGGAAAGCTCCAGAACATAGAGCTGAGCGGGCGCTTTCAGCAGGCTCAGCGCGGGCAACCCAATATTACCGCCGACGCCTACCTGCCAACCGGCGGCTTTCGCCATTTCGCCGACTAACGTAGTGACCGTACTCTTTCCGTTTGAACCGGTGATCGCCACGATCGGTGCCTGTGCTTCCCGGCAAAACAGCTCAATGTCGCCGACGATTTCAATGCCCGCGTCTGCCGCTTCACACAATGCGGGATGGGCCAGGGCAATGCCGGGGCTGGCCACGATGAGATCCGCAGCCAGCAGCCAGTCGCGATTGAGACCGCCCACATAACGTTCCACCTGCTCAGGCAGTTTATCCAGCCCGGGCGGTGATACACGGGTATCCATCACGCGGGGCGTTACGCCCTGCGCTATAAAGAAATCAACACAGGACAGGCCGGTCAGGCCTAATCCGATGATGACGACTTTTCTCCCGCGGTAATCAGCCATGATTAACGTACCTTCAGCGTCGCCAGGCCAATCAGCACCAGCATGAGCGAAATAATCCAGAAGCGCACAATCACGCGCGGCTCTGGCCAGCCTTTCAGTTCGTAATGGTGATGGATCGGTGCCATGCGGAAAATACGCTGGCCACGCAGCTTGAACGATCCCACCTGCAGGATCACCGACAGCGTTTCAACCACAAACACGCCGCCCATAATCACTAATAAAAATTCCTGGCGCAGCAGGACAGCGATGGTACCGAGCGCGCCGCCCAGTGCCAGCGAGCCGACATCGCCCATAAAGACCTGAGCCGGATAAGTGTTAAACCAGAGGAAACCTAATCCAGCCCCAACAATCGCCGTACAGACGATAACCAGCTCACCTGCGTGACGCAGATAAGGAATGTGCAGGTAATCGGCGAACTTCACGTTACCGGTCGCCCAGGCGACCAGGGCGAAACCGGCCGCAACAAACACTGTCGGCATGATGGCCAGACCATCCAGCCCATCAGTCAGGTTGACGGCATTACCGGTACCGACGATGACGAAATAGGCCAGCACAATGTAAAACAGGCCAAGCTGTGGCATCACATCTTTGAAAAACGGCACCACGAGTTCCGTCGCAGGCGTATCTTTACCGGCCAGATAGAGCGCAAAGGCGACTCCGAGCGAAATCACCGACATCCAGAAATATTTCCAGCGGGCAATCAGCCCCATGGTATCCTTGCGAACCACTTTACGGTAATCATCAACAAAGCCAATGACGCCAAAGCCCACCAGCACCACCAGCACGCACCAGACGTAGGGATTAGAAGGATAAGCCCACATCAGCACCGACAACGTAATCGACGTCAGAATCATGATGCCGCCCATCGTCGGCGTGCCCCGCTTGCTGAAGTGCGATTCGGGACCATCATTACGGACAACCTGCCCGATCTGCAGCTTTTGCAGCCAGGCAATCAGACGCGGCCCCATCCACAGCGAAATAAACAGTGCGGTCAGCAGGCTGACAATGGCGCGAAACGTCAAATACGAAAAGACGTTAAAACCGGAATAAAATGCGACCAGATGCTCGGCCAGCCAAACTAACATGTTCCTTTCTCCTGTAAGCTCTGTACTACCTGCTCCATGGCGGCACTACGCGAACCTTTAATCAATACGGTCATTTCTTTGTGTTCGGACAGCAACTGGCGTAATCGTTCAGTCAGCGCCGTTTTATCGCTGAAATGTTCGCCAACTTCGCTACTTTCACTCATAAAGTGGCTGAACTGCCCGGTGCTTAATACCCGGTCAACGCCCGCAGCTTTGGCCGCCAGACCGACTTCGCGATGAAGTTGTTCACTTTCATCCCCTAATTCAGCCATATCGCCCACCACCATCACACGGTAGCCAGGCATTTCAGACAGCACCTGTGCCGCCGCAACCATCGATCCTACATTGGCGTTATAGCTGTCATCCAGGAGCAGTTGATGATCTGAGAGCCGGACAGGAAATAAGCGACCAGGAACGGACTGCAGGCTTTTCAGCCCGGTCTGCACCGCGCTAAGCGGTGCATCGACCGACAACGCAAGCGCCGCCGCCGCCAGAGCATTGGCGATATTGTGCCGACCGGGCAGAGGCAGAATAATGTCGATGTCACCACGGGGCGTATGCATGACAAAATGGGTGCCATCCTGGCGAATACGGATATCGCGCGCACCAAAGTCGCAGTCTGCGGCCTGCGGCGAGAAGCGCCATACCGTTTTACCGTGCAGGTTCTCCTGCCAGCGTGGCCAGTCATTGCTGTCAGCATTTAAAATCGCCGTTCCCTTTGCGGGCAGGCCGTAAAAAATTTCACCCTTCGCTTTTGCGACACCTTCAAGCGACCCGAAACCCTCAAGGTGCGCGGCAGCCAGATTATTGACCAGCGCCGCTTCCGGACGAACCAGGTCGGTGGTATAGGCGATTTCACCCTGATGATTAGCGCCAAGCTCAATCACGGCATACTGATGTTCTGGCGTGAGACGCAGCAGGGTCATGGGCACGCCAAAATCGTTATTCAGGTTACCGGCGGTATGCAGCGTTTCGCCGCACTGGCGTAAAATCGCTGCGGTCATTTCTTTCACTGACGTTTTACCGGATGAGCCGGTCAGCGCAACGACGCGGGCACTGACCTGCTGACGCACCCAGGACGCCAGCTTACCAAAGGCGATGCGCGTGTCTTTGACAACGACCTGCGGCACCGACACAGGTAAATGCTTACTTACCAGCAAGGCTTTCGCGCCCTTGGCAATCGCATCCTCGGCAAAGTCATGTGCATCGAAGCGCTCACCCACAATGGCAACAAACAGACTGTCTGCGGTGACCTTGCGGGTGTCTGTCGTGACGGTGTTGAACGTCAAATCGTCGCCGTGCAGCGTACCGCTGGTGACCTGCGCTAAGGTGCGTAATGAAACCGGAATCATGCAATGCCTCCTAACAGCGTGGCGACCGTAGCACGATCGGAGTAGTCCAGCCGCTGATGACCAATAATTTGATAATCTTCGTGGCCTTTACCGGCGACTAACACAATGTCGTCGGGCTGAGCCTGCATAATAGTGCTGGTGACTGCCTGTGCACGGCCCGCGACAACGCGAGCGCGGCCCGGATCAAGGAGGCCGCTCAGAATGTCCTGCACAATCGCCGCAGGATCTTCGCTGCGCGGATTATCGTCAGTAATCACGACCACATCGGCAAACTGTTCCGCAATGGCACCCATAAGTGGGCGCTTACCTTTGTCGCGATCGCCGCCACAGCCGAACAGGCACCATAGTTTACCTTTACAATGCAGGCGGGCGGCGGCCAGTGCTTTCTCTAATGCGTCGGGCGTGTGGGCATAATCCACCACGACAGTGGGTTTGCCCGGTGCGGTGAAGACTTCCATCCGTCCGGTAACCGGCTGCAGTTTTGCGGCAACGCGCAGTAAATCATCCAGTGCATAACCCAGCGCCAGCAGTGTGGCCAGCGCCAGCAACACGTTACTGACGTTAAAAGCCCCCATCAGACGACTGTCCAGTTCGCCATCGCCCCAACTGGAGCGGAAACGAATGTGGGCACCATTGTCGTGATAGTTCACCTCGGTTGCGCGAAGCCAGCGACCGTGGCAGCCAGGCTGCAGGTTATTTTCCATCGAGACAGCAACCGCATCAGGCAGGTTTGCCAGCCAGCGGCGTCCGACTTCATCGTCGGCATTCAGGATGGCCACGCCCACCTGATGTTCAGAGAAGAGCAGCCATTTAGCTGATTCGTACTGTTGCATATCGCCGTGATAATCCAGGTGATCGCGACTGAGGTTGGTAAAGACAGCAGCAGCGAACGGCAAGGCTGCGACACGATGCTGCACCAGACCATGGGAGGAGATTTCCATGGCGGTCAGCGACGCGCCCTTGCTGGCCAGTTCATCCAGAGTATGCTGGACGTCCACAGCGGAGCCGGTGGTGTTTTCGGCAGGCACGAGCTGGCCGACCAGACCATTTCCCACCGTCCCCATCACCGCGCTGGTTTCACCCATCAGCTCAGCCCACTGGGCCAGCAGCTGACTCGTGGTCGTTTTGCCATTAGTGCCGGTGATGCCAATCAGTTTTTGTCTTTCGCCCGGCTGTTGGTAAAAACGCCC
This sequence comes from Pantoea stewartii subsp. stewartii, assembly GCF_008801695.1. GTDB lineage: Bacteria > Pseudomonadota > Gammaproteobacteria > Enterobacterales > Enterobacteriaceae > Pantoea > Pantoea stewartii. Next base: position 24,348 of record NZ_VZPF01000068.1, read on the forward strand.
CGCCAGAGCGGAAAGACGCTGGGGTAACTGTGCAAGATAGATAACCGGCACGCCGTGCATTTCGCGTATTTCACCGTCGCTCGCTTCCCCTTCGGCTTCCGCAATCACGGCGGCCACGCCCTGGGCAATGGCCTGAGGAATGAAGCGGCGTCCATCAACCTGATGGCCGGCGATAGCGACAAACAGATCACCCGCAGCCGCCACGCGACTGTCCAGCGTCATGTCACGCAACGGGCGCGCAGGTGCACTGGGCACCCAAGGTCCGAGTAAGTCGCGCAGGTTACGATCTGTCACTTGTTTCCTCACTTCTGTTTGTCACCAACTCGTTCTTGTCATTGGTCGGCAGCGCATCCGGCTCGATGTTCATGGTGCGCAGTACGCCGCCCATGATGGCACCAAACACCGGTGCAGAAACCGCACCACCATAATATTTACCGGCCTGAGGATCGTTGATGACCACAACAAGCGCAAAACGAGGACGGCTGGCAGGTGCCACGCCTGCGGTATAGGCGATGTATTTGTTCACATAACGCCCGTCCGGTCCGACTTTTTTCGCCGTACCGGTTTTAATGGCGACGCGATAACCTTTAATGGCGGCTTTCACGCCGCCCCCGCCCGGCAATGCAACGCTTTCCATCATATGCACCACGGTTTTCACCAGAGCTTCAGGAAATACGCGCTCACCGCCCACCGGCGGATCCACTTTGGTAATTGAGAGCGGGCGGGCGATACCAAAGCTGCCAATCGTTGCGTAGACTCGCGCTAACTGTAACGGCGTTACCATTAGCCCGTAGCCGAAAGAGAAGGTGGCCCTCTCTATGTCAGACCACCGTTGTTTTTTAGGGTATAAGCCACTGCTTTCCCCGACCAGCCCCAAATTGGTCGGTTTACCCAGACCAAAGCGCGAGTAAGTTTCTACCAGCGCTGAGGAGGGCATCGCTAACGCCAGTCGGGAAACACCGACGTTACTCGATTTCTGTAGTACGCCAGTCAGCGTGAGTTCGTTATAGCGCGCTACGTCTTTAATCTCATGACCATTTACGCGATACGGCACGGTGTTCAAAACGCTGTTCTCTTTCACCACGCCGCGTTGCAGCGCGGTCATCACCACCATCGGTTTTACCGTCGAGCCGGGTTCGAAAATGTCGGTGATGGCCCGGTTGCGCATCAGATCTTTTGGCGTGTCGCTGAGGTTATTGGGGTTATAGGCAGGGCTGTTCGCCATCGCCAGGACCTCACCGGTATTCACATCCACCAGAACCGCCGTTCCCGATTCGGCTTTGTTAAAGGCGACCGCATTATTCAGCTCACGGTACACCAGCGCCTGTAAACGCTCGTCAATACTCAGAGTGAGGTTATGTGCCGCACGACTGTCCACCGATGAAATGTCTTCGATAACGCGCCCATAGCGATCTTTACGCACGGTACGCTCGCCGGGCTCACCCGTCAGCCATTTGTCAAAGCTCTTTTCGATGCCTTCGATTCCCTGACCATCGATATTGGTGAAGCCAATCAGATGTGAGGTGACCTGTCCGGCAGGGTAATAACGGCGTGATTCTTCGCGCAGATGGATACCGGGCAGCTTGAGTTTTTTGACGTATTCACCAATGGCGGGATTGACCTGGCGGGCCAGATAGATGAACCGGCCTTTAGGATTGGCATTCACGCGGGCGGCCAGTTGATCAATGGGAACAGAAAGCGCATCTGAGAGCGCACGCCAGCGACTGTCGAGCGTGACACCGCCCGCATCATGCAGCTCTTTGGGATCGGCCCAGATGGCGTTAACCGGCACGCTGACCGCCAGCGGACGCCCGCCGCGGTCGCTGATCATCCCCCGCGAGGTGGGCACGGCCTGAACGCGCAGTGAACGTAAATCGCCCTCTTTAACCAGTTTGTCCGGATTAATCACCTGCAGCCAGGCCACGCGTGATAACAGCCCACCTAAGGCCAGTAAAATGCAACCGCATAACAACGCAAAACGCCAGCTTACAAAGCTGGCTTTATCTTCTGGTTTTTTTAACTTCAGCGTTCTTTTTACGCCGCTCATTAGCAGTAACAGGTCCTTATTTTTGCACCACGATGTTTTCCTGCGAAGGATCAACGTGCTGCATCTGCAGCTTCTCGGTGGCGATCCGCTCAACGCGGCTGTGATCGCCAAGGGCATTCTCTTCCAGAATTAAGTTGCGCCACTCAATGTCCAGCGCATCACGCTCAAGCACCAGTTGCTCTCGCTGGGCAGTCAGCAAGCGTGTTTTGTGCGTCGTTGTCACGACCAGCACGGCAGAAACCAGCACAGCAATCAGCAACAGAAAAGGGAGTTTCCCTTTACGCATAATGTCGCCCGCGATGACCGCGGGTAAGCTGTGCCGTTCGTTGCCAATCATGCGTCAGTTCGCTCCGCAATTCGTAAAACGGAACTGCGCGCACGGGGGTTCTCTTTCACCTCCGTGTCGCCAGGTACCATTTTGCCCAGCAGCTTCAACTGACGCCCACCCAGTGCATTCAGTTGCTGCTCGGTCATGGGTAAGCCATGGGGCACCTGCGGCCCGCGGCTCTGATCGCGCATAAACCGCTTCACCAACCGGTCTTCCAGCGAATGGAAGCTGATGACAGACAAACGCCCTTGCGGAGCCAGCACATCGACTGCACCTTTTAATGCGGTGTCGATCTCTTCCAGTTCGCTGTTGATCCAGATGCGAATGGCCTGGAAACTACGGGTCGCCGGGTGTTTGAACTTGTCTTTAACCGGTGTTGCTGCGGCAATCACCTCTGCCAGCTCTTTCGTGCGCGTCATCGGTTGATCCCGGTTGCGTTCCACAATCGCCCGCGCAATCCGCTTCGCAAATCGTTCTTCACCATAGGTTTTCAGCACAAAGGCGATATCGGCCTCTTCTGCCTGCATCAACCATTCGGCGGCAGAGTGGCCGCGCGTGGGATCCATGCGCATATCCAGCGGCCCGTCACGCATAAATGAAAACCCGCGTTCGGCATCATCCAACTGCGGGGATGACACGCCCAGATCCAGTAATATGCCGTCAATCTGACCTGCCAGTTCACGCTCTGCCACATACTCCGCCAGCGCGGAAAAGGGGCCATGAACAATGGAAAAACGCGGATCCTTTATTTCAGCGGCCGCGGCGATAGCTTGCGGATCACGGTCAATGGCGATGAGCTTTCCGTTGGCGCCAAGCTGCGCCAGAATCAAGAGTGAATGACCGCCACGACCAAAGGTGCCGTCAATATAGATTCCGTCTTCCTTGATGTTGAGGCCATTCACTGCCTCATCCAACAGCACGGTGGTGTGTTTATAATTTTCCTGCATAGCTATAGCGATAAATCCTGCAACCGCTCAGATAAAGGCGACTGAGCTGACTGTTCTGCGTCAATATCATCCCTGACTTGTTGATACCAGGTCTGTTCATCCCACAGTTCAAACTTGTTGAACTGCCCAACCAGCATCACTTCTTTGCTTAAATTTGCATGCTGGCGAAGGGTATTCGCCAGCAATAAGCGGCCCGCATTATCCATCTGACACTCACTGGCATGTCCCAACAGTAAACGCTGCACGCGGCGCTCCATCGGATTCATGCTGGACAGACTCGCCAGTTTTTTCTCAATGATTTCCCATGCGGGTAAGGTGTAAAGCAACAGGCATGGCTGATGGAGGTCGATGGTACAAACCATCTGCCCCTGCGATTCCTCGTTCAGCAAATTACGGTAACGGGTTGGTACCGCCAGTCGTCCTTTGCTGTCGAGATTGACTAACGTTGCTCCACGGAACATGTCAGTCTCACCCCTCAGTTACCCATTTGCACCACTTTATCCCACTTTTTACCACAAAACGAGTTTAAGGATCGTAGGAAATCATTGTCAAGCCGGAGCGGCAGTAGAATATGATTATTTACCGAGGCGGGAATTAACACTGAAAAGGTTTCAAAACGCCGGAAGATGATTAATCAAAATTAAACTAATGAATAATTGAATAAAAAATTCAGCTCTGAAAAAAAACGGCGAAAATTAACACGTTTATTACGGTTGAATAATCCGATGCCGTTTTGAGACAGGGGACGCATTTTAGGGGATTTCTTAACGGAAGCCTAAATAACTGCTCGGAATAGTAGATCCCTTAGAGGGAACTCAGTCCGGTTTATGCGATCTGATCAATCGCTGAATATCCCAAATCACCAGCCGGACTGAGCAATGTCGATCATAGCACCAATACCCAGAACCGAACGACGCCTGATGCAGAAAACTATCCATAAAACAAAGGACAAAAACCACGCCCGGCGGCTCACCGCCATGCTGATGCTGCATCGTGGTGACACCGTCAGTCATGTTGCCAGAACACTCTGCTGTGCCCGCTCATCGATTGGT
>NZ_VZPF01000069.1 GCF_008801695.1 Pantoea stewartii subsp. stewartii
ATGTCGAACGGTTGTGGCAGGCGCTTCATGAGACAATAACCCGAAATCACCAGTGCAGTTCAATGTGGCAACTGTTGAAAAAGGTCCATCACTTTATGAATACCGTCAGCCCATTCCCCGGGGGAAAACATGGGCTGGCTAAAGTGTAGCGGTATTAGGATCAGTTATTTAGTCTGAATATTCATTAACGTGTTATCACCGAGCAGATCGCCATTGTCAGCACTCTGCGCCTGTCCGGCTTGTACAGGCGTATAGTTTGTTTGATCGGCAATGGTTTTTTGCAGCGAATTATACGCATCCACATATGTCTGGATTGCTGTCGACATCGGCGATGTATCTGACGCGATGGATAACGTTTCCGGCGAGCCGGTATTCACTTTATGGCTTTGTTGAATAAATGGATTTTATGCTGTGGTACTATGAAAACGGTTGTTTCAGATAACATAAAATCAATGCATTACATGCTTGCGTATGACGGTGTTCTGTCTGGCATCAGCGTTTTCTACCAAAACAGTGCAGACAAAACAGAATGATTACCTATTATTCAACAAAGCCCACTGCGCACTCAAAAAAAAAGAATTTTAAAAATCGTTAACGCTTACGTTTGAAATATTTATTTACATCACCCCTGGTGAGGATAAATTGAGGGGACGGTTTCAGATAAGATAGCACAACGATCTTGTCAGACGTCGTCAACGCCTGTCAGCTGTGGTTCTGGTTGGTGAAAAATCACTGCCACATTGCTCGTGTATATTAGCAGGACCAGCCTTTACTGAAGACGGGCTTGATCCGGTAAAAGCCATGTCAGCGCGCGGTGTCATCAATAACTGTTATTTGTCAGCGCATTGAAGGTTGCTCAACAATGGGGAAGTCTGTGATACATTGCCGCTCTGCCAGCGCGGCAATGATGCAGGCCTGGGCTTAACCGATACGGACTATCTTTCATGAAACGACACGATATTAACTCTTCTTTATTTCGCAGCGCAGGATTCGATCCCACTTCGGGTGTGCTCGAGCTTGAATATCGCAACGGAAGTTGCCGGCGCTGGCTGGCCGTTCCTGCCCGGGTTTACCAGGGATTTTGTGCCGCGGTGGATCCCGATAGTTTTTTCCGCGAAAGCATTGATAACCGTTACTTTTCTATGCATCACAAGCGGGATTCACAGTAACGGACACGCAGAAAAGGCCGCGCTGAGTCTGGAAAGTTGTGCGAAATCCCGCGGCCATATTCAGGTGCGGGTTGAGTAGGGCCGGGCAAGGGTTTTCGCGTCGGATAAATCAGGCGGCGCTACAGCGCTAAAAACATGCCTGAGCGGGCTGTTTGTCATTCGATAACGGCCATGCGCTGTTCGCATGGCCTGTCTTTTATCAGCGCGGTTACATCATTTGCGGTTGGCGAATCGCATTACCTTTCTCGAAGCGTGAGAGCCGGTAGGGCGTCAGGTCCGTATAAACGGGCTTATTCGTTAACATCTGTGCACACATCAGTCCCGCACCGGGTCCGATGGCAAAACCGTGGCCACTAAAGCCTGAGGCAATAAACATGCCGGGGAGCTGGCTCACCTGATCAATCACCGGCACCAAATCCGGTGTGGTATCAATCCATCCGGCCCAGGCATAATCGACTTTGATGCCCTCCAGTTCGGGGAAGACGCGAATCAACTCGGCCAGGCCATCGTGAATGATGCGCTTGTCCGGCGTGGGATCAAGCACCCGGATCTTTTCAAACGGCGAGGGCCTGTCGGGCGACCAGCTTCCAGACGCTTCAGGACCAGAAAAGAATGAACCGTTCAGGCGGATTTTCAGTTTTTTAGCGACCTTGCTGCGGAACATGGGATAAAACTTCGCAGCATAACGGATGTTCTGCGGTGCTAAATCAATCTGGCCAAGGCCCGGAACGGCAACGGTGTAACTGCCGTCCAGACGGCGGCGAAGGCAGAGATTAGGCGTGCTCAGACAGCCTGTGACGACCTCAGGAGCGGCGGTTGTTTTAAATACCGTACCCAGAATATTGGCGGCAGGGAGTTCTACGCCATATTGTCTGCAGAAACGCGAACTCCACGCACCGCCGCAGCAAATTACCCGGCTGGCTTTAACCAGTCCGCGTTCTGTCCAGACGCCAGAAACATGGCCCGCGCTGATATCCAGCGCGCGCACCGCGCAACGCTGAAAAATGCTGGCTCCCAGCTTTTGCGCGCCTTTCGCAATGGCCGGTACCGCCTGCGACGGTTCTGCACGACCATCTGTCGGTGACCATACACCACCTCGCCATGGAGTTTTGTCCCCAATGCGCTCCTGTGCTTCACGCGCGGAGAGCAACTGGCTGGTAAAGCCAATCTGTTTTGCCTGCTGTCCCCATTTTTCCCAGCGCGCCAGGTCAGCTTCATTTAGCGTGCCATAGAGGATACCACTGCGCCTGAAGCCCAAATCCATCCCGATTTCACCACTCAGCTCATCCCAGCGCTGCAGGCTTCGCATCGCCATTGGTAACTCATGCAAATCACGGTTCTGTTGACGAACCCAGCCCCAGTTTCGGCCTGACTGTTCACCGGCAATCACACCTTTCTCAAACAGCGCAACAGAAACCCCCTGTTTCGCCAGTTCATATGCCGTTGACGTCCCCACAATCCCACCGCCTATCACAACAACATCAACAGAGGTGGGGAAGACGGAACTGTCACTGACGCTATCGACCTTAATTCGCATGGGTTAACCTTGTTTCAAATATGATGTCGGGGCGGAATATGCATAATCCACAACACGCGGGCTTCAGTGTCGCTGTCGTTAAAAATGTTATGCGGAAGATGACTTTTAAACTGAAAACTGTCGCCCGCTTCGATGAAGGTCGCCTCACCGTTCACCTCCAGCGTGAGACGGCCTTCCATGACTACACCTGCTTTTTCACCAATGCCTGTCAGCATTTCTTCCGAACGCGTGCGGGGAGGGATGCTGATATACATAAACTGAATATCATGTTCGCCAGAAGGCGATAACATCGCCTTGGTTATGCCCTGCCTGCCAACTTCAAAATGTGGCCGCTCACGCCAGCGCCGGACATAATGTTCAGCACCGGGGCGCATCTCTTCATTTTGTTCAAGAAAAGCGGTCAGTGGGACATTCAGGACCACGCGAAGTTGCTCAAGCACCCGTACCGTGGGGTTAGCCAGATTGCGCTCAATCTGGCTGATGGCTCCCGCCGACACATTAGCCTGTTCCGCCAGTGCCTTGATGGTCATATTGCGCGACTTGCGTATCTGCTTTAGCCGTAAGCCAATCGTCATCTCGACGGCACTCAGATCCTCTGAGTGCATTAACGCTGTTTTCATCACTATGTTCCTTAAGGTTGCGTGCCTCCGTGCATCAACACGCGATTAAGGCATTCCCCACTTCGCTTTGATTTTTTGCAATGTGCCGTCGGCCTTCATTGCCGTCAGGGCAGTATTAATATCGGCAAGTAGCTTATCGTTCCCTTTTTTCACGCCAAAGGCCATAGGTGCGATATGCTCAGGCTTGTAACCGTCCACCACATGCATACCTTTGTACGCGCCAGATTTTTCCTGGTATTTCATAATCGGGTAATCGTTCATCCCCGCAGCGATACGGCCCAGGGACAGATCGCGCATCATATCTGCCGGACTGTCATACACTTTCACCTCTTTCGCGATACCGCTCTTAATCAGCGCCTGCGTATAATCGGTGCCCGCCATGGTGCCGACGATGTCGCCTTTCAGATCCTGCTGCGAGCGATAGACTTTTTTATTGTCATCACGCACGACCAGCCCCGGTCCAAACGCAGTGACTGGCTGCGAGAACGCAATACGTTTTTCGCGCTCTGGCGTGGGTGTCATCCCGGCCACAATCATATCGATTTTGCCCGCAATTACAGACTGAATCAGCGTCGAGAAAGGCACCGCGGTAAAGTTGATGTCAAGCTTCTGACGTTTGGCCACTTCCGCGGCCACGTCCGGCATGAAGCCTTCAATTTTACCGGTTTTGGTATCCAGAAACGTGGTAGGCGCGCTGGAAGGCGGAGAACCTGCCGTCAGTGGCGCTGCCTGTGCACTGCAAGTGAGGCCAAGGGCAACAGAGAATAAAGCCATGGTAACGTGCGACCGAAGAGACATCACTTACTCCTGATTGACATGTGAACAATTAATTTCACTTTAATGAAATTAAATTCCTGCCTGTCAATCTTTTCTTTTCTAAAAATGTTGCGCCTCACAAATTAACATAAAACCCTTTGATTTCCCCATTCAGTGGGCTTTCAATGCACTTTATTACACTAATAAGTTAATGCTATGACGTCATCAGATGAAAAGTTTGACAGTATTTACTGATAAATATATTCATTTAAATGAATTTGAAGCATGACACTCAACACCGGCGGGAGCGCATAATGGACTGGAGCAGCATTCATGTTTACCTTCCCTTTCTTTTGCAAGGGGCTGAAATGACGATTTATATCACGCTACTGTCCTTGCTCATCAGTACGCCGCTGGGGTTGATCTTCGCTGCCGCAAAAATGTGTCCTTTTAAAATCATTTCCTGGCCCGTCAGCGTCATCATTAATATCACTCGCGCACTGCCGATGATTGTGGTGCTGTTCTACATCTATTTCGTTTTTCCCGATATCGGCATTACCCTGACATCCTTTCAGGCCAGCGTCATCGGTATCGCGTTTTGCTTTTCAACCTTCCTGGCCGAGATTTTTCGTTCCGGTATTGAATCGGTCGATCGTGGCCAGCTTGAGGCGGCGCGCTCTATGGGCATGAGCTTCTTTAAAGCGATGCGACGCGTCATTCTGCCTCAGGCTTTTCATGTCGCGCTGCCGCCATACAGCAATACCCTGGTCATGATGCTGAAAGACTCAGCGCTGGCGTCAACGATCGCGGTTACCGAAATGACCCGCCAGGGCCAGCTTCTGGCGGCTTCGACCTTTGATAACACCACTGTGTATACGCTGGTGGCGTTGCTCTACCTGACGTTATGCATGCCGTTGCTGGCTTTTACCAGGCACCTTGAAAATCGCCAGAAAAAAGGAGCATGAGATGATTGAAATTCTTGATGTCCATAAGCGCTTTGGTGCAGTTGAAGTGCTGAAAGGGGTGAGTTTTCGCGTCGAAGAGGGCGAAGTGGTGTGCCTGGTCGGGCCTTCAGGCTCCGGGAAATCTACGGTGCTGCGCTGTATCAACGGGCTGGAAACCTATGAAAGCGGCACCATCCGCGTGCTTGATCAGCATGTTGACAGTAAAAGCAAACGTATCAACGCGCTGCGTCGCCAGATCGGTATGGTTTTTCAACGCTTTAATCTGTTTCCTCACCGTAGCGTGCTGGAAAACGTGATGGAAGGGCCGATTTACGTCAATGGCGAGACACGCAGTAAAGCCGAAAAGATGGCCAAAGAGCTGCTGGAAAGAGTAGGGCTGGGCGACAAAGTTTCCGCCTGGCCGTCGCAGCTTTCCGGTGGTCAGCAGCAGCGCGTAGCGATTGCCCGCACGCTGGCCCTGCAGCCGAAAGCCATTCTTTTTGATGAGCCGACATCCGCGCTGGACCCAGAACTGGTCGGCGAAGTGCTGCAGGTTATGCGCAACCTGGCCCAGCAGGGAATGACCATGATCGTGGTAACGCATGAGATGCAGTTTGCAAGAGAGGTCGCCGATCGCGTGTGTTTCCTGCACAGCGGACAGATTGTAGAGCAGGGTCATGCGGATGAGGTGCTGCTGCGGCCTCAGGAAGCGCGCACGCAGGATTTCCTGCGCCGCGTACTGGGCAATACAGGCGTACAGAGTCTGATGAATACCTAATTCAAATGACCCGTTTGATCGGGCTTCGCTAGCCATTCAGCAGAGATGAGCGGCCTGCATGTCACCCGACGCTGCGTCGAGCAAAATCTCTGGCAACCTTTCGCTGAGGCGTCGGTACAAACGCCCCCGCACAGGCGATTAAGCCCGCATCTGAATGCCTTCAGTAATGATGTGCTGAAGGTTTTTTACCGTCTGGTCGAAAAACGCCGGATCGCTGAGCGTTTTACCGGTGATTGCCTCAACCTGCACGCTAAAATCGGCGTAATGCTGCGTCGTTGCCCACAGCATAAAAATCAACTGCATTGGATCGACGGGGGCAATGCGCTCATCTTTAATCCAGCCCCGAATGACATCGCATTTCTCTTCTACCAGGGTTTTCAGGCCGCCCCCCAGCTCCTGTTTCAGCAACGGCGCGCCCTGAACCATCTCCAGGCAAAAAAGTCGCGAAGCCTGCGGATGATCGCGGGACACACAGAGTTTCAGGCGAATATATTCTCTAATGGCTTCCAGTGGATGCTGATCGGGTTGTAAGGCCTTTAACGGTGCCAGCCAGATATCCAGCAGTCCTTTCAGCACATCAATATAGAGCGCTTCTTTTGTCGGAAAGTAATAAAAGAGGTTAGTTTTCGAGACGTCAGCCCGTTCTGCAACCTGCTCCAGCCGGGTGCCGTGAAAGCCATAGAGTGAAAAAAATTCCAGTGCGGCGGTCATGATAGCGCCACGTTTGGCAGCAACCGCCCGAGAGCGTCGCGTTGTGGTTTTGGAACCTGGGCTAACGGATTTTTGCTCTCCGGCGGCAGCGTGCGGGTGTTCGACCAATGGCTTCACAACATCTCCTGAGACAAACAGCAAGGCGTGAATCATAACAAATGGGGGCAGGGGCGACCATCGCAACGCTCATTATTCACGCGCTCTGAAATCAACAGTTGAGCGATTTGCACCCTTTTTGCTCAATCTTGCCTGTTATCTGTGTAGTTATTTTTGAACAATGGGTCCGAAACGGACCGTTTAATCCAGTTATCTTCCATTCAAACTTTCAACCCTTTGAAAAGGTTATTAATTTTAAAACTGGCACCCGCTTTGCAAAGACTCTTGCGTCTGGAGATTTCAGCACGGTGCAATTCGGAACCCGCAGGACGCACTCAAGCCGCGCAGAGATTTTCGTAAGCCCTTGTATTGGTACGTATTACTTTTAATCGAGGTGAGCGATGAAAATCGGTGTCTTTATTCCTATCGGCAACAACGGTTGGTTAATTTCAGAAACTGCACCGCAGTACAAACCGACCTTCGACCTGAACAAAACCATCGTGCAAAAAGCGGAGCACTACCATTTCGATTTTGCGCTTTCCATGATTAAACTGCGCGGCTTCGGTGGTAAAACCGAATTTTGGGAACACAATATGGAGTCGTTCACGCTGATGGCCGGACTGGCCGCCGTGACCTCTCGCATCCAACTTTACGCCACGGCCGCTACGCTGGTGATGCCGCCGGCGATCGTCGCGCGCATGGCCGCCACCATTGATTCCATTTCTAACGGCCGTTTCGGTGTCAACGTTGTCACAGGCTGGCAAAAACCCGAGTACGAGCAAATGGGCATGTGGCCGGGCGATGACTATTTTACCCGCCGCTATGATTACCTGACCGAATACGTGAGCGTGCTGCGCGATCTGTGGGGCACCGGCCACTGCACGCTCGACGGCGAATTCTTCAAAATGGACGACTGCCGCGTCAGTCCGCGACCGCAAAGCGAGATGAAAGTGATCTGCGCCGGGCAAAGTGATGCAGGCATGGCGTTTTCCGCCAGACATGCCGACTTTAATTTCTGCTTCGGCAAGGGCGTCAATACACCAACGGCCTTCGCGCCAACCGCCGCCCGCATGAAAAAAGCGGCAGAGGCTGAAAATCGCGACGTGTCTTCTTATGTGCTGTTCATGGTCATCGCCGATGAAACCGATGAGGCCGCGCGCGCCAAATGGGAGCTGTATAAAGCCGGGGCTGACGCCGAGGCGCTCGCGTGGCTGACCGATCAGAGCAGCAAGGACACCCAATCCGGCAGCGATACCAATGTCCGTCAGATGGCGGATCCCACCTCAGCGGTCAACATCAATATGGGCACACTGGTCGGCTCCTGGGCCAGCGTCGCCAGAATGCTCGATGAAATCGACACCGTGCCCGGCGCTGGCGGCGTCCTGCTGACCTTTGACGACTTCGTTGAGGGCATCGAAAACTTTGGCCGCTACATTCAGCCATTAATGAAAACCCGCCAGCACATCGGCATTGCGCAGAAAGAGGTCGCATAATGAACGTTGTTGAGAATCCGTCAGTGGTCCGCCGCGAACCCCACAATACCGGCGAGGAAACGGTCCTCACAGCCCGGCCTGAAGCCATCGCTTTTACCCCACAGCAAACCGCGCTGATTGTCGTGGATATGCAAAATGCCTATGCGTCACAGGGCGGTTACCTGGATCTGGCGGGCTTTGATGTCTCTGCCACCGCACCGGTGATCGCCAATATTAAAGTGGCGATTGCCGCCGCACGCGCGGCGGGCATCAAAGTGATTTTCTTCCAGAACGGCTGGGATAATCAGTATGTCGAAGCCGGCGGTGCGGGGTCGCCGAACTTCCATAAATCCAATGCGCTAAAAACCATGCGCAAACGCCCGGAGCTGATGGGCAAACTGCTGGCAAAAGGCGACTGGGATTACGATCTGGTCGATGAGCTTCAGCCGCAGCCTGGCGATATTGTGCTGCCCAAACCCCGTTACAGCGGCTTCTTTAATACCCAGCTCGACAGTCTGCTGCGCAGCTATGGCATTCATCATCTGGTGTTTACTGGCATCGCCACGAATGTCTGCGTGGAATCCACCCTGCGCGATGGCTTTTTCCTGGAATATTTTGGCGTCGTACTGGAAGACGCGACGCACCAGGCCGGCCCGGAATTCGCACAGAAAGCCGCGATCTATAACATTGAAACCTTTTTTGGCTGGGTCTCTAACGTGCGTCAGTTCTGTGACGCTGTAGGTTACAAAACTGAACAACACGCGGCCTGACCGCTTTTACAAAGGACAATCAACGATGCCTAAAAGCGCCATTATTCCCGCTGGCAGTGGAGTGCCACTGGCACCTTTTGTTCCGGGCACGCTCGCCGATGGCGTGGTGTACGTTTCCGGGACGCTGCCGTTTGATAAAGACAACAACGTGGTGCACGTTGGCGATGCCGCGGCACAAACCCGTCACGTTCTGGAGATCATCAAAAACGTGATTGAAACCGCAGGCGGCACAATGGAGGACGTCACCATGAATTCCATCTTTATCACCGACTGGGCCAATTACGGGGCAATCAATCAGGTCTACGCCGAGTATTTTCCCGGTGAAAAACCCGCGCGTTTCTGTATTCAGTGCGGGCTGGTGAAGCCGGATGCCCTGATTGAGATCGCAACGATTGCCCACATCGGCAAGTAATCTGTTTACCGGCATCTGTTCTGATAACCCTGAGGAAACAGCATGTATTACAAGGTATTAGGTAAAGATAATGCCGATGCAGACACGGTCGTGCTCTCTTCAGGGCTGGGCGTTTCCGGCAGTTTCTGGCAGCTGCAACTGCCTGTACTGACACAGTATTTTCGCGTCGTGATTTATGACCAGCACGGCACCGGCCTGAGTCAGGGCACCGTTCCGGCCGGTTACCGCATGGAGGATATGGCCGATGAGCTGGCGGGCATGCTCAACGGGCTGGATATCCGCCGCTGCCATCTGGTCGGTCACGCACTCGGCGGCATCGTTGGCCTGCATCTTGCACTGCGTTATCCGGCCTTACTGCAAAGTCTGGTGGTCATCAACGGATGGGCAACGCTCGACAGCCAGACGCGTCGCTGCTTTGAGGTCCGCCAGAACCTGCTGCTTAACAGCGGGGTGGATGCGTATGTTCAGGCGCAGCCCCTGTTTCTGTATCCGGGCGACTGGCTTTCTGAACATGAGGCGTTATTACAGGAAGAGCGCCAGCATCAGGTGGCGCATTTTCAGGGAATGGAAAACCTGCTGCATCGCTTACAGGCGCTGATGACGTCTGACCTGGCCGCCTCGCTCGACGGGGTGATCGCACCGACGCTGGCGCTGAGCTGTAAAGACGATTTGCTGGTGCCCTGGCAGCGCTCGGCCGATCTCGCTGCCCGTCTTCCTCTGGGGGAGCACCAGCAAATGCAGTATGGCGGTCACGCCATGAGTGTGACCGACCCCGATACGTTTAACCCGATTTTACTGGACTGGCTGCGGCGGCATGCTTTTCATGCAGCTGACATCGTGTCCGAGCCCTTTTCAACGGAGATATCATGGCCGAAGCCTTAACCGCCAGCGCCCTGGCAACCCTGTTCACCGACGCCCGCACCCATAACGGCTGGCTGGATAAACCGGTGACCCATGAACAGCTGGAAACGATTTACGCGCTGGCGCGCATGGGGCCAACATCTGCAAACTGCAGCCCGGTGCGCATTGTGTTTATCCAGAGCCAGGCGGCCAAAGAGAAACTGGCACCGGCGCTGTCCAGCGGCAATCTGAAGAAAACCCTGACTGCACCGGTGACGGCGATCATTGCCTGGGATCCTGCGTTTTATGAATTACTGCCCGAACTGTTTCCCTCCGGCGATGCGCGTTCGTGGTTCACCTCCAGCCCGCAGCTGGCGCACGATACGGCATTTCGCAACAGCAGTCTGCAGGCAGCCTATCTGATTATGGCCTGCCGCTCACTCGGACTGGACACCGGACCGATGTCTGGTTTCGACAATGCGAAAGTGGATGAAACCTTCCTGGCGCAGACGGGCTGGAAATCCAACTTTCTCATCAACATCGGTTACGGCGACAGCAGCAAACTGTATCCGCGCGCACCGCGTCTTGACTTTGACCGCGCCTGCCGCGTGCTGTAAGCACCCTGTTTCATTATGAGGACACGAGCATGCAATCCACTCTGAACGCCACACAGCCCGCAACCGCTGCTAAACAGGCTGCCGTTGAAAAGCAAGAGTTCCGCGATGCGATGGCGCACCTGGGTTCCGCCGTCAACATCATCACCACAGACGGGGCAGGTGGACGGGCCGGTTTTACCGCCTCTGCGGTATGCAGCGTGACCGATACGCCACCGACGTTGCTGGTATGTCTGAACCGCGCGGCCTCTGTCCATGCGGCGTTTACGCAAAACCAGGTGCTGTGCGTTAACACTCTCTCAGACGGTCATGCGTCGCTGTCCAATCTGTTCGGCGGAAAGACACCGATGGATGCGCGTTTCGCGGCCGCTGACTGGGCCAGCCTTGCCACCGGATCGCCGATCCTCACCGATGTGCTGGTGTCGTTTGACTGCAACATTACGCAGATCACCAGCGTCGGTACCCACGATATTTTGTTTTGCGAAGTCGTTGCTATTCAGCGCAACGACAACGGCCATGGACTGGTGTATTTCGACCGGCGCTATCATCCACTGATGCGTCAGACAGCCTGTTAACTCACTCCTCTCAACTTAGTAAGGGTCGTGCATGGCAAATACCTGGTTTCCGCAATGGCGTAAAAGAGAAGGCAATCTGGATGGCGTCGTCATCGCGCCGGATGAACGGCTGCCGTCAGGCACGACGATCGTTATGGGATTGCAACATACGGTAGCGATGTTTGGCGCCACGGTCCTCATGCCCTTACTGATGGGCTTTGACGCTAATATGGCCATCCTGATGTCGGGGATCGGTACCTTACTGTTCTTCCTGGTGGTAGGCGGCCGCGTACCAAGTTACCTCGGGTCCAGTGCCGCCTTCGTCGGACTGGTTATCGCGATAACCGGCTACAGTGGTCAGGGTGCGAATCCCAATATTGGTGTGGCCCTTGGCGGGATTATTGCCTGCGGCCTGCTCTATATGGTGATCGGTTTTATCGTAATGGCGGTTGGCACGCGGTGGATTGAACGTCTGATGCCGCCCGTCGTGACCGGTGCCGTGGTCATGGCGATTGGGCTAAACCTCGCGCCGATTGCGATTCACAGCGTCTCCGCCTCCTCGTTTGACAGCTGGATGGCCGTCATGACCGTGCTTTGCATCGGTTCGGTAGCCGTATTCACCCGCGGTCTGGTGCAGCGCCTGTTGCTGTTACTGGGGCTGGTAGCCGCTTATCTGATTTATATGGTCATCACCAACGGCCTTGGACTGGGCAAGCCAGTGGATTTTAGCGCGATCGCTCAGGCACCCTGGTTTGGCGCACCAACCGTTACGACGCCAGTATTCAGCGCGCATGCCATGCTGATGATCGCGCCGGTCGCAGTAATCCTTGTCGCAGAAAATCTCGGCCATATTAAAGCGGTGGCTGGTATGACCGGTAAAAACCTTGATCCCTACATGGGCCGCGCGTTTGTCGGTGATGGACTGGCGACGATGCTGTCCGCCTCCGCAGGTGGAACGGGCGTGACAACCTATGCAGAAAACATAGGTGTTATGGCTGTCACCAAAATTTACTCCACGCTGATTTTCGTCGCAGCGGCGGTTATTGCCATTGTGCTGGGCTTCTCACCTAAATTTGGCGCACTGATCCACACCATTCCTGGCCCGGTGCTCGGCGGCGCATCCATTGTGGTATTTGGGCTGATTGCCGTGGCAGGTGCCCGCATCTGGGTACAAAACCACGTCGACCTGGGGCTGAACGGCAACCTTATCATGGTCGCGGTCACGCTGGTTTTAGGCGCAGGCAACTTTACCCTGACGCTCGGCAGCTTCAGCATGGGCGGGATCGGCACTGCGACCTTCGGGGCGATTTTGCTGAATGCATTTTTGAGCCGAAGCAAAATGGCAAGCGCACAGCCAGGGGTGAAGACGGAGGCGGTGGTGAAGGAGTAAACCGGGATCTTTTCCTCAGCCGGAGAAGCAGGAAGGGCGGAGCGGGCCGGAACGACAACCGGGTGTTTTTTACGCACCCGTAAAGCATCCTGCAGGAGATGCGCGGCTTACAGACAATGGGGTCGCCGCGGTAAAGCGCCTGCTTGCCATCGCGCAGGCAACAAAGAGGCTAAGCCAGTGAAACAGGGCTGTGTGCTCCGTACACGGTAGCATCAGCCCAACTCCATAAGAGGTTTTCGCAAAAAACCGTGGGTTTTCAGGTAACTTACCTTAGTCGTCACGTTGAATGCTTTCCTCATGGACATTACTGCCCACCGTTTTCCCGTTTTGATTCTCAATGCGATAACGGATCTCAACGTTATGAAAATTTTGAGGCGTAACCGTTATTTCCTTCACCATCTGACCTGAATCAGGCGGCAGCGTCAGCGTTTCGCTCCCTTTGGCAAGCACCTCTCCCTTTTGGGATATCTGCCACTTCAGTTGACATGCAGTACAGGCATTCCAGGTATCATTAATTGCCCAGAGCCGCACCATCGCCTCGCGTCCCTTACGCCATGTGGCGGTAACGGGTTCGATAGAGGGGAGAACAGGCTGATAGGCAGTTTGCAAGGCGTAATAACCCGCCTTTGGCTGGCGCAGATAATCCACCACGCCCCAGTTAATTGAGGGCCAGGTTTCAACAAACATGAAATGGAAGAGGGCCGTCACCGGTTGATAACGCTGTCGCCGATAGCTCTCTACAGCCAGGGAGACCAGTTTTGCCTGGTAGCGTTGCGTATTGGCTATCATCTCCTGAATATTCGAACCGCGCGAAATCCCGGCAAACTTAAATGTCTGTAAAGGCTGAAAATTATGATACTTCCAGAACGTCCAGCCCGGATCGTCCGCAGCAGTCGTCTTTGGCCATAACAAGCTGGCTGGGATAATCGTTTTCAGCGTTGAAAGTTGCGGTAGCGCCTGCGCACCAAACTCTGTCACCACTGCGGTTTTAGCCGGGGCAAGCAGATCGCGCGGCGTACCAAAATACCATCCTGCCCAGTAGTGTTCTTCCACGGCGGAAAAACGGTGCACAATACGGGAGGTATCTTCAGCCAGCGTATCCGCGACCTTCTGCGTCAGCGTGCGGTTCAGTGTTTTATTCCAGTCGGGGAACCGCTTTTCCATCCAGGGCGAATTCCACGGCGGCTCGTTGTGCCCGCCCCAGACGATAATGGCCGGGGAGTTACCAAACTGCTCGACCATCTCACGGGTCTGACGTACTGCATTGTCGGTAAATGCCGCGCTGTCATCGTATCCCCATTGCAGCGGTACATCCTGCCAGATCATCAGCCCCATTTCATCGGCGACATCGTAAAGCGGACGGCCGGCTACGTGTCCGTGGACGCGAATGGCGTTGGCATTCATCGCCTGTACCAGCGCAAAATCCCGACGATACTTTTCCCGTGTCATGGTTCCTAACCACGGTGAACCGATATAATTGCTTCCCTTTATAAAGAGTCGCCTGTCATTAATCAGCCAGCCTTTGTTATCGGGTTGCTCTTCCAGTTTGCGTAACCCTGTTCGGGTGACCCTGGTATCCATCAGCCCCTGGCTGTCACGCAGTGAGGCGCGAACACGGTACAGATTTGGCTTGCCGGTGCCGACCGGCCACCATAACTTTGCTCCTTTCATGGGCAGAGTTATGCGCAAGGACTGTTGCTCACCCGTCGCGTGATCCAGCGTGATCGGAAAATCGTGCTGAAAAGTCTGGCCGTTAAAGTTATCGGGTGCCGCTGTCAGACGCACAGTAGCAGGTCCGGCAGTGGTGGCCCGGTAACGAATTTCCGCCGATAATGCCGGGTTTTCCAGTCCTTCACGCCAGTCCGGACGCAGGATCACTTCATCAATCGTTACACCACGGCTCATATGCAGCTTCACCGGTGCCCAGATACCGCCAGAGTTCGCATCCTGTCCCTGTAAAGACCATGCACCGCCAGGTCGGGTGTCATGCTGATTAAGCACCCCTTTTATAAGCGTTTTATGTAACGGCCACACTTTTTGAGGATCTTCATAGGGACTGTCGACCCGGATGGCGAGCTGGTTATGACGACGCAGGGTACTGCTGACATCTACAGCAAAACGCTGGAAATAGCCTTCGTGGTGGGTCAATGGCTTTCCATTAAGCGTCACATCAGCAAAGTAATCGATACCGTCGAAAACGAGCGTGGCCATGGTACCGGGTTCGGATTCAGGAAGATCAAACTCATGTCGATACCACAATGCTCCCTGATGATCGTAACCCGCGCTATACCAGTTAGCCGGAACCTTTAACCTGCGCCAGTCGCTGGCAGGCACGCCCGTGCCCCTGAAGGTGCTGTCGTTCGCATCATGGACTCGCCAGTTTCCCGCAAGTGACCAGGTGACCGGTAGATCCATTGCCTGCGCTTGTGGGAGGCAGATGAGCAAAAGAAGAAGGTTACGGATCATGGCTGTCCTCCTGTTTCCTGTGTTGTAGCCAGGACGTGATGCGACGGAATTCCTCGTTCAGGTCGTTTTGCAGGGACTTGAGCGCATGTTGTTCCAGCGATGAGGCCTGACTCTCAAGGTATTGCAGTAACTGCGCCAGGCGGGTGAAATCGAGTGTGACGGCTTCACCGCGAAGTTTATGTGCTGCCCGACGTAACGTCTCACGATCATTGTTTTCCATTGCCTTGCGCAGCGTCTCGGTGGTTTCTTCGATTGCTTCCCTGAACAGCGACAACAATTCCTCAACCAGAGCAGGGTCATCGGCGCACTGTTTAAGCAGTCGGGCCTCATCAGGTAAACCTTCCTGATCACGCGTATATATGCGGGTAATTTCGTCATGAAGCGCATCCTGACTGACAGGCTTGGCGAGATAGCCATCGAACCCCATTGCCAGACAGCGCTCTCTGTCGCCCTGCATAGCATGCGCGGTCATCACGATGGCTGGCTGACGGGGACGGCCAAGCAATACTTCCTCTTGTCGTAACAGCTGGATCGCCTTTTCTCCATCCATTTCCGGCATCTGCAGATCAATAAAGAGAATGTCCCAGCGTTCTGCTCGCCAGCGGTCAAGTGCAGCCTGTCCATCGCCAACCACTTCACAGTGATGTCCCAGGCGTTCAAGCAAACGTCTGGCGACTTTCTGATTCACCAGATTATCTTCAGCCAGCAACACACGCAGTCCCTGCGAGGTGTTCGGTGAAACGGTAGAAGGCTGCACCGGCTCGACAATCGGGACGGGTTTAAGGGCGCTTGCAATTGCCTGATGCAACTCGTGCTGGGCGACGGGTTTGTGCAAATAGTGGGATATGCCGATTCGTTTGAGCATTTTGGGGTCAAAATGGCGGCTCATTGAGCTAAGCATAATAATCTTGCTCTGGGCCGTCTGTGGCAAAACCGATAACTCAAGGCCCAACGAAATGCCATCCATGTCCGGCATTTGCGCATCGATGAGGATCAGTGGCCAGAATACTTCTCCGGCGGCAGGCTGTAAGGCCTTACTGGCATTATTCACACACGTCGGGTTCAGTCCCATCTGACGGAGCATGGTATCCACTAACCGCAGGTTAGTGCTGTTATCATCCACGACCAGCACGCATTCGCCATTAAACCGAACGCCAGATGCGCGTTCTGTAAGCGGCGAGTGTTGCCCCTCCAGCGGTAGCGTAAACGTAAATTCGCTCCCAACGCCGGGCTTACTCTCCACCTCCAGATTTCCCCCCATCAGCGCAACCAGCCGGGCGGAAATGGTTAGCCCCAGCCCTGTTCCACCATAACGCCGCGTCGTAGAACTGTCTGCCTGGCTGAACGCTTCAAAGATGGCCTGTTGTTTCTCTGCAGGTATGCCAATACCACTGTCGCGAATACGAAAACGCCAGTGGTCTTCACTGGCCGCGGGCTCTATCGCCAGCAGGACTTCGCCGTGATGGGTAAATTTAAGCGCGTTGCCTAGCAGGTTTGTGAGGATTTGACGCAGTCGGGGGCCGTCCACCTTCAGCACGTCCGGGACTGCAGGCGCAATATCCACCAGAAGCTCTATCCCTTTTTCACTGGCGGCAGGCATATGTGGGCGAATCAACGACTGAATAAAGGGCCGAATTTCCAGCAACTCATCGTCCATGATGACCTTGCCCGACTCAATGCGCGAGAAATCCAGAATGTCATTAATAATATGTAGCAACGACTGGGCCGAACTCATGACCAGCGAAAGGTACTCACGCTGCTCAGGGCTCAGCGGGGTGTCCAGACAGAGCTGTGTCATCCCGAGGATACCGTTCATCGGTGTCCGAATTTCATGACTCATATTAGCCAGAAACGCACTTTTGGCTTCATTGGCTTCGCGGGCGACGCGGGCGGCATCAATTGCAAGCAGTTCTGCTTCCTTCCGGCGGGTAATATCCTGCAACGTACCAATCACCCTTTCGGCTTCCTGCTGAATGGTTAAGGTCACCACCTGCCCGGAGAGCAGCATCCATCGCCAGCCTTCCGTCTGATGCAGGACGCGGATTTCACATTCAAATACAGGCCGGTGATCCTGTTTCGATGACATCATCGCCTGTCGCAGCGATGCGCGGTCCTCTTCATGCACCAGATTGAGCAAAAAACGCAGCGGATAACGCCATTGCGAGCGTGACTGCCCCACCATTGCCAGCAATGTATCATTTACCTGCAGGCTGTCATGAGAGACGTGCCAGTCCCAAATGCCGATCCGGATTGACTCGGCCGTCAGTAAAAAATCATTGTGCAGCAGATGACGTGAGCGCTGTGCTTCATCAAGCTCGGTGACATCCGTATGCAGACTGACAATGCCTCCTTCAGGAAGGCGTTGATGCTGAAAATAAAGACGGCGTTTTCCGGATTGCCTGACTTCGCAATGGTTATCCTGACGACAATTACGGAGAGTGGCGTCCCGTAGCGTCTGACGACGACTCGAGTCGATGTAATAACCCGCTTCAATAAATTTCTCTACCAGCGTTTCCAGAGACGCGCCAGCCTCCAGCCACGGAGCAATCACCGGATAAAAGAGCGAAACTTTATCGTTCCACGCCAGCAGACGTTCGGCCCGATCGTAAATCATGATCGCACAAGGCAGCGCATCAGGCTCAAAACGGGGTGAAGTTCCCATCGCTTATTCTCCCCCGGGCTGATAGTGCAGTTCGGCTTGCCGTCGCAGATATTCCAGGCCGGGCGCTATCGCCATCGCCCACGCCGTGAGGATCTCCTCATCACAGAGGGGATCCCGTTCACGTACAGTGCGCAGCATGGCTTCCCGCCAGAAGGCAAAAAAGCGTGGCGGCAGGCGCAGACCATCCTGGGTTTGCCTGCGCGCCAGTTGCTCAAGAAAGTCCGGAACAAAAAGGGCACCATCGACGGTGAGCATGGCAAAGAAACTCTTATAGATCATCTGTCGACCTTCTTCGCTCGGGCGACGGGCGAAGTGTTGCTCCGTCTCTGGCGATCGGTGAATAAAAGCCTCGTAAAACGCCAGGAAAAAGTCTTTTTTGTTCGCCTCTGACAAGACACGGCTCACGCTGGCCTCAAAGAGATCACGATAAAATTTCATGGTGCTGACCTCCCTTTTCTTTCACCCGGCAGACACAGGCCGGGACGATTGAATTCGTCTGCCAGACGGTGAGTGAAGTAGCTGTTATCAGTATCAAAATGATTATCAAATAACGGCCCGCCGTTATGTTTGTAGAAGAGCGACTCAAGGACCATGGCATTAGTGGATAGCGTGATCATCGGGTTGATATCCCCCGTCGCTTCAACACGGCCCTCAAACCAGCCGCGTTGTGGACTGTTAAGGTGCTTCGTTACTGCCATAAGTACATCGGTATAGTCGTTTTTCCACAGCGTCCAGAGGATAAAAACCGCCTTCGTAGACACCTGTGACAGCTGGCGGTAATCGCGGCCATCATCGCCCAACGTGTTCCAGGCGTAACCATTTCCCCAGACGGTGTCCTCAAGATGCCAGGGCGCATGTGACAGCGAAAAATCGGCTCGCGCAGTCAGGAGCTTGTCACGCTCCCAGCGCGACTTCTGACTGAGCCAGATGCCTTCCGCTCGCGTACGCATTAATTTTTGAACATCGGGTGGCACGCCAGGAGGCTGCCATCCGAACTCCAGCCCGGGCAACATGGCAGGTAACGTAGTGAGTAATGACGGTTGCCAGGTCGTACGCGGATCGCGCGCGTCAACGCTAAGGCTGCGCTGATAAACAATGACGTTTCTTGCGGGTGGCGTGAATGCTTTACTTGCCGGGAATCCCCATAGCCGAAAAGCACTGGCGGCATATTCGCTTTCACCCAGACGGAGTTCTTCACGCACGACAGGTTGGCCGTTCTGTACTGAGGCGGACCATAATTCCCCCTCGTTATTGATAACGGAGCAGAAATTCCAGCGCAGGATGATTTTGTCCAGATACTCACGATAGTGCGGTGCACGTTCGGCGGTAAGCCGTAAAGCGAGCATCAGCCTTGCCATATCTTTTGCCGACCAGCCGCTGCTGATGGATTTGCCTGTGTAATCTATGGGCATCGCCGTCTGGCTCGAATAGAGCCTGCCGGGTGTACGCGTGTTGGTCAACGCAAGGCGATTGAGTGTGCCAAGCAGGCGGCTTATCCGGGCATCAAACTCATCTTCCGGCACCAGACCCAACTCCCTGGCGGACAGAAGCGCGATTAACGTATCCCCCATCTGCCAGAGCGTGACGCGCGGCTGTTTATCGCTGCCATTGACCAGGCCGGTTTGCAGCTGCGTATTATTCTGGAAATAGCGCCATGCAATGGCCGCCCACTCCGGTTCCTGCGGCGTCAGGCTATCAATGCGAGCGGAGGTATGCCAGCCGCCTTTCGTCAGCCAGCGCCATCCCGCGCCTTCGCGACTGAACAACGCCAGTGCGATCACCAGTACGATGATTCCCGCTGCGACCAGCCTGTAGATCAGGGTTTTAAGCATTGCGCAGTCACCGGCGGCAATTTAATGGGCTCGTCCGTCTTGCAGGATGCACACTGACACGCCTGGCAGGCAGGTTTGGTGCGCTGCGCTGTCCCGGTCTGCTCGCACCAGCTTCTGTTGGCGGCCGTGTCGCTCAGGAAGGGGCGATTGCGTCGGGTATTATTTTCTTCAAACTGATCGAGAAGCTTCTGGTTCCAGAGCGAGGGGGCGAACTGACTATTTTTGGGATTGTCGCTATTAAACTGCAACAGTTTGCCTTCTTTTTTAAATAACAACGCCTCAAGCATGATGCCGTTATTGTTGGCGGTGAACTCCTTAATGGGGCCATCGCCGTTTTCATATAAACCCTCGTAGTAGCCTTTGCCTTCCTCATTAGCGTTTTCAATGGCATTCAGCAATCTGTCGGTATAGGGCGAGCTCCAGAGCACCCACATACCGAGTGCGGCTTTAAGTGATACGGCCGCACTATTTGGTACAAACTGTCCTTTATCCGTAATCGTGTTCCAGTTATAGCCATCACTAAATATGGTGTCATAAACAAAGTAGGGGGCTTTATCGAGCTGGTGCTCAGAGCGCGCGGTCAGAATGCCGGTGATTGCATAGCGGTTTTCCTGCGCCTGATAAACCCGATCGGCAAAATTTTTCATCCACGGATGGGAATAATTGCGTGGGCTGTTATCTCTGTCGGTCGCTTTATCAAAACCAAACTCCAGACCATACAGAAGATAGGACTCGGTCACGACATAGTTATGTTGTGACGTATCTCGCGGGTCGCGCGAGTCATAAGGCACCAGCACACAGTAAATTTCTGCCAGCTCATAAGGCTGTGGCCGGCTGGCCTGGCAGGTATTGAACCCCCAGAGCTGGAAACCCGCAGCGCTGTATTCCTCATAGCCCAGTCGACCTTCCTGAACATATTTGGGCTGGCCATTTTCCAGGTAAGCACCGTACAGGGTGCCACAGGGATCAACGGCATGGCTGAAGTCCCAGCCAAGCACGACATTATCGATACCGTTGCTGTATTCCGGATAACGCTCTTTAATCACTTTAAGCCATACCAGCATTCTGCCGATATCCAGCGCCGAAAAACCAATCTCTCCAGGTTGGTTTCGGTAGTCCACTTTTTGTCCGCTGATCGTGTTATAGGCTTTATTGGGCAATTCATTTCTGAACAGCACCAGCGTGTTCAGGGTCGCGAGAAATTTCAACATACGTCGATCAAACTCGGCTTTATCAATAATGCCTAACTCACGCGCCGCCGTCAGAGCAGCCAGATAAGACGCGCTGTCCCACATTGTCGTGGAAGGATATTTGTTGACTGCGTTCACCAGGCCAGTACTGGGCTGGTAGTTAGCGACAAAATATTGCCAGGCATTTTTGGCAATGGTCATTTCACGTGGTGTCAGCTCACCACTTCGGGGAGTAAATTCTGATGCCGGTAGTCCCGGCGCTGCCTGCGCTGTCGCCAGCGCGAGCCAGCATGCCATGAGCCCGGTTAATACGGGGAAAAAAAGGATACATTTCCGCTTCATGGCGTAGCTCCTGCTGAAGACGTAAGAGAAGGGGGCGCGCTAAGGCAGGCCAGACAAAGCATCTGTCCCTGAACGATATAGGCGAGGCTCTCCAGGACCACGGCATTGGTATCTGCATCAATAACCGTGTTGATGCTGCCGTCCAGATTTAGTCCGCGCTGCCAGCCTTTGCCGGGCACCTGTAAAGGTTGTACCTGCTGGCGCAGCGCCTCACTCCAGCGGTTTCGAAACAGGGCATACCATGCAAAGGCAGAACGTGTGGAAGTGATGGCCGTTTGTTCGGGTGCCTCATCACGCAGATCACCATTTTGGACAGGCTGCCGGTCTGGCAGATCGTTGGCATAATCTGGTGCGGGTTCGGCATAATCGGTACTGATGGGCGGTTTACTGACGCGCAGGCTGTGACGGCGCTGCTGAATTTGCATAATGCGCCAGGCGATCTCCGCGCTTTGCGCATCAAAACCCATTTCAAGTCCGGTCAACAGGTAAGGCAGGCTGATCAGTGAGGGCTGCCGTCCCCAGGGCGTGCGTAATCCTTCGTCAGGCACCATGATGCCATCGATATCAATCATTTGCTGACGCTCTGGTGGGTTCGTGACCGCCAGTCCGGCGACGCTGTCGATAAGGCGAAGCGTATGGCTGGCATACAGGCGATAGCCAAAACTGTTTTTGGGTTCATCTGTTGCCAGCGCCCACTGGTGTAACGCTACCGCAGCCTGACTGGCCGAGTTCTTTACAATCAGCGCACCGACGTTCCACTGTTTAAACAGGTCGCGCACGGCGGTTGCATGTTGGGGATAACGCCACACTAACGTTTGCAGGGCGTTAAGCAGGCGTCCCATACCGATTGCGGAAGACTCCTGTTTTCCCAGCAGCTTCAGAGTATCTGCATGATAATAGGCCGCTGGCAGACCGTCAGGCGTGAGCGGGATTTGGCTAAGCGTCAGCAGTGCAGCAGCAATCCGCTCATCAAACTCGTCGGTTGTCAGGACATTAAGTTGCTTTGCGGCTGTGACAGCAAACAGATAACTACCAATGCTCCACAGGCTGAGCCAGGGTTCACCGTCGTTCGCGTTTGCCAGACCATTTGGCTGTGTATTATTGACATAATATTGCCAGGCCACCCGTGCCCAAATTGCCTCTTCAAAGGTCAACTCTCGTGGGGTTGGCAGGGGAGGGAAATCCTCACTTAACGCGACCCCCGTACTGCTTTCTACGCGTGTTGGCATCTGTTTTTCTACCCAGACGACAATAGCAAACCCAATCAGAAAACCGAGCAGGATGGTGAGATAACTTCGGGCAGAAAGCAGCGCATCTCTCGTCCTCATTGCCTCGTCTCCTTCTCGTCGGCGGGCGTCCAGATTGCGGCTAAGATCAAGGGCAACATGGCGGCTATGTTGACGGCCCCCCAGAAGATGTTGATGACATAGCCTGAAGGATCATCGACCTGACCGCGTGCGACCTGAATCCCTCCCCATATAAGCCCGGCAAGAGTCAGTACCACAACGGCGATTTGCGGTTTGACGAGATACAGAAAACGGCCTGTCTGTCTTTCCTTTGGCGTAACGTGAAATTTTATCTGCTCACCACGAAGTACCGTGCCCAACGCGCGCAGGTTCATGGAGAAAAAAGAAAGATATGAGGCCCTGCCGTCCCAGGCAGAGATCCCCCATGTCCCGAACATAAATGCGAGTTCCGACACAATGAAAAAAGGCAAAAAATGCAGGTAAAAGGGCGTTGACCAGGCCGATACGGGCGGAATGCCGGTGAACAGGTAGATTATGGGTGAAAAGAGAAAAACGGTGTTCCAGATGCAGGCCAGATACGACCAGAAAGTGGTGCCATACATAAGCGTTTGCGGCAAAGAAAGCCTGAAGCGGCGGCGACTGAAAATATTGTCATGAAACAGGATGTCCAGCGAACCCGCAGCATATTTAAAACGCTGAATCATCCATGTCAGCATATCCTGGGGAGACAACATCTTGGATTCAACACGCGGGTGCATGACAGAGCGCCAGCGCCGGCCCGCATCGCCGTGAAGCAGGATGGACGTATAAATGTCTTCTGAGACGTGAAACTTATAGGGCGTGAGTTCTGTGTCAAACGCAACGTGAGGGCGCATGGCGTCACGCAATGCTTCACGCGTGGCAGCATCATGAATGTCGCGCGTGTGACGATCAATTTCTTCTTCCACCGTCCAGACATAGCTCCGCAAGGCTGCCTGCATCACCGCTTCTCGTCGATGTACAGAAGCCGCACCGCAGCAAAATGCCGCATTTGCCCAGTTACGCCGACGTAAAATCACGTCGTAAAACATGCGTGGATCGTTAAAAAACGGATCTCGCCCAATCGTGACCGGCCCGACAAATTTCTGTGTCAGCCAGCCAAGACCATATCCCACCTTGCCCGCTTTTCGTTGCAGCCAGTTTGACAGGTTTTCCCCTTCAGGGAGATCGTAAAACCATTGAGGTGTCTGGACCCACGCCACATCTGGATCGCGAAAATAGCCCAATGTGTGGCTGAGCAACGTGGGGAAGACTCTCGTATCAGCATCGCAAATAACCAGGAAATCACCCTCCGTGTTTTCCAGCCCGTTACGGAGGTTTCCGGCCTTGTAGCCAATATTGGTCTGACGGGTAATGTAGTTGACGCCTTCCTCATCGCATACCGCTTTCATTTCCGGACGCCGGCCATCGTCGAGCACGTGTATTTGATAGTGAAGCGGGAAGGGGTATTGCATTTTCAGAGCGTCACGAACAGACAGCCTGACGAGTTCAACGTCTTCAGAATAGGTCGCGATAAACAGATCGACTTTGATCGGTCTTTTCTCAACCTGTTCCTCTGCAAGCAGGCAATCGTTAATTTGCTCTGAGGGACGGTTTGGCAGCGGGTCTTCTTCTTTCCAGAGATTGATCGTAAATAATATCGTTCCAATCCAGGCAAACGTTTCTGCCAATACCAACGGAATCGAATACCACAGCGCGTAAATATTAAGCGAGGCGGTCCAGCGCCAGTAAATATAATTTGCGCCGAGAATTAACGCGGCGACCGCTAAAACCTGCCAGGTCAGTATCACCCAGGTCGGTGTGCTGAGGGGCTCCGGTGGTTTGCGATTTTCAAAACGGGAAAAGTAAAAATCCATAGCAAAGGATATCCTGATTCCGCAACAGGGATGAAATAAAGCCATCCTGCAGGCAGCGCTCAGCCTGCCCGAGAAAATAACGTCTAATAAAACAAAAAGTAAAACAAGTGTAGATAGCACAAAAAAAAGTGTCCAGAAAACTAAAAAATTATGAAGCAAGATCTGTTTTTTCTTTATTAATGCCGGCCTATCCTCATTGCACACAATTACTTGCCATAAAGCCCGCATTAGGCTATCAAATATTTAACCAGATGTTTTTCAGTCAGGAATAAAACCTCATCATGAGCCAGGTCGTGCAAGCGGTGAAGCAGAAATCATTCTGCAAATCAGCCACATGGCGCTATAGCGCAGCGGGAAGCCGCGATTTAAGAATTGATTTCATGCGCGGCATTGCTTTGGTAATGATGGTTGTAGCACATACAGAAATAATGTCCCTGTTCAACATATTCACCTGGGAGAGATTCGGTTTAGTAACCGGAGCGGAAGGATTTGTTATTTTATCCGGTTTTATGCTAGGTATGCTTAGTCGTGCCAGACTGCAAAAGGTGGTTTGGCTCACAGTGTCCTGGGGACTTTATCTTCGTGCATGGAAGATATACCGGGTAAATATCCTTATCATCCTGTCATTTTTGCTGTTAGGGTATTTGCCTTTTATCAATGTTTTTGAGGTGACGCATTTTACCGATCGCTTTTCAGGCACCCACTGGTCACTCTATCCGGTCACACCACAAATAAAAGAGACCTGGTTTAACATTGTTTTCTATTTACAAATCGGCCCTCATCAGACGCAAATCCTTGGCCTCTATATGGCTTTGTTGAATAAATGGATTTTATGCTGTGGTACTATGAAAACGGTTGTTTCAGATAACATAAAATCAATGCATTACATGCTTGCGTATGACGGTGTTCTGTCTGGCATCAGCGTTTTCTACCAAAACAGTGCAGACAAAACAGAATGATTACCTATTATTCAACAAAGCCCCTCTATATCTGCCTCCTGCTGATCAGTCCGTTTTATTTAGCCATGCTGCAAAAGGGAAAAGTTTACGGGTTATTGGGTCTTTCGTTACTGATCTACTGCTACTGGCAACGCTGGCCTGTACGCGTGACAACGGCGGAGTTCGAATTCGCTTTTCCGCTGTTAGCCTGGCAATTCATTTTTGTACTGGGGATGTGCAGTGGCTGGTATAAAGACGAACTGCTCTCTTTTGCACATACACCGCCGGGCAAATTGACCGTGGCGGCACTTGTCGTAGTGGCGTTAGTTATGGGGTTTGTTGCACAAAATCATACCAACCCTTTTATGCCGTCCGATCTGTTGATGCACATCATTCCTGCTGCAGATTTTGATACGTTCTACCATACGTGGGCGGCAAAAAATGGGCTGGGTCCCGTCAGGGTCGTCAACGATATCTGCCTGATGGTAACGGTCTATCTGCTTCTGACATGGTGCTGGCAGCCGATATATCGCTTTGCAGGCTGGTTTCTTATTCCACTGGGCCAGCACTCGCTTTATACCTTTATTTTGCATGTCTATGTTGTGCTCGCAGTCAGCCAGTTTGTGTCGTTTGATTTATGGCGTCACGCATGGTTAGAAAACACGCTTATTCATGCGGCTGCGCTGGGCACGCTGTGGCTGATGGCAAAATATAACGTTGCTGCACGCTGGATACCTAACTAAGGAAGGGCAGATGAATAAGAAATATCTCTTGATCTGCGCGTTATTCAGTGCCGCGACGGAAAGTGGGGCGGCCCAAACGGACGATACATTACCGTTGCGGGATAAGAACGATGAGCCGATACAGGCGGGCGTGTACACCAGTCGCTGGGGACGACTTTTTTCTGGTAATGATAAAGCATTTTCTGGTGCCCTGAGTTTTAGTTCGGGTTTGAAAGAGCAGTGGATGACTATCCCTAACCGCAAAGACAGCGCGGAACAGAAGAAAAAAATCAATCAAACCGTAAATCTGAGCCTACAATATTCCCCTTATAGTTTCTGGTTTGCCAATATCACATCACGTTTGCCTGTCAGCGATACCAGCCGTTATACGGCAGACTATCGCTACAGTTTTGGTTACGATGACTGGCACGCGAATACGCTCAGTCTGGTTTACACCAATTATGGTGATAACCACTTCTGGACCTCGGGTGGTCGTCGGCATACCTATTTTGAGCAGGGAGCCATCACGCTGGCCTATAAATTCTCCTTGCCGAAGCCGGTCGAAAATGCGCTGTTGATTAATAAAGGCGACGCTATCATTTGCCAGGCAGGCTACAGCTGGGTCCCCCGCTATTACGACTTAAGCAGCAACGATATTCGCCAAAATAAAAACGTCTTGTTAGGCGGATGCGGTTATACGTTTAAACAACATTTCTTCGTGCGTGTAACGGCATTTTGGTTTCCGGACAAGAGTCAGCAGCAACCGTGGAACGGTGATTACAGTTATAGCTTCGGCTACGCAGGCTACACACCAGGATCGTTTTCAATACAGTATGCGAACTATTCCGGAACACGTTATCCCGGCCATCAGAGCGGTAGTGGAAAGTTTCGTGAAGGCACGATCAGCCTGATCTGGTTCTTACCGATTTAGGGGGCATCATGTCGATACCGCACGTTCTGATCGTGGAGGATTCACTGGTTTATCGTCGCCTGTTATCACGCATGCTGACCCAGTGGGGCTATCGGGTTAGCGAGGCTGAAAATGGCATAGTCGCGCTGTCCATCCTTGAAACTCAACCGGTGAGCATGGTGATTAGCGACTGGGAAATGCCGGAGATGGACGGTCTGACGCTTTGCCGGGAGATACGTGGTCGTCAGCTTGGTCACTATATCTATTTCATTCTGCTCACGGCACGCGAAAATCCTAACGATCTGACGCAGGGGTTTGATGCCGGTGTGGATGATTTTCTGAGCAAACCTGTCGAGCAATCCGAACTGCGGGCACGGTTGCATGCCGGCACGCGCATTCTGTCTCTGGAGGCGACGTTAGCCGCACGTAATACTCATCTCAGTGAGGCGCTGCGTCAAATTGAGCAGGACCTTGAAGTCGCCGCACGGATTCAACACTCCGTCCTCCCGGCACATCAGCAGTGTTACGGTGACTACTTTTCCGACTGGCTGTTTTTACCGTCCGCCTGGGTTTCAGGCGATATTTTTAACGTTTTTCCGCTTGATAATCATCTGGGTTTTTATTGCGTGGATGTATCAGGTCATGGCGTCGGTGCAGCGATGATGTCGCTCGCCGTCGCCCGGCAGTTTCTTCACGGCAGGACGGTAGAGCGTTTTCTTTTAGATGGCGACAAGGGTGTCGTTTCCCCGGCGGAGGTCGTGCGCATTCTGAATGAACGCTTTTGTAGTGATGAGGCGGAAATTGTCAGTTACTTCACCCTGATTTATGGCGTGATCAACCTGACTAGTGGCGAAGGACGGTTATGTCAGGCCGGGCATCCTACGCCTTTCATTGTAACGCCCCACGGGCAAATCAGAACGGTCGGCGAGGGTGGCGCACCGGTGGGCTTAATGCCCCATCTCTCCTGGACCGACGTCTCCTTTACCCTTGCGCCAGGTGAACGACTCTGTCTGTTCAGTGACGGCATTACTGAGTGCGAAAACCTGGCCGGAGAGCAGTTTGGTCAGGAACGTCTGCAGACATGCATACAGGACAGCATTGCACAGGCACCTGATGACCTTCTGCAACAACTCGGCCAACATCTCATCCGTTGGCGCAGTGGTGAAAACACAGAACAACATGCGATGGCCGATGATGTATCGCTTTTAATCATTGAGCATCAAGGAGAAAACTTATGAACATGGGTACAGAACGGCAGCCTGAAGTGAATATCCTTACACCCGCAGTGCGCAGGCTGGACGCATCGGTGTAAGCGTCACATTTAAACCGTCTGTGCAGCGGGCTCCGGTTCCGGGAAAATAGTGTCCATCATTTTTTAATGGACACTATCGCGTGAAACACCGGACATGGCTCCTTGAGGCGCTTCGCCTCCAT